>NZ_MKVG01000007.1:0-313322 GCF_001899155.1 Flavobacterium sp. 38-13
TAGCACCTTTTATTCGTTTTGCAAGTTTTTTGGTAACTTTTTTTCAAACTTTTTTGCAAGACGCTGGAAAACAGAAGCCTATAGACGAACTTTTTTTTAGACTTTTCTCAGGCGGGTTCACAGAAACCGGGAAAACAGGGATGAGGAATTGTAAGCAGGGTTATTTCTAACAGAAAATCAAGTAAAATTTATATACATATATATAGGTAATACAGGCAAAATATGTTTCAACTCCATCAAAAGCAATAAAAAAGGTAGCCTTTCGAGACTACCTTCTTCTGTTTGGGCTATAAAAACCCTATTATGTTTTCGATTTTGCTACTTTTTCATTCCATGATTTAGCTAATTCCTGGTAATTGATATTGATACCCGGGTTTTGTTTCGGGAGTCTGCCTTCTTCAAAAGCCCTTACCAATATGGTTTCAATTAGAAAATCTTCCGGTACATTATACGGATTGTATTGTGCTTTTAAGTTTATACTAAAAACGCGAGCGGTCTTATTGGCCCAAAATGCCTTCCATCCGCTTTTTTGCTCCTTAATTAAATCAAAAGTGGTAGACCCCGTTTGCCTATGGATTAACTTTACGAGAATTTGCCCATCTCTACTGGACAATTTCTTCAGCTGTCCTTCGAATTCATTCACGAGATATTTTTCTACAATCTTAAAGTACTTCTTCTTTTCTTTTTCGGTCTTTAGTTTAGCCATTCCCTTTTCTAACGCAACCAACCTTTCGGCTGTAGCCTTTGCATAAGGATATACGCGTTGTACTCTTCTTTGCAAAATCAGGAAATTCTTTTTACTTTCTTCATCAATCTCTCCTTTTAATATGAGTACTTCATCCAGCTGGACTACCTTAATTGTATCCGGCTGATTCAGGTACTCGTCATTTTTATCTACCTGTGCATTTAATGTATTAGATAAAAGGAAGAGTAAAAAGAAATAGTTTATAGTTTTCATTAAGTTTGATTTGTTATGTAAAATTATATAATATATGGATAACTGTAATTTCAAATTTATATTTTAGCCAAAAAATAATCATATGGCATCAAAATCTATACTCAAAAAGTCTTCACTTGATTTTCTGGAAAACTATCTGAACAATGCGTCACCTACCGGATATGAATCCGGAGGCCAAAAAATCTGGATGGACTATCTAAAACCATACGTCGATACTTTTATTACGGATACCTACGGAACTGCTGTTGGTGTCATCAACCCTGAAGCGAACTATAAGGTCGTTATCGAGGGACATGCCGATGAGATTTCGTGGTATGTCAATTATATTACTGAAAACGGTTTAATTTATGTAATCAGAAATGGCGGTTCGGACCACATGATTGCTCCTTCAAAACGCGTCAATATTCATACCAAAAATGGAATTGTAAAAGGTGTTTTTGGTTGGCCGGCTATCCATACCCGAAATCGTGGTAAGGAAGAAGGCGCCAGAATTGATAATATTTTTATTGATTGTGGTTGCGAAACAAAAGAAGAGGTTGAAAAACTTGGCGTTCATGTTGGCTGTGTTATTACTTATCCGGACGATTTCATGGTTCTGAATGAAAACAAATTCGTTTGCAGGGCTATCGACAACCGAATTGGCGGTTTTATGATTGCTGAAGTTGCCCGACTGCTTCACGAGAATAAAAAGAAACTGCCTTTTGGATTGTATATTACCAATTCCGTTCAGGAAGAAGTAGGCTTGCGCGGTGCTGAAATGATTACCAAAACCATCAGGCCTAATGTTGCCATAGTTACGGATGTTTGCCATGATTCGACCACACCAATGATTGATAAAAAAATTGAAGGTGATACTCAAATTGGTAAAGGACCGGTTGTTACTTATGCGCCTGCCGTTCAAAACAATCTTAGGGAATTAATCCTGGATACGGCAGAAGAAAAGAAAATCCCGTTCCAGAGATTGGCTTCTTCAAGAGTTACAGGAACCGATACGGACGCTTTTGCCTACAGTAATGGTGGTGTTGCTTCGGCATTAATCTCTTTGCCTCTTCGTTATATGCATACAACAGTTGAAATGGTTCATCGTGATGATGTAGAAAATGTGATAAAACTGATTTACGAATCTTTGCTTAAAATTAAAAACGAAGAAACGTTTACCTACTTTGGTAAATAACACCTTTATATAATATTTAGGTATAAAACAAAAGTCCCGTTATTGATGAGATAACGGGACTTTATTTTGATTGATGATTTCTTATGCTTTTTTATGCGCTTTTATAAGTTCAGCTGCTTCAGTAGCATTTGATAGCTCAGCATGTTTTAATGCTGTAAATCCTTTTTCATCTTTTGTGTTTACCTTCGCTCCGCTTTCCAAAAGTAATTTTACGATTTCTACCTTATTGTAGCGTGCAGCAAACATTAATGGTGTCATTCCATTTGAAGTAGCATTGACATCTGTACCAAATTCTATCATTCTTTTTACAGTTTCAACATCTCCTTTAGCAATAGCCTGACATAAAGGACTTACGTTTTTAGCTTTTACAACAACAGTGTTTTCTGTTAGGGAATTAGTGTTAGCTGCAATAGCAACATTTCCAAATGCAAGTAATGCAATTCCTAAGTAAACGATTGATTTTTTCATGATGATTGTGTTTTAAATTATTTTTTGATTTGATTGTTACTTAATAGACGACTGTTTTTTTCTTTTGTTACAGTATTTTATTTTTCTAACATAACTTTAACATTTAGCGTTTTATGCTCCCTGTTACTTTCACACTACAAAGAACAAAAAAACCACGCAGAGTGTGGTTATCAGATAATTATGATTGTGTTAGATTATTTATTCAGAAATTCAAGCACATTTTTTTCGATGCGCTCATGAATATTGGAGATATCGGCTTTAAAAAACTGTTCTCCTAAAATGTTTTCATACAATTCAATGTATCTTTCAGAAACTGATTCTACATATTCTTCTGTCATTTCCGGAATCTGCTGTCCTTCCTTACCTTGAAAGCCATTGGCAATAAGCCATTGTCTAACGAATTCTTTTGACAGCTGTTTTTGGGATTCTCCTCTCTCCTGTCTTTCTTCATAACCTTCTTTATAAAAATATCTTGAAGAATCCGGTGTATTGATTTCATCAATCAAAACGATTTTTCCATCTTTTGTTTTACCAAATTCATATTTTGTATCAACCAGAATCAAACCTCTGTCGGCTGCAATCTGCGTACCTTTATTATAAAGCACTTTTGTATAGTTTTCCAATACTTCATAATCTTCTTCAGATACGATTCCTTTTTCTAAAATTGCCTCTCTTGAAATATCCTCATCATGCTCTCCGTTATCTGCCTTGGTTGTGGGTGTGATAATTGGTTCCGGGAATTTATCATTTTCTTTCATCCCATCAGGCATTGCAACACCGCAGATTTCTCTTTTGCCGGCTGCGTATTCTCTTGCAGCATGGCCTGACAGGTAACCACGTATAACCATTTCTACTTTAAACGGTTCGCATAAATGGCCAACGGCTACGTTTGGGTCCGGTGATGCAATGAGCCAATTCGGAACAAGATGTGAGGTCATTTCCATGAATCGGGTTGCAATCTGGTTTAATATTTGTCCTTTATAGGGGATTCCTTTGGGTAAAACCACATCAAAAGCAGAAAGCCTGTCAGTAGCAATCATCACCAAAAGTTCGTCATTAATATTATACACTTCACGAACTTTTCCTCTGTAAACAGATTTCTGTTTCGGAAAATTAAAATTGGTAGTAGTTATTGTGTTGTTCATTTCTATGGTTGTTGTGTTGTTTGTAAAGATGCAAAAGTAATTCGTTTGGCAGAGATACACAAAAGAAAAGGCTCGAAATAATACCTATTAATTAGTACTTCCGAGCCTTAGTCATTTTAATAATTGTTTTAAAACAACTGGTTATTTTTACTATTTTATATGTTTCTGCTTTAGCCTGGTGTAAGACCAAAAACATCAACCTGTTGCGTTATACTTTAATTTAATTATACACTGCTATTCTCAATCGTGGTTTTCAATTTTTTTATAGGCTTCTATTACTTTCTTAACCAGTCTGTGACGAACAATATCCTTATCATCAAGATAGATGATTCCTATTCCGTCAATATCTTTTAGTACCAGTAAAGCTTCTTTTAATCCTGAAATTGTCCTTCTTGGCAAATCAACCTGTCCCGGGTCGCCCGTTATCATGAATTTAGCATTTTTCCCCATACGGGTCAGGAACATTTTCATTTGTGAATGTGTTGTATTCTGAGCCTCGTCAAGAATAACAAATGCATTATCAAGCGTACGTCCACGCATGAAAGCCAATGGTGCTATTTGTATGATTCCTTTTGTGATATAGTCTTCCAGTTTTTCGTTGGGCAGCATGTCCCGTAGGGCATCATAAAGCGGCTGCATATACGGGTCCAGTTTTTCTTTCATATCACCAGGAAGAAATCCCAGATTTTCTCCGGCTTCTACCGCAGGACGCGTAAGTATAATCCTTTTGACCTGCTTCTCTTTTAACGCTTTTACAGCCATTGCCACGCCGGTATATGTTTTTCCGGTTCCGGCCGGACCAACAGCAAAGACCATATCGTTTTTGTTTACGGTGTCTACAAGCAACTGCTGGTTTGGCGTCATTGCCTTGATTATTTTTCCACCTACACCATGTACCAGAATTTTGTCATGGTCTGCCATTCTTTCCACCTGTTGGCTACCACCCTCAATAACTCTTTCAATAACATTATCGTCAATATTATTGTAGCGTGAAAAATGGAGCATCAGGCGCTGGAAGCGGTTTTCAAACTCATCTAAAACTTCTTTTTCTCCAAAAGCTTTAATCGTAGTTCCTCTGGCAACAATTTTTAGTTTAGGGTAGTATTTCCTAATAGTTTCAAGATGAGAATCTTGGGCGCCCCAAAAATCTTTTGGCGCAATATCTACGAGTTCGATTGTTCTTTCGTTCAAAAGCTATAGTATTAAATTAAAAATTATCTGGCTATTTTGTTAGCTTTGCATATCTCAAATTTAATAAAAATTTAGGCGCCTTGGCGTTAATGTTATAAACAATTTTATGTCAATAATTACCCTTACGACCGATTTTGGATGCAAAGACCACTTTGTCGGATCTTTAAAGGGTAAAATTTATTCTGAATATCCTGAAGCGAGGATTGTAGACATTTCACATGAAATTGATTTGTTTAATGTTTCTGAAGCCAGTTATATTGTTGGTGCTTCTTATTCCAGCTTTCCAAAAGGAACCGTACATATTATAGGCGTAGATTCTGAACTGCATCCCGAAACGCAGCATATTGCAATGCAATGGAACGACCAGTATTTTATCTGTGCTGACAATGGAATATTGAGCCTTTTGATTCAAAAAATCATTCCACAGAAAATTGTATCTATTAATATACACGACCGACTGGGAATCAATGCAACGGCTATGGACGTTTTTGTAACTGTGGCTTGTCATTTAGCACGAGGCGGATTGCTGAATGTTATAGGAAAGGAGATTACTAAAATAAAAGAAGTCACTGAATTGCAGGCTGTGGTTAGTCAGGATAATAATAGTATTAAAGGCTATGCTATCTATATTGACCATTTTGGAAATGTGGTGACTAATATTTCCAAGCAGCTTTTCACTAAAATAGGAAAAGGCAGGAAATATGAAGTCAGCTTTAAGAATTATAAATTAAGAACCATTCTTCCTAATTATTCATCGATTGTTAATTTTGAGCAGAATTCCATTAAATTTTATGAAGGAAAGGAGTTGGCTATTTTCAATGAGGCGGGATTTTTAGAAATCGCAATCTACCGTAGCAATCCTAATTCTGTTGGAGGCGCCTCCAGCCTGTTGGGATTAAAGTACCGCGATTTCGTAAGTATTAATTTTATTTAGCTTTATATATTTGGCTTTAAGCTTTAGGCTGTAAGCAGTAGGCTTTCTGCAATAGACAAATCACAAATCTTAAATCTAAAATCATAAATCACAAATTTACCTATCATAAAACTATGTTTGTACGAATTGTAAAACTGTCATTCCACGAAGAAAACATTCCTGCCTTTTTAGAAAATTTCGAATTGATGAAAGAAAAAATACGAAATGCGCCCGGAAATCGTTTCTTAGAATTGTATCAGGACAAAAATAACAAGTGTGTATTTTTCACATACAGTTATTGGGAAACAGAAGAAGATTTGGAAAACTACAGGAAGTCGGCGCTTTTTGACGATATCTGGACGTTTACCAAAAAATTATTTAATGATAAGCCCGAAGCGTGGAGCGTGGATAAGCTTGTGACGCTTGAATAATTTGGATTTATGATTTGAGATTTAAGATTTAAGATTTTTGGTGTAACTTGCCCCGTTATCAGGTAGGCTGTAGGCTGTAGGCTGTAGGCTGTAGGCTGTAGGCTGTAGGCAGATGACAGATGGCAGAAATCAGAAATCAGAAATTTGAAATCAACAATACACTATACATTATCAACAATCAATTATAAATGAAATCAATATTACTACGAGAAATCAAATCCTTTTTCGGTTCGCCGATTGGTTATTTGGTGATTGCTATTTTTCTGCTGCTCAACGGACTTTTCCTTTGGGTTTTTGAAGGCGATTTTAACATTCCCAATTCCGGATTTGCCGATTTGAGCCCGTTTTTTACATTGGCACCCTGGATTTTGATTTTCCTTATTCCGGCAGTAACAATGCGAAGCTTTTCGGATGAGAAAAAACAGGGAACTATTGAATTACTTTTTACCAAACCATTAGGCATCTGGGAAATTATTAATGGTAAATTCTTTGGTGCTTTCTTATTAATTGTAATAGCCATCATTCCTACTCTTATATATGTATTGGTTGTTTCCAATCTTGGAAATCCTGAAGGAAATTTGGATTTTGGAAGTACTTTGGGTTCCTATTTCGGATTACTTTTCCTGATTGCTTCCTATACAGCTATCGGGATTTTTACTTCAACACTTTCAGAAAACCAAATTGTAGCCTTTATCCTTTCAGTGCTTTTATGCTTTGTATTCTACTTTGGTTTTGACGGTATTTCAACTTATGCCGAAAGTTTTGACCTTATAGTAGCTTCTATAGGTATGGATTATCATTTTAAAAGTATGAGCCGTGGTGTTCTGGACACGCGGGATATTATTTATTTCATAAGCATCACGGTATTGTTCTTATCGCTTACCGCTTTTAAACTTAAATCTTTGAAATCCTAATGAAAGCGTCTAAGAAACAAAGCCTGAAGCAGCTCAGCATCGTTATTATTTTACTGATTGCAGCAAATATTGCCGGAAATTTCTTTTTTAAGCGTTTCGACCTTACAAAAGATAAGCGTTATACCTTGTCGAAAAGTACGCTTGACATGATTAAAAAGGTGGACAAGCCTCTTTATATTGACGTATTCCTTGATGGGCAATTTCCACCGGAATTCAAACGCCTGGAAGGGGAAACCAGACAAATGCTGGAAGAATTCAGGGCTTACAACTCCAACATCATTTTTAATTTCACAGACCCGTTGGCCGATGAGTCTAAGGCCGAACAATTCGTATCCGAACTGAATGGTCTTGGGTTCACTCCTACCAATATACAGAGCAATAAAAACGGAAAGAAATCTATGATTCAGGTTTTTCCGTGGGCTATTGCCAATTATGGTACAAAGTCGGTTCGCGTTCCTTTGCTGGTTAACAATTTTGGTAATAATGCCGATGAGAATATCAGCAAATCAGTACAGTTGTTAGAATTTGCTTTTGCAGATGCGCTTACAAAACTGGCCGTAACAGAAAAGAAAAAGATTGCCGTAATGAAAGGAAACGGCGAACTTAATGACAAATACCTGGCTGATTTTGTCCTTAACTTAAAAGAATATTACCTGATTGGAGAATTCAATCTGGATTCGCTTGCCAATGACCCAAACAAGACGATGCAGAATCTGGCTCATTTTGATGCCGCAATCATTGCCAAACCAACGGAGGCTTTTACCGATTCTGAAAAATACATTCTGGACCAATATGTCATGAATGGCGGCAAGACGCTTTGGCTTATTGATAAGGTTGCAGCGGATATTGACAACCTTCAAAACGAATCACAATCGGCTATGGCTCTTCCTGTGGAATTGAATCTTGATGATATGTTCTTTAAATACGGTATCCGTATCAACTATAATCTTGTAGAGGATTTATTGTCAACACCAATCACGGCACGTTCTGAAAATGGTGATTTCCCTATTGACTGGCTGTATTCCCCAATTGTAAAATCGGCCGAAAACCATCCAATAAATAAAAATGTTAATCTGGTTAAGTTAGAGTTTGCCAATCAGATTGATACTTTAAAAAACAATATCAAAAAAACGGTACTCCTAAAAAGTTCACCTCAATCCAGGGTGGTAGGAACTCCTGTAGAAATCAGCCTGCACCAGTTTATGGATGAACTGAATGAAGCCCAATATTCCAAAGGAAATCAAACATTAGGGGTATTGCTGGAAGGAAAATTTACTTCTGCTTTTAAAAACCGTGTGAAGCCATTTAAGGCGAATCAGGAACTTGATGAAGGAAAAGCTAACAAAATGATTGTGATTGCTGATGGTGATGTTATTAATTATACGTATGTCAATAAAAAGCCGTTGATGAATGGAATTGATCAATGGACACAACAGGTTTATGGCAATAAAGATTTCCTGATGAATTCTGTAAACTACTTGCTTGATGATACGGGACTTATCAACATTAGAGGTAAAAATGTAGAGCTTGCATTGCTGGATGAGAAAAAAGTTTCTGACAATTATACCTTTACCCAATTCCTAACTGTTGGATTACCAATCCTCATTCTCGCAATTTTCGGGTTAGTGTTTACCTACCTTAGAAGGCGGGCTTATAGCAAATAATGTTAATAAATTGGTTTTGTTTTAGAATTAGTTTAAGATATATTTGTGCAATGTAAAATATTTGTAGTTTTACAATCCTTATTAAATAAAAGACGAAAATGAAGTTTATAGTATCGAGTTCCTACTTATTAAAACAACTGCAGGTTTTAGGAAGCGTTATCAATAGCAGCAATACTTTGCCAATTCTGGATAATTTCCTTTTTGAGTTGGATAACAAACAATTGACCGTTTCAGCATCCGATTTGGAAACCACCATGTCTGCTACTTTAGAAATTGATTCTACAAGTACCGGAAGCGTTGCTGTTCCTGCAAAACTGCTTTTGGAAATTTTAAAGACTTTCCCGGAGCAACCGCTTACTTTTACTGTAGAGGAAAACAGTACTATTGAAATCAGTTCCAATTCCGGTAAATATGCATTGGCATACGCACCAGGTGAAGAATTCCCGAAATCTGTAAATCTTGATGACCCGTCTTCAACTATAGTTCCTGCCGGAGTTTTGGCTACAGCGGTAAGCAAAACTATTTTTGCTGCCGGAAACGACGATTTACGTCCGGTAATGTCGGGAGTATTTTTCCAATTCTCACCGGAAGGACTTACGTTTGTGGCAACTGATGCACATAAATTGGTAAAATATGCGAGAACCGATGTAAAAGCATCACAAGTAGCAGATTTTATCATGCCAAAGAAACCTTTGACTATCTTAAAAAATATCCTTGGAACTTCCGAAGCTGAAGTAACAATTGAATATAACGATTCCAATGCTACGTTTTCTTTTGACAACTACGTTTTGACCTGCCGATTGATTGACGGAAAATATCCAAATTATGAGGCTGTAATTCCAAAAGAAAATCCAAATAAGCTGATGATTGACCGTTCACAATTCCTGAGTTCGGTTCGTCGTGTTGCTATTTTCTCTAATAAGACAACGCACCAAATCCGTTTAAAAATTGCCGGTGCCGAATTGAATATTTCTGCAGAAGATATTGATTATTCAAACAAGGCAGAAGAACGTTTGACCTGCGACTATCAGGGTGACGACATGCAGATTGGATTCAATTCCCGTTTTTTAACTGAAATGCTGACCAATCTTCAATCTGACGAAATCATGTTGGAAATGTCCTTGCCAAACAGAGCCGGAATCCTGACTCCTGTTGACGGACTGGAAGATGGTGAAACCGTTACGATGCTTGTTATGCCAGTAATGCTTAATAACTAAAATCTTTTCAATGGCTCGCTCAATCATTAAAATATTTCCTTTTCTCGCATTGTTCCTGTTGGTTTCCTGTTCTGACGATGACGGAAGAAAATTAGGTGAAAATGGTTTTACTTTTAATGGCGGCTTTCATGTATTGAATAACGCTTTTGTCACAGACGAAAATATTGTAGATGACACTCCGGGTCCTATTTCTATTGTACTTTCGAATGTAAACCTGAACGATTCAACCGCAGTATCCAATATCAGCAAAATTTATTTTGATTTCAACGGTGTCAATCTGGAAGCCGGAACTATAACCGATATTCCTAATTATTCTATACAAACCGGCGGTGCCTATGTACAGAATGCAGATGATGAGAATTATACCTATGTTGACGGTACTTTTTTACTGAAAAACTCGGAAGCGGGACTTAATGCTACTGAAAAAACGGTTACGATTAATTCTGTATCTGAAAACAAAATCGATTTGACTTTCCAATTTACCCGAACAGATGGGCAAACATTCAGCGGAAAGTATATCGGATTATTTACTGACCTGAGCAGTACTGAATAAGCTACAACCAACCCTTTATACCAAAAATGCCGTAGACTCTCTCTGAGCTACGGCCTTTTTTTTAGTTGATAGTGATTAGTGGAAAGTGGATAGTGTCTAGATAATAGTTGATAGTTGATAATTGATAATGGTTAGTCGATAGTGGCTATTGTGAGATTTAGCACCAAATAAGCATCTATAAAAATCACTTTCAATAACTTATTCCTTTTACCTACTAAAAAGTATAAACTTAGCACCTCAAAACCTTAGTCTCTTAGCAACTTATTTATTACTTATCCTAATGAGCTTCTTATTCACAAATTCTTCAATTCCCAATTCAGAAAGTTCACGTCCGTAACCTGAACGTTTGGTTCCACCAAAAGGCAGATCCGGGCGGGATGCCACATGTTCGTTGATAAATACCATTCCTGTTTCAATCTGGCTTGCTACTTCGACAGCTTTGTCTATATTTTTGCTGAAAACAGAACCACCCAAACCAAAAGTAGAATCATTGGCCAAAGCTATGGCCTCTTTTTCGTCTTTTACTTTATAGAAAGATGCAACAGGTCCGAAAATCTCTTCATGGTAGGCTACCATGCCCGGTTTTATATCTGTTAGTATAGTCGGTTCATAAAAAGCTCCTTCCCTATCAATTCTTTTGCCTCCTAAGACAATTTTAGCTCCTGACTTTACGGTATCATTTACTTGTTTTTCAATTTTTTGGGCTGCTTCCTCACTACTTAAAGGACCTACTTCCGTATCTCTTTCCATAGGGTCGCCTACTTTTAGTCCGGTAACTTTTTCTTTGAATCTTTCCAGAAATTCATCAGCAATTTTCCCAACGGCTATAATTCTTTTTGAGGAAGTACAGGCCTGTCCCATATTTCCGAATCGCCCTTTTACTGCACTTTTTACCGCTTTGTCCAAATCGGCATCTTCCAGAATGATAAACGGGTCACTTCCACCCAATTCCAAAACTGATTTTTTCAAATTTTTTCCCGCGGCTTCTGCCAGACTTGCCCCTGCCTTTTCACTTCCTGTAAGCGACAAACCAACTATTCTTGGGTCTTCTGCCAGCTTGGCAATTCTTGAACTGGAAAGGAATAGATTGGTATAGATTCCTTCATCTGCTCCAGCTTCCCTAAAAATTTCTTCAATAGCAGCGGCACATTGCGGTACATTAGAAGCGTGTTTGACCATGATTACGTTACCAGCCATAATGTTTGGCGCGGCAACTCTGGCTACCTGATTATACGGATAATTCCACGGTTCAACCGCCAGTATAATCCCGATTGGTGTGTATCGGACAAAGGCTTTTCCGTCTTTTATTTCTATGGGCTTATCTTCTAAGTAATCAGCCGCATTTTTCGCATAATATTCATAGACTGAAGCACACATTTCAACTTCAGCTTCACTTTGGGCAATTAGTTTTCCCATTTCCAATGTAATCAACTTTGCCAGTTCTTCCTTCCTTTTTCTGAAGAGGGAAGCAACATTCATTAAAAGTTCTGCCCGTTGTTTTATGGCAATGGTTTTCCATTTCTGATAGGTCTTATCTGCCTGAGCAATTTTCTTCTCCACCGCTTCTTCGGAAAACTCTTCAAAGGATTTGATTTCTTTATTGTTATAGGGATTGATTGTCTTAATAGCCATTTTTAAATGTTTTAGGAGTATATAATTGTGCCTTACAAGCCGTTTTCGTGAAGTGCCAGCATTGGTATTTCAATCTTATAGGAGATTTTCTGGGTAAGGCTGGATGTAAAAAGGTCTTCCCAGAACCCTCTTTTTTCTGTAAGCATGGTCAACAAATCGATATGCTGGTTATTGATAAAGTCCTGTATGGTTTCCTTGACATCATCATGAGGAATAACAAAAAACTGTACCGGCCAGGCACTGCATCTTTCTTCCCATGCTTTTATATCTTCGTCTGAAAGTGACGTAAATGATTTTTTAACGTATAAGCTTTTTATGGTAGCGCCAAATTTTAAGGCAATTTCAACCAGACGCTGCAAAGCTTCAAAATCCTTTTCCCTATATAAATTGGTAAAGGCAATGGTTTTGATTTTTTTGTATTTCGCTTCAATCGGAATACTTAATACCGGAGCGGTCAGTGAAGTAATGGCCTCGCCTGTCTGCGAACCAAAAAGTGAATCGAACCATCCGGAAACACCACTCGTGCCCATAACCACCAAATTTATATTGTGTTCCTGAACCACATCCTGCATGGCATAGGTCAGGTCGCCCGATTTGAGCAGGTGTGACATCTGTATGTGTCCCATTCCATTTTTCTCGGCAATCTGTTTCAAATGCGGAATATAATCTTTGAAATGTGACATCTGCTGTATTTCGAGAGTATCGTACATTTCTTTAAAATTAATCGGGATTTCTGCACCGTCAATAATTGGCATATCAAAAGTATGGAGCAGGATGATTTCTGCTTCCAGCGAATCTGCCATTTTCAGCGCATATAGAAAAGCGTTGTCTGCGATTTCGGAAAAGTCGGTTGGAAAAAGGATTCGTTTCATTTTTCAGTTGTTTTGTATCTATAAAGTTACAAAAAAGTCCAACCCCAGGAAAATCACAGCGGCGAGTTTGCTTTTATTTAACATAGGCGTGTGGTTTTTGCTTATGGCAACTTTACTCTATCTTTGCATAAAATAATATATTATGGTTTCACAAGATACTATCGTTGCCTTAGCTACCCCATCCGGAGCCGGAGCCATTGCCATTATCAGGGTTTCAGGAAAAGACGCCTTGACGATTGCGGCTTCCGTGTTTGAGTCGGTTTCAGGAAAAGACCTCCTGAAACAGAAGACGCATACCATTCATCTGGGTCATATTATCGACGGCACGAAAGTATATGACCAGGTATTGCTTTCTATTTTTAAAGGCCCAAATTCCTATACAGGTGAAAATGTAGTGGAGATTTCATGCCATGGTTCGACTTATATACAGCAGCAGATTATACAGCTATTGTTACGTAAAGGATGTAAAATGGCAGAACCGGGAGAATTTACGCTCAGGGCTTTTATCAATGGTAAATTAGACCTTTCACAAGCGGAAGCTGTAGCTGATTTGATTGCTTCAGAAAATGAGGCTTCGCACCAAATCGCCATGCAGCAAATGAGAGGTGGCTTTTCGAATGAAATTGCCAAACTGCGTGAAGAACTGCTGAATTTTGCTTCTCTTATTGAACTGGAATTGGATTTTGCTGAAGAGGATGTTGAATTTGCCGATAGAACGCAATTTTATGATTTATTGGAGCGTATCGAGTTTGTATTGAAACGTCTTATTGATTCGTTTGCCGTGGGTAATGTTATCAAAAACGGAATTCCGGTAGCTATTGTGGGTGAACCTAACGTGGGAAAATCTACGCTTTTGAATGCCTTATTAAATGAAGAACGTGCCATCGTTTCAGAGATTGCCGGAACCACCCGCGATACGATTGAAGATGAGTTGGTCATTAACGGTATCAGCTTTAGATTTATTGATACAGCCGGAATCCGTGAAACAAAAGATGTCGTAGAAAGTATCGGTATCAAAAAGACTTTTGAAAAAATAGAACAGGCACAGGTTATTGTTTATCTTTTGGACAGCTCGGGGATTTTAGATTTCAGATTTCAGACTTCAGATAGCAACAAGTTAGATAATGTAAAGATTGAGGTTGAAAAAATAAGAAATCAGTTTCCTTTAAAACCTTTGATTATTATTGGTAACAAGGCTGATACGCTAACCGAATCTCAAATCCAAAATCTCAAATCAGAAATCCCAGAAATACTTTTAATTTCAGCTAAAGAAAACACCAATATTGAAGCCTTAAAAAACCAACTTCTTTCTTTTGTAAATACGGGTGCTTTGCGAAATAATGAAACGATTGTGACTAACACAAGGCATTATGATTCGTTATTAAAAGCGTTGGAAGAAATACAAAAAGTAAAATTTGGGCTTCAATCCAGTATTTCAAGTGATTTGATGGCTATTGATATTCGACAGGCTTTGTATTACTTTGGCGAGATTACAGGCCAGGTTACTAATGATGAATTATTGGGGAATATTTTTGCGAATTTCTGTATCGGCAAGTAAAAGGTATAAAAAACACATAAATCACAAACCAGTTAAAGCCCATAAAACAGCAATTTAGCTGGTTTTTCCATTTTATCGATAATGCCAATCTTTTTTCCTATAGTCTATTAAATATTTTTTTTGCTTCTTCTATATTATATGAAATTCTATCGTCTTGACTTATTAAGTCATTAAAAATATCTATAAACTTATTAAAGCCATCTTTGTCATACTGAACAATAACAGGAAACAGTTGACTTGCCTGATAGTATTTTTTATTTTTTAAAGCACTTTGCATAGCTTGTTCTATTTCTTGTAAAAGCGGTCTGCAATTTTTCTTTAGAAGGAATTCTTTTAGATTTGATTCAAAAAAATGATCCCCATAAATATTCAAAAAATATTTAATGTAAGGATATAATTCTTGCTCACTTTTTCCTTTTAATGTTGCAACAGATAATGCATCTGTTATTACATCATATACATTATCCTGATTATATAGTCTGTGAGGTTCAAAATTTTTTATTTCATCCCATTTTTCGGAAATAAACCTATCCAGTTGTTTAAATCCATCCGGTATTGACCATGCAAGTAAAATAAGCATTGCCTGATAAGCAATATATTTGTCATCATTATGAAGAAGCAATTTTAATTTTTCAACTCTTTCTAAATCTATTTTTTCAAGGAGTTGTACTTCCCTTAAATCATAACCTTCGTAACCATCTTCGTTATAGTGGTAAAGGAGTTCGTGTATATGATTGTCCATTTTTAATTACGTAATCATTCTGAATTAAACCATTACTTCTAACACATTAGATCTTGTGTCTAAAAAATCAAAGGCAAATATTATAATCAAACATTTTACCATTGGTAAAGGTAAGTTTAAATTCTTTATAAAAATTTTAAAGCTTTGACTAAACTATGTATTTCAATCTTTATATTAAATCTGCATGTTAACCAGTTATTTTGTTTTTTCATTTTTAGATAGTTTCCTTTAAAAACAATTTCTCTCTGATCAACATTTTTAATCATTTTAATTAATCAAAAGTAAAAAAATCATACGTCTGAAAAATCGTATTTTTTTATTGATTATCTTTATTGGCATCAGAGAACTTTGGATACTAATTCCTGGTTAGTAGTAATCTAAACTGAAAAGTATGCTTTCAACTTTATCTCGAAAAATGCTAATGTGTCTTACAGGGCTTTTTCTAAGCTTCTTTCTCCTGATTCATTTCCTGGGAAACCTCCAACTATTTTTACCACAGGAACAGGCGCATCTTCAATTTAATGCGTATTCCCATTTTCTGTCCGGAAATATCCTTATTAAATTAGTTTCATATATACTGTATGCAAGCATTATCCTCCACGCAATTGATGGTTTGGTCATTACCTTAAAAAACAAAAAAGCAGGCGGAAACTACCAAGTGGAAAATCGGGGAAGAGCAAGCAAATGGTACTCCAGAAATATGGGCGTTTTGGGCACACTGATTTTAATTTTCCTTGTCATCCACTTTCAGAATTTCTGGTATGTCTACAAATTCGGAAATCCGCCTTTGGATGCCAATGGAAATAAAGACTTATATATAATCGTAGTGAATGTCTTCCAGGAATGGTGGTATGTCCTTATTTATGCCATTTCGATGATTGCTTTATGTTATCATTTGATTCACGGAATTCACAGTGCCGCCAGAACTTTGGGATTGTACCATCCGAAGTTTGTAAGATGGTTCCAAAGAGTTGGTATCGCCTATTCTGTTATCATCAGTATAGGATTTGCATTAATGCCTTTTTACATATTCTTCACTTACCGCTAAATTGAAACAGTATGGTTTTAGATTCAAAAATACCCGAAGGCCCTTTAGAAAAAAAATGGGAGAACTATAAAAAAACGGCAAAACTTGTAAATCCGGCTAACCGAAAAAAACTGGATGTCATTGTTGTTGGAACCGGTCTGGCAGGGAGTTCCATTGCTGCCTCATTGGGAGAAATGGGTTATAATGTAAAATCATTCTGTTTTCAGGATAGCCCGAGAAGGGCGCATTCTGTTGCAGCGCAAGGCGGTGTAAATGCTGCAAAAAACTATAAAAATGATGGAGATAGCGTCTACAGAATGTTTGTTGACACCTTGAAAGGCGGAGATTTCAGGGCCCGGGAAGCTAATGTATATCGAATGGCAGAATGTTCACTGAACCTGATTGACCAGGCGGTTGCACAGGGTGTTCCTTTTGGAAGAGAATACGGTGGTTATCTCAACAACCGTTCTTTTGGGGGCGTTCAGGTAAGCCGTACTTTCTATGCAAGAGGACAAACCGGACAGCAATTGCTATTGGGTGCTTATCAGGCTTTGATGCGACAAGTCGGGAAGAAAAGCGTACAACTATTTTCAAGACATGAAATGCTCGACCTGGTTGTGATTGACGGAAAAGCAAGAGGAATTATTGTCAGGAATCTGGATACAGGAGCAATTGAACGACATGCCGCACACGCCGTGGTTTTGGCAACCGGAGGTTATGGAAAAATATATTATTTGTCAACTCTGGCTATGGGATGCAACGGTTCTGCCATCTGGAGGGCGCACAAAAAAGGCGCACTAATGGCTTCACCAAGCTGGATACAGGTTCATCCTACTTCCCTGCCCCAATCTGGTGATTATCAGTCAAAATTAACGCTGATGTCCGAATCCTTACGAAATGACGGGCGGATATGGGTGCCATCCAATAAAAACGAAACCAGAAAAGCGAATGATATTCCTGAAAATGAAAGGGATTATTATCTGGAAAGAAGATACCCGGCGTTTGGAAATTTAGCCCCAAGGGATATTTCCTCAAGGGCTGCAAAGGAAAGAATTGATGCCGGTTTCGGGATTGGCCCTTTAAAAAATGCGGTCTATCTTGATTTTTCCAAAGCCATCAAAGAGCAGGGAAAAGAAAAGATTCAGGAGAAATATGGAAATCTTTTTGATATGTATCTTAAAATTACCGGATATGATGCGTATCAGGAACCAATGATGATTTCCCCATCCGCACATTTTTCTATGGGCGGGCTCTGGGTGGATTATGAATTGATGACGACCATTCCGGGGTTATTTGCATTGGGAGAAGCCAATTTTGCAGACCATGGAGCCAATCGATTAGGTGCCAACTCCTTACTACAGGCTTCCGTTGATGGCTATTTTATCGCTCCTTACACCATAGCAAATTATTTATCGAATGAAATTCATACCGGAAAAATAGCTACTACTACTCCAGAGTTTGAAGAAGCTGAGAATCATGTGAAGCAGCAAATTGAAAACTTCATCTCTATCAAAGGAACAAAAACGGTAGATTATTTCCATAAAACCTTAGGAAAACTGCTCTATGATTATTGCGGACTGGCTAGAAATGAAGAAGGATTAAAATATGCCATCAACGAAATCAGGAAACTGAAACAGGAATTTTATAAAGATGTGAAAGTTTCCGGACAAGGAAACGCAATGAATAGCGAACTCGAGAAGGCTGGCCGTGTGGCAGATTACTTCGAAATTGGCGAATTGATGTGTTATGATGCGTTAACCCGGAATGAATCCTGTGGCGCCCATTTTCGGGAAGAATTTCAAACACCTGACGGAGAAGCGTTACGAAACGATGCTGAATTTCAATTTATTTCTGCCTGGAATTGGACGGGTGAAAATAAGGAACCGGAGCTCGTCAAAGAACCGTTGATTTTTGAAGAAGTAAAACCGACGGTTAGAAGTTATAAATAAGAAAAACACAGGAATTATGGATTTACACCTGAAAATATGGAGACAGAGAGACCGTCAAAGTGAAGGGAAACTGGTAAATTATGATCTTACTGAACTTAATCCACATATGTCATTTCTGGAAATGCTGGATACTTTGAATGAAAAGCTGATTCTTGAAGGCGATGAACCCGTAGAATTTGACCATGATTGCCGTGAGGGAATTTGTGGGCAATGCGGGATGATGATTAACGGTATCGCACATGGGCCTCTAAAACAAACAACCACCTGCCAGCTTCACCTTCGTTCCTTTAAAGACGGTGAAACGATTTTGATAGAACCTTTTCGGGCAGAGGCTTTTCCTGTCAAAAAAGACCTTAAAGTTGACCGGTCGGCATTTGACCGAATTATCTCTTCCGGTGGATTTGTTTCGATAAACACAGGCCAGGCTCCTGATGCAACAGCCATTGCCGTTACGCATCAGACGGCTGAAGAAGCATTCGATGCCGCAGCCTGTATTGGTTGCGGGGCTTGCGTGGCTACCTGTAAAAATGCCAGTGCAGCCTTATTTACATCTGCAAAAATCACGCATATGATTTCGCTTCCTCAAGGAAAGGAAGAACGCAGTGAACGTGTGTTGAATATGGTACGACAAATGGATGCTGAACACTTCGGACACTGCTCAAATACAGAAGCCTGTGAAGTCGAATGCCCTCAGGGTATCTCTGTCCTGAGTATTGCAAGAATGAATTATGAATATAACAGAGCTTTGTTTTTCAAGAAAAAATAAATATTGAACGATTTCAGATTATAGCAATAAATTACTAAATGAATAAGGGTGCCTTTAAAAAGACACCCTGTAAATTCTACTCACTTCTTTTTAGCTATTACATAGGAGGTAAAAGTACCTTATTAATTACATGCACAACACCGTTAGAAGCCTGAACGTCAGTTGCTGTAATAGTAGACACTCTACCATTAGCATCTCTTATAGAAGCTCCTCCTTGAGTATTAACCGTAAAGTTGCTACCCTGGAATGTAGTCACGCTCATATTATTCATAAGCGATGCCGCCAATATATTTTGTCCTGCTACCACATGATACTTTAGAGTATTTTCCAGTGTTGCCTGTGGAATCTGTGACAGACCCGTAAGGTTAAGTTCGGTCAACAGGCTGGCAAATGCTGAATTGGTTGGTGCAAATACCGTAAATGGTGAATTTTGTGTACCAGAAAGAATGCCAGCAAAGTCAGGCTGATCGTTTCTTGTAAGTGCCTGAACAAGGATCGAAAAATCAGGATTGGCAATGGCATGGCTCGTCACAGTAGGCAAATCAATAACATTTCCAACAATGTGTACTACACCATTACTTGCCATTACATCGGCTGTAGTTACTGTGGCACCTCCGTTGGCTGCACCTCCATTGATCACAACCCCATTAGCTGTATTGATATACATACTTAATGTGTTGGTTGCCGATGCACTTCCTTTGGCCATTGTCTTAACATAGCCGGTAGTAAGTGACGACGATGTAACAGCACCTGAAATAACATGGTTGAGCAGTATTTCCTTAAGAACCGGAACCGGAACAGCATTCAGATTCGCAAATCCTTTTTGTTGCAGGAATGCCGTAAACGCCTGATTAGTTGGTGCAAATACTGTAAAACTTCCGTTTCCGTCAAGAGTTGCCGCTAAGTCAGCTCTATCAAGAGCATCTACCAGCAAAGAAAGATTAGCATTCGATGAAGCTATATCAACAATGGTATTGCCCTGTGGCATTTGCTCATTATCATCATCACTGCACGATGACACAACTGGAATAAAAGCAAGGGTGAGTATTGCAATCCCCTTTCTGAAAAAATTTCTTTTCATAAGTTCTATTTTTAGGTTAGTGTCTCAAAATTATAATACAAAATTTTGTTTAACAAAAACACTTAAATAATTAAACAAAAAATTAATTTTTGTTTAGGTAATAGTTATTTATAGCTGTACTATAAATTACAGAAAGTCTCTAAACAGAAGGCAATTGAATTACTAGAGAATAAAAAATAGGAAGAAAGGCTGAACAAAACCATATGATTTGCTAATGTAAAAGTTTAGATTTAAAATCTAATACCCATATTTGCAGTATAGTTATGATAATTTTGCAGCAATATCCTGCAACGTAGTAAAAAGAGTAAGGCTATCCCTATCACCCATTGTCAGTTCGGCAACACGGCGGCCTACTATCCAAAGTTGTGAATGGTTGTCTCGTACCTTTTCGAGCAATGCTTCAACATATTCATCGAGCGGTTTTTCTTCAGGCAGTACCGTCATATAGGTGATGAAAGTAACACCTCTGAAAAGCTTGGTAACCTCTGACAGGCTATCCAGCGGAATACTGCTGCCCAGATACACACAACCATGACCGTAGGAAGTGATTAAATATTGCAGGAACATCAGACCCAACTCATGGATTTCGCCAAAGGGAAGGAAAAGTACATACGCAGGCAACGTGCCTTTTCTGACCCTTCTGCTACACAAAGAAATTTGCTGGATTAATACCATACGTATCAGGCAACTGATAAAATGTTCGTGAGCCGGTTGGATAGTTCCGGCCTGCCACATCAGGCCAATCTCTTGTAAGAATGGTATATAATATTCATTGAAAACTCTTTCAAACGGCATTTTTGCCAATAGGTGATCTGTGGCATCCAGAAACAGTGGTTGGTCAAAAGTCATCATTGCCAGCTTGAAGAGATGGAGTGTATGTTTGATGTCCTCCCTGCCAACACGAATTTCGCCCACCATCATCTCGATTTCCTCTGTCCTCATTTTGGCTACTTTAGAAATCTTCACTCCGTAACCTGTCAGAAGTACCACATTAAGAAGCTTACGCAATTCATCAAGACCATAATAACGTAAGTTATTTTCGCTCCGCTCTGGTGAAAGAAGACCATATCTTTTTTCCCAAATGCGTATTGTATGTGCTTTTACCCCAGATAGTCCCTCAAGGTCTCCAATAGAAAATACAGTCTTGATGTTGCTCATCGATTAAGGATTTAATACTTAATTGCAAAAGCCGGAAGCTCTACTTAAGAACACAAAAATAAGAAATTTGTTTAACAAAAATACATAATTGTTAAACAGAAAAAAATGTTTATGTATATTTGTATTTTATTTAAACAAGTAGATAAAAATAATATACAACCAATGGAGTTTCAAATGTCATTTAGCAATCTCAAAAAGCAAATCGACAATATCGAAACCCACTCCTGTGCTTTGCTCCAAAATTCTTTCCCGTTAGCTGACTGTCATTTAATAATTACAATCGTCCAATACAAAATAAATAATGGAAAATATAGCAAATACCTACATTGTGGCGGGTGCAAGTAGCGGAATTGGTCTTGAGCTTGCCACTTTGCTCATACACCATGGATTTGAAGTGTGCGGCCTCAGCCGTAGCCCGGGAGCGCTTAACGGTCACAAGCTTTACAGACACTACTCACACGATTTCCTTAGTGATGAACCGCTGCCAGATATTACCGTTAAAGCTGCGGGACTGGTGTACTGTCCGGGAAGTATCATGCTTAAGCCTCTGGCAAGGATATCTAAAGAAGATGTCAACAAAACTATAACTTTAAATGCTACTGCTGCGCTTTTATTTGTACAACAGTATCTGGCTAATATAAAAAACACAAAAGACCCTTCTATACTCCTCTTTAGCAGCGTAGCTGTTCGGACGGGAATGCCTTTTCATGCTGCAACTGCAATGGCCAAAGGTGCCGTAGAAGGTCTTACCCTTGCCATGGCTGCAGAACTGGCACCCGATGTGCGCGTAAATGCCATTGCACCTTCCCTAACAGATACACCGCTAGCAGCTGGACTGCTTAATACAGAAGCAAAAATTCAGGCCGCAAAGGCACGGCATCCCATGAATACTTTCGGCACATCAGCAGAAATTGCTAAGGTTGCCTTTCATATGTTGACCGAATATCGTTGGGTAACAGGACAGGTTTATAATATTAATGGAGGTCTTGGAACTATAATTAAATAGGCATGAAGATACTTTTGACAGGTGCAACAGGATATATCGCACAACGGCTCCTTCCGGTGCTGATGGCGCAAGGACATGAGGTAATATGTCTTGTGCGCAATAGCCGCAGGTTTGACACCGGAAAATTTACGGGAATTATTCCTCCGAAAATTTTGGAAGCAGACTTATTGATACCTGAAAGTCTTACTTCCGGAATACCAAAAGATATTGATGCTGCCTATTATCTGGTGCATTCTATGAGTGCCTCAGGCGAATTCACATCACTGGAAGAACAAGCAGCCCGTAATTTTACAGAAGCAATAGGAAAGACAAAGGCTCAGCAGGTCGTCTACCTCAGCGGGATTATTAATGACTCAAAGCTATCACCACACCTTGCCTCCCGCAAAAATGTGGAAGATATACTTGCTTCCGGCCATGTTCCGCTTACTTCTTTGCGGGCAGGTATTATTGTAGGTTCCGGCAGCGCCTCCTTTGAGATAATACGTGACCTGGTGGAAAAACTGCCTGTAATGGTAGCTCCAAAGTGGCTACATACCAGATGCCAGCCTATCGCCATACGGAATGTTGTTGAATTTCTTGCCGGAGTGTTGCTTCAAAAGCAGACCTTTGACAAACATTATGATATTTATGGTCCTGACATACTGACCTACAAACAGATGTTGATGTACTTTGCTTCCGAGCGTGGATTACAGCGTCGGATTATTACTGTGCCTGTAATGACACCGAAGCTCTCCTCCTATTGGCTTTATTTTGTCACTTCCACTTCATATCCACTGGCAAAAAACCTGGTGGATAGTATGAAAGTGGATGTTGTTGCAGTTCCTAACAACCTTGCCGGGTTATTGAAAATCCAACTTATATCCTATCGCGAGGCTATAGCTCTGGCATTTGGAAAGATTGAACAGGACATGGTGCTCTCTACCTGGAAAGACGCACTCGGTTCAGAACGCCAGGCGCGCCTTTATTCCACAGTTCAGGTACCTGAATTTGGGGTTTTTAAAGATGTCAAAACCATGAAAGCCACAGACCCGCAACAGGCCGCAAATAGAATTTTCGCAATAGGAGGCACAGCAGGTTGGTATTACGCAGACTGGCTCTGGAGTTTTCGAGGCTTTCTTGACAAACTCTTTGGAGGTGTCGGTCTTAAACGTGGGCGCAGGAATGCCTCTCACATCTCTACGGGAGAGTCACTTGATTTTTGGAGGGTTTTGTATGCTGACCGTGAAGAAATGCGACTTCTCCTATATGCTGAAATGCGATTGCCCGGTGAGGCATGGCTGGAATTTACCATCGCTGATGGCATTGTTAAACAAACCGCAACTTTCCGCCCTCTGGGCCTTTTGGGCAGATTATACTGGTACTTTGTTCTTCCATTTCATTATTTCATATTTAACGGCATGATAAAAAAGATTGCATCGTGAAAAAGAAGTTGAATACTTTCAATGACCGGGATCTGGACAGGATTATAGAAATGGCCTGGGAAGACCGTACGCCGTTTGAGGCCATAACATTACAATTTGGACTTACGGAGGGAGAGCTTCGTAAACTGATGCATAAAGTATTACGTCCATCCAGTTACAGAAATTGGCGAAGCCGGATTGAACAGTGCAAAACAAAACATGCATCCAGACGCTTTCAAGGTATCACCCGCTTTAAGTGCAGCAGGCAACGAATTATTACAAACAATAAAATCTCCAAGCGTTGAAACGTGTCGCAAAATCAAACCTCCCAACAAAAACTTGCATTCACTGTGGATTGTCCTTCACCTGGAGAAAAAAATGGAAAAAAGATTGGGATAATGTAAGATATTGCAGTGAACGATGCAGAAAAGGGAAATGATAAATATGTAATTTTTAAGTTCCTAAACCTTCCTTATTTAATAAAGTTTCTATAGTATGTAAATTTTAAAAACCTAAACAAAAGTTAAATACTATTAATAATTTCAAATGTAATAGCATTACTATTAATTTTGCGTGTAAATTTTACAAAATGAAAAGTTTACTAGCGTATTTAAAAATCCAGGTAAATCCAAAAATTTACCTCAAGGATCCGCAAACTTCCAAGCTGGGACGTAAAATCGTTCAGGAAAGTATCAAACTTATTGATGAAGTGGGATTTGACAACTTCACTTTTAAGAAACTTGGAGAACGTATCGGTTCTAATGAAAGTTCGCTATACCGCTACTTCGAAAATAAGCATAAGCTGCTAGTATACCTTTCTTCCTGGTATTGGAGTTGGATGGAATACAGGATAGTATTTGCTACAGCTAATATTTCTGATCCTTCCGAAAAGCTGCGCCAGGCCATAACGCTTGTAACCGAGCAGATAAAAGATGACGCAAGCACAGACTACATTGATGAATCTGTATTAAACCGTATTATTATTGCAGAATTTACCAAGACTTTTTTGACCAAAGAAGTTGATGAAGAAAATAAGGAAGGTTTTTTCTTAATTTACAAACAGGTGATTAATAGAATTGTAGCTATGATTATTGATTTAAACCCTGATTTTCCCTATCCAAAATCTTTTGCATCAAGTATTGTGGAAGGTTCGCTCCATCAACATTTTATTAAAGACCATTTTAAAACGATCACGGACTGCAATGAAAAAGTCAGCCCCACTGATTTCTATTTATATCTCATCACATCGTTAAATAAGTAAAAAATGACACCAGCCAAACGATTTTTCAGCCTTTTACGACTCGACAGTAAGGACGTTTCACAGATATTTTTCTATGCCTTGTTTGCAGGGTTTATCAGCTTGTCACTACCGTTGGGCATACAGGCAATTATCAACTTTATACAAAGCGGAAGAGTGAGTGTTTCCTGGATTGTCCTCGTAATTTTTGTTATTGCCGGTGTAGCCCTTGTAGGCATACTGTCATTAATGCAATTGCGAATAACCGAAAATTTACAGCAAAAGATTTTTGTCAGGTCGTCCTTTGAATTTGCCTACAGACTTCCCAAGATCCGTTTTGGAGAAACGCATACTAATGTGTATCCTCCAGAGATAGCCAACAGGTTTTTTGATACCATGTCCATACAAAAAGGTGTTTCAAAACTTCTTATTGACTTCTCGTCCGCCTTGCTGCAAATTGGCTTTGGTATAATACTACTGTCATTATACCATCCATTCTTTATTCTCTTTGGAATACTGCTGATTATATTATTGTACCTTATTTTTAAATTCTCCTACCGGCCGGGTCTGGAGACGAGTTTGAGCGAGTCAAAGTACAAATATAAAGCGGCAGACTGGTTGCAGGAAATTGCCAGGAATACTTCCTCTTTCAGGACAATCCTAAACTTTAACTTTGCGCTGGATAAAAATAATGCATTAGTAGAAGGATATCTTAAGTATCGCGAACAGCACTTTAATATTATCAGGAGGCAGTTCATCCAATTGATTATCTTTAAGATCATCATTACAGCCGGACTCCTTCTGATTGGGGGATTTCTGGTAATCAACCAGCAAATGAATATCGGGCAGTTTGTCGCTGCAGAAATTGTAATCCTCCTTGTGATTAATTCTGTTGAGAAAATTATTATTGGGCTTGAAAGCTTTTATGATGTGCTTACCTCTGTTGAAAAGATTGGCCAGGTATCTGATATGGATCTTGACGATGAAAAATACAGTGATGTCCTTCCGGAAGGAACCGAAATGACTATTGCAGCAGAAAATGTCCGCTTCCATTATCCTGATGCAAAAAAAGACGCACTCAAAAATGTGAATCTTCAGATTTTACCCGGTGAAAAAATATTATTGCAAGGAAATAACGGAGCAGGTAAAACTACATTAATACGAATACTATCCGGTCTGTTACAGCCAACATCAGGTGTGCTATCCATAAATGATGACTCCTTGTTAAAGATTGATCCGGCCTCCTACCGTGCAAGGATTGGATACATTATTCAGGGTGAAACGCCTTTTGAAGGAACTATTCGTGAAAACATTACTTTCAACAATCCTTCAATTACCATGGAAGATTTGCATTGGGCCCTCGATGCGGTACAATTAACCGATTTTGTAAAATCGCTACCAGATGGTCTCGACACCAAAATTTTCCCGGAAGGAAGGCACCTTTCTTCTTCAAACGCCCAAAAAATATTACTTGCCCGGAGTATCGTTCACAGACCATCGATTCTATTTTATGAGGATCCGACAGACCGTATGGATAACGAAGCCACAAAAGCAATCATAAAATTTATTTTTTCAGATAAAAATCCCTGGACCGTAGTGGTTTCTTCTGCCAGTTTACATTGGGAAGAAGGAGCAACAAGGCGCATTACAATGGAAAACGGTAAGATAATTAACGATCAATACTTCACGCCATGCTAAATATTTCGAATAATAAAAAAGTGCGAATTGAGTCAATGCAGCACTTAAGTACAATAAAGCAATTGTCAGACAGGCCGCATTATAAGATATTGAAAAGGATAATCATCGGACTGTGCCTATTGGGTATAGTGTTGCTATTCCTTCCCTGGACACAAAATGTTTCCGGCAACGGGGCAGTCACAACACTAAAGCCAAATCAGCGTCCGCAGACCATCCATACTGCCATAGCAGGTAGAATCGAAAAATGGTATGTCCAGGAAGGAGATTTTGTAGAGAAAGGCGATACGATACTCTATATTTCAGAAATTAAAGAAGATTATTTTGATCCGAACCTGGTAAAAAATACCAAACAGCAGGTAGATGCAAAGAAAAGTGCCCTGCAGTCGTATGATGGTAAGGTAAAATCACTGGAATCTCAAATGAGCGCACTTTCGAAGGAGCAGAACCTAAAAATACAGCAGGCCACCAACAAAATCAGGCAGGCAGTTCTAAAGGTTAAAAGCGACAGCATTGATCTGGAGGCAGTCAAGACGCAGCTAAAAATTGCCAACACGCAATTTGACCGTTCTGTACAGCTCAATAAGGATGGCCTGAAGCCTCTTACTGATGTGGAAGAAAAACGCCTTAAACTCCAGGATGCCCAAGCCAAGATCATCACTCAGGAAAATAAATTGCTTACCGCAAGAAATGAGCTCATTAATGCGAAAGTCGAGATTGGAAGGATAACGGCAGAATACAATGAAAAAATTGCAAAGTCAAGCAGTGATAAATTTACAGCACTAAGCAGCCAGTATGATACAGAAGCTCAGGTATCAAAGCTCGAAAACCAATATGTCAATTACAGTATACGTAATGGCATGTATTATATAAAAGCACCCCAAAGTGGTTTTGTTAACCGTGCCTTACAATCAGGGATTGGCGAAACTATAAAAGAAGGTATGCCTGTTGTCAGTATAATGCCGGCAAGCTACGAAATTGCGGTTGAGACCTATGTTAAGCCTATTGATCTTCCCCTGCTTAAAAAAGGCGACAGAGTGCGGGTATGGTTCGACGGGTGGCCAACCATCGTTTTCTCCGGGTGGCCGGGTATGTCCTATGGTACATTTGGAGGCAGGATAGTTGCTATTGAAAATTTCATCAGTCCGAATGGCAAGTACAGAGTGCTGATCGCACCAGACAAAAATGAGGCTCCATGGCCAAAACAACTCAGCATTGGTGCCGGAGTACAGACTATAACCCTGCTTGATACCGTACCGATATGGTTTGAAATCTGGAGAACACTCAACGGATTTCCTCCTAATTATTACCAGCATTCCCAAAATCAGAATTCTAAAGAAAAATGATGAAACGAGTTTTTATAATCCTATTGATACTGACTAGCTATCACATTAAGGCTCAATCATTCAAAGAAAAAGAGCTTAGTTTTAGCGAATATATTGGTTATGTAAAGAAATACCATCCGCTTGTCAGGCAGTCAGGATTACTGCTTAACAAAGCAGAAGCCGAACTTTTGACAGCCCGTGGTGGATTTGACCCTAAAATTGAGGTAGATTATGATCAGAAGGATTTTAAGGATAAGAATTATTATTCACTGCTAAAAAGTACTTTTAAGATACCCACCTGGTATGGAATTGAAATTAAAGCTGCATTTGACAACAGCGAAGGCTTGTATGTAAATCCACAAAATACAACACCTAACAATGGCCTGACTTCCATAGGAATATCCATCCCTTTGGGACAGGGACTTTTTATCAATAAACGCATGGCCGATGTCAGGATGGCAAAGGTACAACTTCAACTCAGTGCCGCAGAGCAAAAAATGGAGACAACAGATGTCATATATGAGGCATCCCTGGCCTACTTTAACTGGAAGAGAGCATTTGATGAAGCAGAGTTATATAAAACCTATCTGGAATATGCACAGAAGCGCTACGATGGGATTTTACGTCTTATAGAAACCGGCGATAAACCGGCAATTGACAGCGTAGAAGCGGGTATTTTGGTTAAGACACGTGAGCTAAGCCTAAAAGATGCCCAGCTAAAACTTACAAAATCACGACTGGAATTGTCCAACTTTCTATGGATTGATAACGTTCCCGTTGAACTCGAAGAGAATATCACGCCGGAAGAAAATGTCAGAAACAGCGTCGATGCCAGCCTGAACACCAACTTACAAGTAAACCCGTCCGCTGCTTTAGACAGCCATCCTAAAATACAGTCGTTACAAAGTAAGTTGAGTATGCTCGAAATTGAACGTCGTTACAAGGCAAACATGCTACTCCCTGAAATGAATGTAAGCTACAATTATCTTTCTGAGCCAGCCTATTTTACAGATTACAGGTTTCAGGATTATAAGATAGGTCTAAATTTCAGCTTCCCTTTGTTCCTTCGTAAAGAAAGAGGTGCATTGCAGCTAGCCAAACTGAAAATCCAGGATGGCCAACTGGATCTGGAATTGGAACGTGTAGCGCTAAAAAATAAAATCCTTACTTATAGTGCAGAAATTGAATCGCTTAACCAACAGCAGCTAACCGCGGCTGAGCTTGTAAAGGATTATACCGTAATGCTTTCATCGGAAGAAAAATTGTTTTCCTTTGGGGAAAGCTCTCTTTTCCTTATTAATTCCAGAGAAAATAATGTGGTTAGCAGCAGACTGGCCGAAATCAATACGGAAAACAGGCTTCTTGCCTCAATAGCTAATCTTTATAAGGTCTTGAGCATTCCTTAATAATTACTTTAACAGCCAGATACAACCGTTTATCAACATCAGAAAATAGTACCCTGAATAAGAAATATCGAATATCTTTTTTTAACATTCCTATTTTGGCATAAATTGTGTGAATGTGTATTCAACCAATCAAATAATTTATGAAGCTACTTTATCTCATTTCTGCACTTTTGTGCCTTAATTTATCCACTGCCCAAAACATTAAAACTCTTAATAAAGGCAGGGTTGTCCAAAAAAATTATAATGTCAGCGTTCCTTATCAGGATATAAACGGTCTGGTAATAGTTGAGGCTGTTATTAAAGGGAATACCTATAATTTTATTGTCGATACCGGAGCACTGAGCGCCATCTCGCAAGAGCTGTATAATGAATTGGGGCTGGAATCTGTTAATGGGCTTGATGTTGGCGATTCCAGCAACCTGCGACAGAATATGAAACTCGTAACACTGCCACCTGTTCAGGTGGGCGATATTACCTTTGCTGATGTCCCTGCAGTGGTTACCGATAGTAGTTTCTTTTTAGAATGCCTAGGAATTGACGGATTTATTGGTAGCAATATGATGCGTAACAGCATCGTGAAATTTTCATATAAGGATAAGACCGTTAGTTTTACCGATAAACTGAAAAATTTTAGCATTGATAAAAAGAAAAGTGCCGGTTTATTAAAGGACCAGTTTCAAAGTAATCCATACTTAAAGATTGACATCAAAAATAAGGATGCAGAAGCAACTGAAACCCTTTTGTTCGATTCCGGAATGGTTGGGCTATATGATTTGTCATTAGGTGTTTACGAAAATGCATTATCCCAAAAAATTAATCTTTTTTCTCTACTCTATCAGGCTAAGGGAGCCTATTCGTTAGGCATACATGGTGTTGAAAGCCAAAAAGAACATTTTATGCTGTCGATTCCCGAACTAAATTTTGCAGGAGTTACCCTTAAAAATATTACCACGACTACTACCAGCGACACCAAATCGAGAATAGGAAGCAAAATATTATCCTATGGAGATGTTGTAGTCGATTATCCGGGCAGACAACTCTATTTCAATCCTTATCAGGATGGTGCAATAGATTTGGCCGAAAAGAACTGGCCTGTACAACCTGTAATCAAAGACGATAAATTTGTTGTGGGTATAGTGTGGGATGCTGCATTGAATGACAGGATTAATGAAGGAGATGAAATACTAAAGTTCGGGGAATTTGATTTTTCAGATATGAATCCTTGTGAATCATTTAAATTGAACAGGAAACCTCAGACGGATACCGCTGTAATGGTACTGAAAGACATAAAAACAGGAGAAGTCAAAAATGTGGAGCTGGTTAAAAAATAAAGTAATTAACTTCTTTCTCTTGTAAATAAGTATGAAAACAAAAAACCAACCCATTACAGGTTGGTTTTTTTTATTAACTACAATAGATATGCTTCCGCTTCCCTTTATTAAACCAATAATTACCTATCTCCAGGAATTCATTTCATAATTTGAAAAGTTTGTTTTCATGTCTTCTATCCTGTTTTCAAGGGATTTAATTCCTGTTCTTACATATTTTTCCTTTTCAGATTCGTTTAAAGTATACAGGATGTCAAATCCCGGATTTGGTTTAGGAATGGGGACAGATAATGTGATGCTATTGTTTTCTTCATAAACATAATAATGCCAATCTTTTTTTTCTATTAGTTTCTTGGTGTTCATTACTACCCTATAGTCATTTTTATTTATTTCTCTATATCTTTTCGTGTGGCTTATTACATCCAGTTAAAATTAAAGGCTCCACATTTAGGACAGTTTATATACTGATATTTGCAGACGCATAGTATTACACAATACAACTATTCGTCATCTCCAATAATTTCAGCCAGCAAATCTATTTTACGCCACTTTTTCAGGGCTTTCCTTGAAATGTTTTGTGGTACGGGAGTAGTACGGTCGTTGCTGAAATGGGTAAAATTTGAAATAAAATCCTCCAGGCTGTCAGTTTCCTCTTCAAAGGTTTCGAGAAAAGATTCAGAGCTTAAAAGATTTATAATTGCAGTATAAGCTGCATCATCCAATCGGTATTCGTCGGTGATATCGATAATAGCTTCAAGTAGTTCCTGATTGTTGTCAAAGTCATCATCAGCGGTAGCGATAAGCCTTAGCACTTCGGTAGATGGCGATCTATAGTCTTTATTATCCACCATTTGTTTAATTTCCAATATGCAGGAAAGTTCAAAAGGCACATCGGTATTGTATTCGCCTTCAAAGCCCAATTCTTCAATTATGCCTTTCCAGTGTACATCAACTTTGTTGTTTTCAATTTTTCCGAATGTGATTTCATTGTCCTTGATACCGTTGTGTCTAAACATATAAAAGATAAACAGGTGTTCGTCGGTCACATAATCATAGGAATCTTTTACAGAAATGGTTTTCCCAACCAGCGATTGCAAATTGCCCTGCGTAGCCATCATCTGTTCACAACGGATATTCCCGCTATGATTTCCTTCTATAAAAGGAGCCTCATCACTTTGTACCCAAATATCCCAGACGGTACAAACGGGTTCTAAATCTTCTTGGTTGTATTCTTTTATGAATGATTTCCCAGTATTGATAGGAAATTTATAGTCTTTAATTTTTAGGATATTCATTGGGATTGGTTTTTCCAAATGTAGATAAAAATCAATTCGGATGACCCAATGAAAGATTTTTTCTACAGAATTATATATTCATAAAATTTTTATTAATCGATACTGATTTATCAGGGCTATTGTATTTTCAATTACAGCAATCAGGAAATAATAAACAAAAACGATACTTGTTTATAGTTTAGTGAGTTTACTACAAAAATTATTCTATTTTTGATTTTCTAAAAACATAACAAAACCAAAAAAAGCCACCGCCTTACTGATGTTTACTATCAAATCTTCTCTATTTCTAAAACGAATTTTTCTTCTATTCTTTTTAGCCAGCCTGTCGAATGGTTTTTCTCAAAATAAAGCAGTAGACAGTTTACAGACCTATACAAAAAAAGATACGATAAGAGTCAAATTATTAAATGCCGCGGCTCTAAAAATAATAGAAAGCGATACTGACAAAGCATTGCAGCTCTATAAAGAATCCGAACAACTTTCTGAAGCCCTGCAATATAAAAAAGGAAAAGCCTATAGCTTATTGATGTCCGGTAGAGCCTATTCCAAAAAAGGAGATTATCCAACTTCCATCACTTATTTTCAGAATTCCCTTGAAGTATATGAAGATTTAAAAATTAAAGTAAGTGTCGCCAATTGTCATTTGAACATTGGCAGGTCTTATTACTATCTTACCGATTTCCCAAAGGCTTTGGAGCATCTTAAAACTGCCACAGAACTTAGTGAGCAATCCGGAAAATTAAGAGTAGCTTCAAATGCTTTGATGATTATTGCCATGATTTATAACACTCAGGGAGATTATGACAAAAGCCTGGAATATTATAAAAAATCAATTGTAATCGATGAAAAGCTGGGAGACAAAAAGGGAATTGCCGTTACTTATATTAATTTGGCGAATCTTTATAAACAGCAAAACCAACCCACTCTTGCTTTAGAGCATTATAATAAATCGCTGGAGATCTATAAACAGTTTAACGACGAGTATGGTGTTGCTTCCAATTTAAACAATATTGGAACGCTGTATCAGGAAATGGAAAACAACAAAGCCGCCCTCCCTAATTACTATAAAGCATTAGCCATCTTTGAAAAGTTAAAAAAAGATAAGGAAGTTATGGGTTGTCTGAGTAACATTGGTATTATCCTGATGTCGGAAAAAAATCCTAAAGCTTTAGCAATATTTAAGAAAGGATTACGGTTAAGCCAGGAAGCTAATGAAGCCTTTGCCGTTGCTTTTTTCAATAACAATATAGGTGGTTATTATTTTATGATTGAAAACTATGATGCCTCACTTCCTTATTATGAAAAAGCGGTAAAAACGTATAAAAAAATAGGAGCTCAGCGGGAACTTTCTACCAGTTACCTGAATATAAGTAGAATTTATTTTTCAAGAAAAGAGTATGATAAAGCCTTACAGTATGCCAAAGAAGGAAGTGATATTGCTAATGAACTTAAACTATTGAGCCTGCAAACTGATTATTCTCTTTTATTTTCAAAAATTTATTATGCTCTTAAAGAATATAAGTTGGCCTATGAAAGCGGACAGGAACATAAAGAACTGAATGACAGTCTTTATAAAAAAGAAACCTTTGATAAGCTGGCAGAAATAAAATATGAATATGCTTATAAGGATACTCTGACTACGGCAAAGAAAAGCGTAAACACCTTAAAGAAAACGGTAGCAGTTTCAGAATTACAAAAAAAATGGCTGATTGGTGGTTTTATAGGTCTCTTGATTGTTTTAGGTTTCTTACTTGCCTTATTAAAAATCAGACGGGTAAAAATGCAGAACCAACAGCTTTTGTTAGAACAAAAATTGCTGATTACACAAATGAACCCGCATTTTATATTCAATTCCATACAAAACATCAGAAGCCTGATTAACAACAGGCAAAATGATGAAGCGGTAAATTATTTGGGTAAGTTTTCTAAATTAACCCGTCAAATTCTTGAACACTCCAACCAGAACTATATTTCATTGGCTGAAGAATTGGAAATGCTTGAGAACTATCTCACCATACAGCAACTTTTATATGAAAACAAATTCACTTTCAATATCCATATAGAAGAAAATATGGATACCGAATCGATATTTTTACCGCCTATGCTCGCGCAGCCCTATATTGAAAATGCCATCAAACACGGATTGAGCAACACGACAGAAAACGGAAAAATTGATGTTCATTACTATTTGAAAGAAGAAAAACTCTATTTTGAAGTAACCGATAACGGTAAAGGGTTTGGAACAGATGAGAAAGTCAGCAATCACAAATCACTGGCCATGACCATCACTAAAGAACGTTTGACATTCTATACTAAAAACAAAGATTTTGTGGTGCAAACCAATAACGTAATCGCTTCAGACGGAACTATAGAAGGAGCCAAAGTTGCTTTTGAAGTTCCTTATATTTATGAAAGCTAAAGTGATAAATAATATAAAAATCCTAAAAAAACCAGTTAAAGTATTTTAACTGGTTTTTTATTTTCGCTGGGTTTAGCAGTATGTATCTATCAATTGATTATTTTTACCTCCGTTTTTTAATCACATCCCTCACGTTTATGTTAAATTGCAAGCATTTAGTATCTTTTCTACTCCTTCTCTTTATCAGCCTCCCTGTTTATTCCCAGAATAAAACAATTGATTCTATAGAAACGATATTAGCGAATCGCAAAATTAGTGACACAACACGCATTAATACAATTATTGCGGGTATGGATAACACAATCATGTTGAGCAAAGCACATGTGGCCTACTACAATCAGCTACTTCCTGTTTTTACTAAAGGACTGGCAATGCCCAACCTTCATCCAAAAGTAAAGCAGATATACCAATTTGCTGCAGGTGTGTATTACTACAATACCGCAAAAAAAGAAACAAGTGAGGGCAACAAAAATGCACCAATCCACTTTGATGAAGCTATAAAGTATTGGAAAGCCTCTAAAGACTATAAGCCTATGGCATTAGCGTTGGTTGGTAAAGGAACGTACTACCGCCATATTGCCGACTGGCCAAATACGTTCAAATACTTTTTTGAAGCCTTAAAATTCTACGAGAGCATTCATAATGAAAGCGGAATATCAACCGTAAATATGGAAATAGGAACCGCTTGTATAGCCCAGCAGGACTGGAATAAAGCTATTGTCCATCTAAAAAAAGCATTGCCCTATTATGATGTCCCGGAGTCAGAATTAAGAAAATCAGACCGCCATAGTTTAGCGGTTATTCATAATAACATAGGTACATCTTATACCCGTCTTAAAAACTTTACCGAAGCCCACAATAATTTCCTAAAGGCCTACAATTATATCAAAAAAAATAAAGACCCGCAGGCAGAATCAATAATTTTAGTACAATTGGCGCAATCCTCCAGTGAATTGGGAAAACTAACTGAGTCGGAAGATTATTTAAAAAGAGCCTTGGATTTATGTAATGATGATATTTCAAGGCAAGGAGTATACGGAAGTGCTGCACGTATTAATTACAAAAATAAAAACTATGATAAGGCGGCAGAGTATGGTGAGTTGAGCTACAGCCTGGCAAAAAAGAATAAAAACATCAATTCACAGTCCGGTCTCACCTCCCTGCTATATAAAATTTATAAAGAAAGCGGACAGTATGAAAAAGCATTAAAAATGCATGAAGCGAATATTGTAATAAAAGATTCTACAAATTTAGAAGCCTCAAAAAACGAATTGGCACAACAGGAACTCAAATACCAGTTTGAGAAAAAAGAACTGCAGCAAAAAATACTCCAGCAAAAGAAAGTAACAGCCGTTGAGCTCGAAGCCCAAAAGAAAATGGCAATGGAAACTTCAAAAAATAAATTAGCCCGACAACAGTTGGTATACGATTTTGAAAAAAAACAGCTGAACCAGAAACTCGCTCAGGAAAAAAAGGTAGCTGCCATCAAACTAATTTCTGAAAAGAAAACGGCCGTTAAAAACAACTGGCTGATTGCCGTTTCTTCTGTATTTCTGCTTTCGTTACTGGGCGCTTATTTCTACTACCGAAACAATAAGCAGAAACAGGCCATTACGGTCCTGGAAAAAAACCAAATCAAGCAAAAGTTGCTCATTACCCAAATGAACCCGCATTTTATATTCAATTCGATTCAGAACATCAGAAGCCTGATTAACAACAGACAAAATGATGATGCAGTAAACTATTTGGGCAAGTTTTCCAAACTAACCCGACAAATTCTTGAACACTCCAACCAGAACTATATTTCATTGGCTGAAGAAGTTGAAATGCTTGAGAATTACCTCGCTATACAGCAGCTTTTATATGAAAACAAATTCACTTTCAATATCCGTATAGAAGAAAATATTGATACCGAATCCATATTTTTACCACCAATGCTGGCTCAGCCCTACATTGAAAACGCCATCAAACATGGGTTAAGCAACACAACCGAAAACGGCAAAATTGATATTCACTATTATCTGAAAGAAGAAAAACTCTATTTTGAAGTAACCGATAACGGTAAAGGATTTGGTACCGATGAGAAAGTCAGCAATCACAAATCACTGGCCATGACTATTACCAAAGAACGCCTGGTTTCTTACACCAAGAATAAAGATTTTATAGTGCAAACTAATAATGTAATCGCTTCAGACGGAACTATAGAAGGAGCGAAAGTTGCTTTTGAGGTTCCTTATATTTATGAGAGTTGAAATGATGGATGATATACTTTTAATAAAATAAACGCCAATATCGAAATCCAGAAAAAACAACTTTTATCTTTGTGAAATTGTGAATGTTTACTGAGTCCTATTATTTATAATCTATTAATTCATGATAAAAATTCCTTTATATCCAACCTATACAATGACTATTCAATTATTAAAAATAATTGATGGTATGCCTGTACAAGATTTTAAAACTATGTGGACAACCGTCTGGGATTTAAGAGGCACTCCGCAAAATACTGTAGATTGGAAAAATCCCGATGAATGGATTGGAGAAAGATTATCAGGAATAGAAAAGGAAATTGCTTTAAAAATTTGGAAAGAATCCAATAAAACTTTAAATCCACGTTGGACAAGAGGTTCTCAATTTCTTATCAATGCTTACAAACTAATTGAAGATAATAAAGGAATCTATCAATTAACCGAAAAAGGGAAAGTGTTTATCAATAATAAAGAAAATCTAGTAACTAAAGATATTGATATTAAAGAAGGTTTAGTACAGATTTTAGTTCAACTTTCCTCGATACAAGAGGGTAAGAGAGCTGATCTGATAGATGATTGGGAAAACTATACTATTAATAATTCTAATCTGAAAAAAGAATCAGTAATCAAAGATTATTTAAGAAGAAGACTTGTAAATCTTATTGATAGGAAATATGTCAAAAAGAATGGAAATGCTTACTTAATTACCGAACTTGGAAAACTTTATTTAGATTCTATTGAGTTAGAGGAAGAAAATTCAATTTTAAGTAAAGAAACTAAATTAAGCCGGAAAGTTGAAAGTTTTACAATAGAGCAAAGAAATTTTTTAAAAGAATATTTAAAACAAACAAAACCTTATCAATTCGAGCATATTGTAAAAGACTTACTTTACGCAATGGGCTACGAAGATGTAGAAGTAACTTCGCCTACTAATGATAAAGGAGTGGATGTTACCGGAATCAGTCAAAATGGTATCACAACCGTTAAAGAGGTGATTCAAGTTAAAAGAAATACCACTTCAAATGTTATAAGACCTGTTTTAGATAGCTTAAGAGGTAGTTTACATAGATTTGATGCTTTTCAAGGCACAATAATAACATTATCTGATTTTGCAAAAGGAGCTAAAGATGCTGCTTTTGAAAAAGGAGCGGCACCGATAACATTAATTAACGGGGAAAAGTTAATTGATTTACTCTTAAAATATAAAATTGGTGTATCTAAAAAAAGCTTTGAATATTATGTGGTAGATACTGAATATTTCAATGAAGAAAATGAGGATAATGTAGAGTAATTAATTTCTATATTAAATTTATAATCATATAAAGTTCTTTTAAAAAAAAACTAGCCAAGGAATAATACCCCTTGACTAGTTCTCCAATCAACCTAACAAATCAACCTATTTCCAGCCTCCTCCTAAATCTTTATATACATGAACAACAGCGTTCAGTTGTTCTTTTTTGGTTTCTATCAGTTCAAGTTTGGATTCCAAAGCATCTCTTTGGGTCATCAGTACCTCGAAATAATCGACTCTTGCCGATTTAAACAAATCGTTTGAAATATCAATGGAACGGTTTAAAGCATCCACCTGTTGTGATTTTAAATCGTAGCCTTTTTGAAGGTTTTCGATTTTAGAAAGTTGGGTAGATACTTCCAGATAGGCATTTAAAACCGTACGGTCATAATTGTACAATGCCTGAAGCTGTCTGGCATTGGCACTTTTAAATTCTGCTTTGATGGCATTTCTGTTAATCAGCGGGGCAGCCAAATCACCAGCCACAGAATACAAAAGCGATTCCGGGAACGTAAACAGATATGTCGGTTTAAAGGCACGTACACCAAACGCTGCTGAAATATCAAGCGATGGATAAAACTCAGCCCGGGCTACTTTTACATCCAATTTGGCAGCCACCAATTCCAATTCTGCCTTTTTGATATCCGGACGATTGCTCAACAATTGTGACGGAATACCTGAATTTACAGTAGCCGGCAATAAGTCCGTAAAATTGGTTTTGTCTCTTTTGATTTCCTGCGGGTAACGGGCCAGTAAAAAGTTAATCTTATTCTCCGTTTCCTTGATTTTTTGCAGGATTTCAAACTCTAAACTTTTTGAAGTCAATACTTCCGCCTGGAATTTCTGAACCGCCAATTCTGTTGCTCTGGCTGCCTGTTTCTGGATTTTTACAATTTCCAGGGCATTGGACTGCAATGCAATGGTCTGTTTTACAATATCCAATTGGCTGTCAAGGGCCAATAATTCATAATACGAATCGGCTACTTCGGCAATAAGATTTGTGATGACAAAGTTCTTTCCTTCAACGGTTGCCAAATACCTGTTGACGGCCGCTTTTTTAGAATTACGCAGTTTTTTCCAAATATCAACTTCCCAGTTGGCGTAAGCACCAATCGTATAATCCGGTAACGGGTCTGGTGTTTCAACTCCGGGTTTGATTTCGGTTGTGGCATCACCCGCACCCTGGCTTGTGTATCGGCCCACTTTTTCAAGTCCGGCTCCGGCACGAAGTCCAACCGTTGGCAATAACAATCCTTTTTTAACACGGACATCGTTTTTTGCGATTTCAATTTCCTGCAAAGTGATGTTCAGCTCCTGGTTGTTTTTTAATGCCGTGTCAATCAATTCCACAAGATTCGGGTCTTTAAAGAATTGATTCCATTTAATCGTCGACATATTGGTCGTATCCTTGCTGGTTCCGAAAGATTCCGGAACCGGCTTGCTAGGAGTCTCGGCTATTGTCTGTGGCGCCTTACAGCCAATTACGGCAAGGCAAAGCGCTACAACAATACTATATTGGTATATTTTGGATTTAAACATGATTGTTATCGATTTCTTCTGTTAATGGGTTCTCTTCTTCATTTTTAACCAACTTGTGCTTTTCGGCAATTCGGGCAAATATGTAATACAATCCCGGTATTACAAATACACCGCAAATCGTTCCAAGAAGCATCCCTCCTGCCGCGGCAGTACCAATGGTTCTGTTACCTATTTTTCCGGGTCCGGTTGCAAAAACCAACGGAATCAAACCTGCAATAAAGGCAAACGAAGTCATCAGAATAGGACGGAATCTCGCTTTTGCTCCTTCCATAGCCGACTCTAAAACCGACTTACCGGCAGCATGCCTTTGGATGGCAAATTCGACAATCAACACGGCATTTTTACCGAGCAGACCAATCAACATTACCATAGCCACCTGAGCATAGATGTTGTTTTCCAATCCCATGATTTTCAGCAACAGGAAAGCCCCGAAAATACCCGCCGGAAGCGAAAGGATAACCGACAATGGCAAAATAAAGCTTTCGTATTGGGCAGCCAATACCAGGTAAACGAAACCTAAACAGATAAGGAAAACCCAGATAGCCTGATTTCCTTGTGCCACTTCATCCGCAGAAATACCAGCCCAGTCGATTCCGTAACCTCTTGGCAGTTTTTTCTCTGCCACTTCTTTAATCGCCTTAATGGCCGTACCACTACTGTAACCTGCCGCAGCAGCCCCACTGATTTCCGCAGAAGTATACATATTGTGTCTTGTGATTTCAGAGAGCCCGTACACTTTTTCCATTCTCATAAAAGCAGAATAAGGCACCATTTCATCTTTATCATTCTTGACATACAGTTTTAGAATATCATCCGGCAAAGCCCTATATTGCGGTGCTGCCTGAACGATTACTTTATAGTTGAATCCGTATTTAATAAAGCTGATTTCATAGTTACTACCTACCAATGTTGACAAGGTGTTCATGGCATTTTCAATAGAAACTCCTTTTTGCTGTGCCAGGTCGTTGTCTACTTTTAGCATGAATTGCGGGAAACTCGCACTGTAAAAACTAAATACCGAAGAAAGTTCAGGGCGTTTGTTCAATTCTTTTACAAAATCCTGAGTAACGGTTTCCATTTTCTTATAGTCGCCCGAACCTGTTTTGTCCAACAGACGCAATTCAAATCCACCTGCGGCTCCATAACCCGGAACGGCCGGCGGTTGGAAAAATTCGATATTCGCACCCGGAATTTCTTTTGCTTTTTCTTCCAACTCTTCCATTACTTCCTGTACAGAATGTTTTCTTTCACTCCAGTCTTTCAGGTTAATCAGACAGGTTCCTGAGTTGGCACCCGTACCTTCTGTAAGGATTTCATATCCCGCCAAAGCGGAAACCGATTGAACACCTTCTACCGTTTCTGCCTTTTTCTGAAGCCTTTCCGCAACGTTATTTGTTCTTTCCAGAGAAGAACCCGGTGGCGTCTGAATAATGGCATAAAACATTCCCTGGTCTTCATTCGGGATAAATCCTGAAGGAACCGTGCTGCTTATAAACCAGGTTCCGGCACAGAAACCAAGTAATGCAGCAAAGGTTACGGTTCTTCTGTTTACAATTTTCCCTAATACATTCTGATATTTGTCAGAAGCAATATTGAATGTCCTGTTGAAACCGTCGATAAAGATTTTTACAGGAGTTCTCTTTTTTGGTTTGCCATGATGGTTTTTCAGCATGATAGCACAAAGTGCCGGTGTTAGCGTCAAAGCCACAATACCCGAAAGGATAATTGCCGTTGCCATAGTAATAGAGAACTGACGGTAGAATATACCTACAGGGCCCGACATAAAGGCTACCGGAATAAATACCGCTGCCATCAGGAACGTAATTGCTATAATAGCCCCTGCTATTTCATGCATCGCTTTTTTGGTGGCCTTCAGCGCCGAGAGATGTTCTTCTTCCATCTTGGCATGGACGGCCTCGATGACGACAATGGCATCATCGACGACGACCCCAATTGCCAATACCAGAGCAAATAACGTAATAAGATTCAGGGTGATTCCGAAAAACTGCATGAAAACGAACGTTCCGATAAGGGAAACCGGTACTGCTATGGCCGGAATAACCGTCGACCTCCAGTCACCCAGGAAGATAAATACTACGATACCTACCAGAATAAACGCCTCAACCAACGTATGGATTACTTTTTCAATAGAAGCATCCAGGAATTTAGAAACGTCATAACTGATTTCATAGTTCATTCCTTTCGGGAAAGAACTTTTCTTGATTTCTTCCAACTTAGCCTTAACGTCTTTAATAACCTGGCTCGCGTTACTTCCATAGGATTGTTTTAATACGATTGCCGCTGATGGTTTTCCGTTCAGGTTGGAATAGATATCATACATGGAGCTTCCCAGTTCAATATCGGCTACATCTTTCAGTCGCAACAGCTCTCCATTAGGGTTGGAGCGTAAGACTACATTTCCGTATTGCTCTTTGGTTGTAAAACGACCGGAATATTTTAATACGTATTCAAACGCCTGCGACCTTTTTCCGGAACTTTCACCTGTTTTTCCCGGTGATGCTTCCAAACTTTGGCTTGACAGGGCTTCCATCACTTCATCGGCAGAAATTTTATACGCCAGCATTCTATCCGGCTTTAACCAGATTCTCATGGCATATTCACGGGTTCCTAAAATATCCGCAACACCCACACCATTAACCCTTTTTAATTCGGATAGGATATTAATATCGGCAAAGTTGTACAAGAATTTCTGGTCGGTATTTTTATCATCGCTGTAAAGGTTGACATACATCAGCATGCTTGATTCTTCACGCGTAATCTTTACTCCTTCCCTCACTACCAATGGCGGTAGTTTATTCACTACAGAGGCTACGCGGTTTTGTACGTTTACAGCTGCGAGGTTCGGGTCTGTTCCGAGGTTGAATACGACCTGGATACTTGCTTCACCGTCGTTACCGGCATCTGAGGTCATGTATTTCATTCCGGGTACTCCGTTCAGCGCTCTTTCCAGAGGAATGATTACTGATTTAATCATCAGCTCACCGTTAGACCCCGGATAATCTGCTGTTATATTCACTTTTGGAGGCGAAATCGAAGGAAACTGGGTCACTGGCAGGTTGAGTACTGACAAGGCTCCTAAAAAGACAATTATGAGCGATATTACTATCGACAACACAGGTCTTTGTATAAATTTATTGAACATTTACTTTGATTTTTTAATGATTAAAGAAGGATGAGATTTTGGATTTGTGATTTAGGATTTTTGATTTTAGATTTTGGACAATAGAGAATAGATGATAGATGAATAGACTAATAACTATACACTATCAACTGTCAACTATCCACTAAAAACTATCCATTGTCAACTAAAAACTAACAACTATCCATTATCAACTAAATAGACTAATTCGTTTATTCTGCTTTTAATCTAAGACTACTCATTACCTTTTTAGGAGCTACATAACCGTAAGCGATTCTGTCATCGTCTTTGACTTTTTGGACGCCATCCAATAAGATTTTATCATTTTCGTTAATGCCGTTATTGACTACATATAAGTCCGGCATTTCGCCACCAATAGTGATTTCTTTTGAACTCAACACATTGTTTTTCCCGACTACAAAAACATATTTTTTGTCCTGGATTTCATAGGTAGCTTTTTGTGGAATTACAATGGCATTTTTTAAAGGCACAAGCATTTGTACTTGTCCTGTTTCGCCATTTCTTAGCAATTTAGTCGAATTTGGGAATCGGGCTCTGAAAGCAATGTTTCCTGTTTCGTTGTTAAATTCACTTTCAATTACTTCAACATCACCTTTGTATTTAAAAGGCTGGCCATCGGCTAAAATCAGATTGACTTTAGTTTCTGCGCGGTCTTTGACGTTAGTCTGGTATTGAAGGTATTCCGGTTCTGATACGTTAAAATAGGCAAACATCTGGCTGTTGTCTGAAAGCGTTGTCAGTAATTCGCCTTCTTCAATAAGGCTTCCTAATTTTAATGGAATACGGTCAATAGTTCCGTCAAACGGAGCCCTGATTTCTGTAAATGACAAGTGGAGTTTTGCCAATGATACTTCTGCTTTTGCGGCCTGAAGTTTTGCCTGGGCAGCAGCCAGTTCATTTTTTGAAACTACGTTTTTATCTGCTAAGATTTTAGTGTTCTGTAATTCTATTTCGGCCGATTTTTGTTCTGCCTGGGCTTTCAGTAATTCTGCCTCATACATTTTAGGCATGATTTTAAACAGCAATTGCCCGGCTTTCACGAACTGGCCTTCGTCAACATAAATGTTTTGCAGAAATCCTTTTTCCTGGGCACGGATTTCAATGTTTCGTACCGACCTGATTTGCGATACATATTCTTTAGTAAAAGTAGTGTCGATTTTTACCGGACTGGTTACCGTAAATTTATCGGCTTCTTCTTTTTCTACTTTTTTAGTTGTGCAACTAGCAAGGCACAACAAGGCAGTGATGCCTGTTAGGATGATTTTCTTCATTAGGTAAATAAATGGAAATTAAGCGATTGATTGATTGCTTGGAATACGACGATTCCTTTGGATGCGTAAAAACATCAGTAACCAGAAGCTACGCGAACAGCCATATCTGAAGAAGTGTGTTTAATAACAACTACAAAATATAATGATCACACTCAGGTAACCGATATATTCGAGTTAAATCAAATACGTAATACCCTATGGGTAATGTAAATAGGATTGGATTGGCCACAAAATGGCGCGAAGGTTTTAAAATTCTTTTGATAACGGTCCAGGATGGGCTGACAGTAGATTGTCTCATACCAGTTATCAGATAAGCTATAATTTCCTATGAAAAGTTTATTCCATATTCCGTCTTTGAGATCGTCTCCACCTGGTTGCCCTTCATCAAGATCTAAGTCACCCTCTTCAAGTAAGGTATTGCTTGTATCCTGATTGGTAAATTTTACCCTGTGTTTTTTCTGAAAACTATGAGACGAATGTGAAGTTGGTTGCGTAGCTGCATTAAGGTATTGCCCTCCGCTTAGCAGAAGTAAAGAGACATATACGAATAATGCAAATAGCTTTTTCATTTGCCGCCAAAAGTAAACAAAGTATTTAAACAAAAAAAGAAATTTCACTACGCTTTAACAAGTAAATGCTGCTACAACGTTTTCTTTGATTGAAAAAATGTTTTTTTCAGTGTAATTTATTCTGTGCCAATATCTAAAAAGTCATCAAGCCGATAGGATAAGTATCAGCTTTTCTCAATATATTCTGCATTGAAAAGATGATTTGGCTTTAAGTAGACAAAATTGTTTTGAAAGTCAAGAAACATATTAAACCTTTTCAAAACTTCATTCCCAAGAATATGGATGTTTTGTCCATGCATTGGTTTATTAGTAGTTACCAGTTGTACAGGCACATCTTTAAATTCATATTTACCGATTTTCAATTTTTGCAGGCTTGAGGTTATCACCGGGACTTCGTTTCCTTGTGCTCCTCTCATAATAATCTTTTTTATTACTTTCATGTTCTGAGTAGGAAATTTGCCAATTTTGAGCAAATCATTATCGAGCATAACTGTCCTTTGATAGCCCGTATCAAATAGAAAAAAGTCTGAGTTTTCTACTATATCCTGAAAAATTTGGCTTTCTACCAAAAAAATCCCCTGAAAAAAAGTAATCATGAGTTTTGAGAAAGCATCTTCTTTCAAAACAGAGATGGGCAGTTCCGGGTGGACAACCATGATGTTCTTGTCATAATTAAGCTCTACGACTTTCCCTTTAAATAAATCCCAACCAAACCTACCATCTGTATCATGTCCGGTTAATTGTGCGTCAAATACTCTTGTACTGTAGTCCTGATTCCCTATTTTGATATCATAAAATGTGTCATACAGCTTGGGCGCCGACTTTAATTTGTTTTTCATGACATCATTCGTCAGTACCAATTCTGTCGTACCCGTATCAAAATTCAGATTTAAGGTATCGGTTTTATTAAAAACAGCCTTGACATAGATAGTATTTTGTTTATTGATGGTTAAAGGAATGGTGTCTGGTAATACATTTTTAGTTTGTCCGAAAGCACTTAGCGATTCAAAAACAAATACTGCAAATAAGATTTTCTTCATGGAGTGTTTTTTTCAATCTTCGTTGCCAAATATAAGAGTTCCTATAATATCCCGAATGGAATTATGGCAAATTCGTAAAAATTATAACAGCGTATTATCCGGTCTTGCAATTTTGTAATTTTGCCCTCTCCAAAGTTATCTTTCCTATGAGATTCAGAAACATCAACATACCTCCTATTCCTGCTGTTCTTTTAGCCATAATCAGCGTGCAATCAGGAGCGGCAATCGCCAAAACACTTTTCCCATCCATAGGGGCTGCGGGAACGGCTTCATTGCGAATTGGTATTTCTGCTTTGATTTTAATGGCAGTCTACAGACCAAAGCTCACAAAACTCACCAAAGAACAATGGAAGTTTGTGATTCCTTACGGTCTTTGTTTAGGAGCCATGAATCTCGTTTTTTATTTTGCAATTGAAAGAATACCTATCGGGTTGGCCGTGACGTTAGAATTCATAGGTCCGCTAATGGTAGCCGTTTTAGGTTCCAAACGTGCTGTTGATTTTTTATGGGTATTACTTGCAGCCGCAGGCATTGTTTTGATCGCTCCCTGGACCACAAACGGAGTGGATATTCTGGGTGCGGCTTTAGCTACATTGGCTGGCGCTTTTTGGGCGGCTTATATTGTTCTGGGAGGAAAAATTTCACAAAAAATGGACGGTAATGAAGCGGTTGCAACGGGTATGCTTCTGGCGGCCTGCCTTGTGGTGCCATTCGGAATTTTTGGTGGCGGATTGGAAGGGCTTACTCCTAAGTTTTTAGGCATGGGAATCGCTCTGGCTCTTTTATCGAGTGCCATTCCGTTTACTTTAGAAATGAAAGCTTTGGGCAGGCTTCCTGCACGAACCTTCAGCATATTGATGAGCCTGGAACCGGCTGCTGCTGCCATCTGTGCATTTATATTTTTGCAGGAATACCTTTCCTTCAACGAAATTCTGGCCGTGGTTTTTGTTGTTGCCGCATCAGCAGGGTCAACGATTACCTCCAGAAGGTAGTTATTTCAGAATGGAATACCGTTCCATGAATTTTTCCTTAAATCTTCTGCTCATTGGTATCCTGTTGCCTGACAAAAGCTCTATTTGGTTATCTGACAGATGCAGTTTTTTGACAAGATTCATATTGACTACATAATTGCGATGTACCTGAATGAATTGTTTTTCGGGTAATTTTTGCTGCAACAGCTTTAAAGACATTTCAATCAGGAAAGATTCTTCATGGGTAGAAATAGAAACATACTTGCCCTCTACCCTGACATATTCAATACTGCTGAACAGTACTTTGGTCAGGGCTTCTTTCTTTTTGATTAAAAGGAAAGCCTCCATTATTGCCGTTCCGGTTTGGTGGGCAGAAAACATTCCCGGCATTTCCAGAAATCTTTCTATAGCAAGCTCAATGGCAAACTGCAACTCCAAAACATTAAACGGCTTAATCAGATAACTATAGGGATTAGTCAATCGTGCCGATTCAAAAGTTTCCCTGTCTACAGCAGATGTCAGGAATACGAAGGGTTTCAACGTAGCCGGGTTTTCATTAATGCGTTGGGCAAACAATATACCGTCTGGGTCATTCCCAAGGTAAACATCAATGATAACAATATCCGGTTTTTGGGCATAAAAATAACCCAGTGCATCTTTCAGGTTTGAAGCAGTTGCGGTTACTTCATATCCTTTTTCTTCTAAAGCTTCCTGCAATGATGCTGCCTGAAAGCTATCATCTTCAATAATCAATATCCGTATTTTTTCCATAATCTATTTCTTTACCAATTCCAATACTATTTTAACCGAAGTTCCTTTTCCTTCTTCACTTTCTATCATCAGCCGTCCTGCGTTTTTTTCAGTCATAATGCGGCAAAGCTCAAGACCAAGACCCGTGCTTGTCCTTCCAGAAGTATCTTTTTGACGCACTGTCTTTCCTGATTTTATAGTGTCCAGCATTGCTTTATTAATTCCTATACCATTATCTTTTACAACAAGTTCTGCCTGGTTTTCATAAATACCGGCATCTATTTTTATGAAACCTCCATCCTGCGTAAACTTTATAGCGTTGTCTATAATATTGCGAAGCACAATCTTAATAGCGTTGGAATCTGCATAAACCTGTATTCCCTCAGGTATATTCTTATCCAATCTTATATCCTTTATTTTTAGCGCATTACCATAATTCACAAGAACCTGTTCAACAATGGAATGTAAAGGCAATTGTTCTTTTTTATAAAAGGAACCGTTTTTTTGTTCCAGTGACCAATATAATAAATTATCAAGCATGGAGTAAGTATTTTCTGTCATATTGATATTTAGGTCCAACTGCTTTTCCAAATCCGTAAGTTCATTCTTTATCAGGGCTTTCTTTAGTCTGAGGTTACTTTCTTTAAGCAAATACACCGGAGTACGTAAATCGTGTGCGATGATAGAAAAAAGTCGGTCCTTGGTTGCATTTAATTCATCAAGCTGTATATTTTGCAACGCAATTACCCTATTCTTTTTTATACGTTGGCTGTAAGAATACAATCCCACCAAAAGCAACAGCAATAAAACAGCAGCAATAGAAAAAAAGGTATTGCTTTGCATCCGTTTGGTATCGAGTTGCATTTTTTGAAGTTTGGCTTCTTTCTCTAAAAGTTGGATCTCCGTCTGTTTTTTATCGACAATAAACTTTTTTTCCTGTTCGGCAAGTCCCCAAATCCTATCCCTGTTCCAGATTCCTTCCAACTGTTCCACATATTTCTTATAAAATTCCAGCGCTTTTTTGGTTTGTCCGGCAGATTCCATAGCCAGAGAAAGATTAAAATAAATATCGTCTTTTATATCCACCGCTTCAGAAACCTCAGAATACAGAAGTGCCTTTTTTAGATGGTCAACCGCCAGACGATCTTTGTATTGCTCAAAATACAGGTCGCCAAGATTAAGATGGACAGCCGCTAGATTCAGACTGTCCTGAAACTTTCCATAAAAAGCGAGGCTTTTTTTATAATAAGACTCTGCTTTTTCGTAATCATGCTTATCAATATTGGCATAACAGCGGGCAATATTATTGTATATCGCACCCTGAAGTTTTTTATTGGCACTGAAATCATTTTTATGCAACAGGTCTAAATAATATTGAAGGGCATCTTCATATTGCTGGAGCTCAAAAAAAAGATTGGCAATATCAGAATAGAAACCAACATTTCCCGGAGGATTTTTTATGTTTTTACTAATTTTTTCTGCTTGTAGCATTGATGCCAGTGCCTCGTCTTTCAGTCCTTTTTTCCTGTAGAAACTTCCCCTGGCATAATAAGACAAATACAAAAGCGTATCATTCTTTGAAGTTTCACTGTAGACAGCTATAGATGCCAGTATAGAAGGAAGTACCTCGGAGTATTGCCTTTCATACAACTGTATGTGCATATTGTGAAAAGGGACAAAATCCGGTTGCTTTCTTCCGTCTTTTGTCCCTTTCATATTGTCTGTCAATAATGGGAGTTGCTTATTGGTATGGTGTCTGCAAATAGGGCATTGTTGCTTCAGTAATGATGCTACGCCAAAAGTTTCGTTTTGCCCAAATACAGTATAGCATCCAAAAAAAAAATAATTATATTTTTCATCTTTTTAAAATTTAGAAAGAGACGTATATATTCCCACGGTCTTTCCTCCTCTTTTTTTGCCACAACCACCCAGATTATCATCTATAGTAAGTTCAATAATATTATAAAATTCCTCCAGTTCAAATTCTTCTGTTTCTATATACCATAAATTTTCAACATCATCTTTTATATCTCCAATCCTATTCATGAATATTTTCTTTATTGGCAGTATTCCCATCATATGAATGCCTTCATCCATAAAAATATCTATACTTCTTTCGATAGAATCCGGAGAAACTTTTAGCAAACAGAAAATTTCCAAAGTCCATTTCTCATTGCCTGTATCGCTCTCACGGAATTTTGCATTGAGCAAAGGGGAATCAATTTCTAAATTTTGTTTCAGATCCGGAGCAACTAGTAGAACAGGGCGTTTAAACTTAATTTTTGTCATAACATAATTTTTTAGCAGGTTAAGTAATAGTAAAAATAAACAAATAAACTTTATTCCTTTTATCCTACCGTTCATACCTCCTGTTTTACCGCTCATGCCATTTTAGCCGAAAAGCCTTTTGAGTTGGGATAATATTGCCTTGTAAATCATTGAAAATCAATATTCATTTAAAAAAACAAGACAATGAAACCATCAATTGCTGAAATTCAAAAAGTTCTTACAAAAAAAGGATATGCCTTTTTTGACCAGAACAAGCCTTATAATGTCAACATTATTGGCATCCGAAGTAAAAATACCGTGGCTAATTCTTTTGACGACACTTTGTGCCTTGTTTACAGGGACGAGAGCCTTAGCCCACAAATTTTCACCTTTTCAGTTACTACCGATCCGGGATTATACTGGTTGAAAAATCCGACCAATGTTAATGGAACAGCCATTCTGGTTCCGGGACAATACAAAGGTTCGCATCAAATTGGACTCCATAAAGGCCAATATGAAGCTTTAGTACAAAAAGCACCTGTAAAAGTCTGGAGAGATGCCAATAAAGACGGCAAGTTAGATTTTTCCGGACCGCAGCACCAGGGTATTTTCGGAATCAACATCCACAGGAGTAATCCGGTTTCGGAATCACTGACAGTTGAAAAATGGTCGGCCGGATGTACCGTGTTCCAAAAAGTAGCCGACTTCCATTTTTTTATGAGTATCTGCAACAAGTCTAAAGGACTTTACGGCAATTCTTTCACCTACACGTTGCTGGAAGAATCCGACTTCACTACGAGTTAATAATTCTTAAATATTTTCATTATGAACATTGGAGACCAATTTAGGGGACTTCCTATGGAAGACCTTATCGGTGGGCCGTTATCGGCAGCCGTAAAGTCAAACACCGACCTGGCAAAATCTACTGCCGCGTTCATCAACGACATCGGTTTTGAAAAAGTAAAAGATGCCGACGGCTCAATTATGCCGGGGCCGGCACGTATGGTAGATTTCGTTTTCGAACGTCCGGGACAGGACAAGGAAGGAAATGCTACCGTTGAAGAAGTAAAAATGAAGGTGCCGATGCTTGCCATCGTACCCATTCCGAACCTACAGGTAGACCTTGTCGATATTACTTTTGACATGGAGGTTAAAAGCTCCACCAAATCTGTCGAATCTTCTGCTTCAAAAGGAGAATTCAGTGCTTCTATGAGCGCAAAAATTGCCTTCTTTTCTGTCAATGCCAGCGTTTCCGGGTCGATTTCATCGAGCAAAGAAAACACACGTTCCACAGACCATTCTGCCAAATACCATGTGGCCGTAAAAGCTACCAACCACGGTATGCCGGAAGGTTTGGCCAGAGTACTGGACATTATGAATGATGCTGCAAAACCACGTCAGATTGTAGCCTACAAGCCTAATGCCAACGGTGAAATCGAAAGAGGCGAAGACGGTAAACCTACAGAGCAAGGCAAACTTGTCAATGCTGACGGTACCGAAGTAACTCCTACTTCAGACACAAATTAATTAATCTATTAAGTTAACGCCAACTGCCATGATTCCTGACAATTCAAAAAAGACCACAATCGCAGAGATACGATATATCAAAAAAGTAACGATAGGTACTGTCAACCCAAGTGCGCCCTTTACAGACGATATGCGGGAAGATCAGTTGGCGTTGCTTAACAAATGCCTGTCACAGCATCCAAAAGGCATCATCATAGGAAAAGACATTTCTATCGGGAGCTTTAAGCTAGGCGAGCATGAGCTCAACATGCAGAGCACTACCTACCATGTTGGATTTGCCAGAAAACCTTACTGGCTTGATGAAAAATAACTTTAAAAAACACCCATACCATGTCGCAACAAAGATTTGACCATTTGTTACAGGCTATCCACAATGCTGCTTTAAAAGCCCAGGAAATTACGGAAGAGCAGCATATCATGCAGATAGCGAAATATTTCGATGAAGACGGAAAACCTATCACACAGGAAATTCAGGTACCGACTCTCGATCCGGATGATGACCCCGAAACAATGACTACGCTAAAGGTTCCTTTGCTAAGCCTTCTTCCTCCGTCTGCTATAAAAATCAAGGAATTGAAGCTGAGTTTCAAAGTTGGGCTTGGCAAAATAAAGATAGACCCGTCTGATAACAAAAACGGACCAAGCCTAGACATCGATATGGGCGGCGGTGGCGGTATTTTCGGTAAGAAACAGGCCACGGCTAAAGTTGACATCACCTTTGAGGCAGGAGATCCTTCGGAATCTTTTTTAAGAATCAATGACTATTTAGTCAAGAGTGTAATCTAAAAATCAATTACTAACCATTAAAATTAAAAAATTATGGCACTTATTTTCAAAAAGGGCTGGAACGAAGCCCGCAAAGACTATGTTAAAAAATATGGCAAGTACCAGGCCTTTCTGGACACACTTACTGAATCGCTTATTGTTGGCGCTTTTCGTAATGCCCGCAATCATTTTAGCGACCATTGGGTACTTGAGTTTATTGATATTGCTACTAACCCTGGCAGGGTTGAACAAGTTTCTATCGAACAAGGTTCGCATCAGCCGGAAGACCTTACAGGAGGAGGCTTTTGCCTGCATTTCACAGGAAGAGACAACTCGGGCTATGCTTTCCATTTCTATATTATCCAGAACCTGGACGGCACGCCGCGAATCATAGAAATTTCCTATCGTGAGAACGGGCAAACCGTTAACGATTACAGAAGATAGTTTTTCTCAAGCACAGCATAAAAACCCGTAGCGGGTTCCTCAAAAAAACATCCGGATGTAAAGAGGTTTAACTATTTGTTTCACCTAAAAAATATTGTCATGGGAAGCTTACTAACCGTTAAAGGAAAACATCATGAAATGCTTTATGTAACCAGCGTCAACAGACTGGCCCTGGATGATGAATTATGCATTTTCGCCATAGCCGATTTTTCTCAAAAAAATGGCGTGCCCTACCCTAATTGTGAAATCCGGCAAAAGGTCGATATCAGCAAGTATAAAGCCATCAACCTGGATGAATTGGCAAAGAACTAATACAAATTGACCATGAAAAAACATATCCTACTTTATCTGGGCCTATTCTATCTGGGCCAAACAGTTACGGCACAAAATATATGGTCGCTTAAGGAGTGTATTGCTTATGGACGAGCCAACAGTTTTGAGGCTTCCGAAATTAAAATACTCAACGCTTCCTATAAAGAAGACAGGAAAAGCATTCGTGCTTCCTACCTGCCGCAGTATAACCTTTTTGCAAACGGTGCTTTTACGGCCAATAACAATGCTGTTGCATGGAATCCGAATGCAGGTCTTGAAGTCAATGCGCTCCTTTATTCCGGTTTCAGGAAAAAACATGAACTGCAGAAAGCCGACCTGATAATCGCCCAAAGTCAATACAATATTGCTATAGCCGAAAACAACGTCGAAATGCAGGTGTTGTATGCCTATACAGAAGCCCTTACCAAAAAAGGTCAGTATCAGGTCTGTATCGATTTTTATGAAAAGACCCGGCAGCTTTACGATGAATGCAGTACCTCTAAATTGCTTTCTCCGGCCGATGGATATTTTTTTGAAGTTCTTTTACAGCAAGACTGTCAGGAAATTGAATCGTTGGAACAGCAATATGCCATAGCCTTGTTAAAAATCAGGCAGACCATCAATCTTTATGACGATCCAGATTTTGAAATTACAGAAATTCCATCATTTACACCAGGCCATACCACTCTTGACGTGGCTTATCCGCTGGCTCTTCTTGCCGACCCTGGAATCAGCAGTAATCAGCTTGATATTGATATTGCCCGTGAAAGCAGCCGGATTGCCAAAACTTTATTACTGCCTACTGTAAGCCTTCGTTACACGCCTTATTATGAGCTCCATAAATCAGGATTGCAACATTATGCCGGATTGCAGATTTCACTGCCCGTTTTCAATCGTACTGTTCAAAAAACAGCTATCGAAAAAGCTACCATACAAGGCTTGTTTCAGGAAAAACAATTGGACAACCAGAAAGAAATGCTTTGGAATGCGGTAGTGCTTATTATCAGCGAATTAAAAAACAGGCAGTCATTATATGAAATCAGCCTTACGACTTTAAAAAAATCAACACGTCTGCTAAATGACAGTGAAGAAAAGCTGAAGAATAAAAATATATATCCCGAAGCTTATCTGGTCGTACGCAACTGGAACAAACAATGCGCTCTGGATTCTGTTGCCTTGAAATATCAGACCATTACGCAGGCTAAGCTTCTTGATTTCTATACCGGAACCACCTTATAATTCAATACAGTCCTTATGAATGCAATAGTCGAAAAAATAAAAAACCGTTCCTATTTCCATGAAACGGACAGTATCGCCAGCGAAGACGTTGAAATCGTTTCATCTGAATTGGAAAAAGAAAAAAACAGGCTCCTGTTTGCAAGAAAAAAGCAGAACAAAACAGTCATGGAGCTGCATATTGACGATGAAATTAAATTGATGCTGGACCATATCCACAGAAAAAGTAACGACACTCTAGAAATTCCAACAGACGATTTAAAACTTTCTCAAAAAATCGAATGGCACGGACAACTTCAAAAAGTCATAGCTCCGGCCAGTCTAAAAAGTATCAAATATGCAACCCGATTTTGTGGAAATTTCCCAACAGGAAGAAGCTTTTTCAAATTCCCATTGACAAAATACTTTTTCGGCCTTATCATTCTTATGGCAATTGTGATGGCAGTTGGTTTTTGTACCAAAGAAACCCGATTGTTTACCGGTTACTATTCGTTCGAATTAACAGATACAGCTGTTTTGTATTTTATCAAAAGTTATGGCATTTCAACTGCCTGTTTAGGAAACCTGCTCTATTTGACCGCCAAACTTTCAAGACAAATCCATGAGGTTACTTTAACTGCAGAACGTATTCCTTTTTACCGAAACAGCCTTTTATTCGGGCTAATGGCAAGCAGTTTTATTGCGTTTAAAATCCCGGAACTTCTTTTAATCGAACTCACGCCTATTGGCTACCTGTTTATTGGTATAATTGCCGGACTTCTTATTGACATTATAAACCTGATATTCAAGGAATAACCTCGAATTTTTTCCTCATCGCAAGCCTATACGGCTAATTCTAACCTTAAAATTTTAAACATGAAAAAACTTTTTTTATGGTACTCCGGAACGGGTACCACAGCAGAACACATGCGTAATTTTTTCAACATTACCGCAAGCGACACCATCAAAATTGCCTATGTCGATGGTCTTGGAACTGAAAACAATCGTACAGAAAGCCAGACTCTCTCCAACAACCAGACCGGAAGCTGGACAGAATGGCTAATGGGCTTTTTTAGAAAAACAGAGCTTTTGCACGACCAGGCCTATGGCTACAAAGAAAAGCACCAGCTAGCCCAACTAGAGCACTATTTCAAATTACTGGAAGAAATTGACCCGGAAAAAGACAACCATGTAGAACTCATCATTGGAGGGCACAGCCGTGGTGCGGCTGCTGGTGTATTGGGCTTTATCACAGCCTTGTATTCCTGCTGCAAGGAAGGCAATACGCTGGAAGGCAGTCCTATCAAAAAAATACGAATCCTGGGCGTTGACCCGGTACCGGGCACCAAAGGCAATGACCTTTTAGGACTTGAATCAGAAACGGCAGAATTCAAGAAAAATCCAATTCTTAATATGCTCAATTTTATTGAAAGCAGCAGTAAAAAAGAGGATTTGTTCAGTGTAATCTATTATGCTGCCCGTTTTGATGCACGTAATGAATTCAAGGCAGACGATTACTGGCTTAATTTCTATAAGAGCCAGCTCCTGAACAAACAGATTGATACCGAATTCTACATAGGCGGATTCAGGCATTCAGCTATGGTTTTTGAAGATGATGAAATCAGTTCATTATACAATGGCAACGCACGTCCAACAGCTTTGATGAAAGAGCTTGTAAAACGTGAATTGGGTCTTCCATGCGCCAATATAGTCACCTTATATAACGGGCTGACTGCAACTGAACTGACGGCCTTGTCCAATCTGGCCAATGATACGGGCAACACAACTCTGATAAACCGCACGAATAAGAGCAGTTATGGTTCTGCTAGTGTGGTTTATACCGGAAGTTCATTGCAGGAAATCGTAAAAAAAATAACGGCCAACGGTACTAAAAAATCCGAACTCAATAAGGCAAACCTTATCAATAACAGATATCTAACCCTTTAGTCATTTTGAAATATCCCTATAACTTTTTTAGGGATATTTCTTTTTCAACCCCAATCCTTACTTCCATGAAAGAAAAACCTACTTCTAAACCGTATCAGTTTCCTAAAAAAGGAGAAGGAGCTTTTCGCGCTTATCAAAAAATCAGTAACGAGCTGACTTTAGACGGCAATGTGCAACTTGATTTGGGAAGCTTTAGCACGACTTCCATGAATCCACTTGCCGATAAACTCATTACGGAACAGCTTGGCAAGAATTTTATTGATTATAATGAATACGGGCAGACCAAAAAAATCCATGACAGAATAATAGGGATGCTATCCGGATTATTGCATGCTGCAGACCCCCATAATCCAACCGGAACCTCAACATTAGGTTCTTCTGAAGCCATACATCTGGCATTACTGTCGCACAAATGGAATTGGAAAAAAAGACGGGAATCTTTTGGTCTTTCTGCTTCAAAGCCCAACATCGTATACAGCGGAAATGCTCATGTCTGCTGGGATAAATTTGCACTCTATTTTGATGTGGAACCTCGCAAAATACCGCAAACATCACATGATTCATATCCTATTGAAGAAATACTGAAAAGCATTGACCAAAACACCATTTGTGTTGGCGCCATAGCCGGAAATACTTATACCGGCAGTATTGACCCCATTGAAAAACTCAATGATGAAATCATACGATTAAACAAAAAACACAATTGGGATGTTGGTATCCATGTCGATGCGGCCATTGGCGGATTTGTATTTCCTTTTATCAAAAGAGAAGTCAAAACCTGGGATTTTCGCCTGCCTTTGGTTCGGAGCATTAATTTATCCGGACACAAATACGGACTCGTATATCCGGGTATAGGATGGTTGATTCTCAGGGAAGCTGCTGTATTGCCAAAAGAACTGATTTTCACGTCTCATTATCTCGAAAAGCCAATAGAAACCTATACTCTTAACTTCTCGAAAGGAGCTTCGATGATTCTGGCACAATACTTTTCCATACTGCAGCACGGAAAGCAAGGTTATGAAAAAACAATACGCGATTACTGTAAAACCGCAGATGTTATACGAAAGAGGCTCCGCCGGTCAGGCCACTTTGAAATCATAGACGAAGGAATACTTCCTGTAATTGTATTCAGGCTAAAAGATGTAAAAGAGGATATGCTAACCGCCTTATTGCTCAAGCTCCGTTCTAAAAACTGGATGCTTCCGGCCTATCAGATTCCGGGTATTTCCAAACAGGAAACGCTTCTGAGGATTGTTGTAAAAGAAAATATCAGTCCTGAACTTGCCCAATTGTTTTGTGACGACCTGATTTACAGTTATGAAACCCTTAAAAATGACTAAAATGAAAACTATCCTGTCACTGGTTCTCCTGTTGTTTTCCCTGTTTCCAAAGGCACAGGCGTCTGAACCTGCAAAACAGAAGGATGCCCCGCTTGAGGTAGCAGTATCCATACACCTAAACAAAATATACGACATCAATTCCGTCAACCAGACCTATATGATTGACGGCTATCTGGTCTTATCGTGGCATGACTCAAAACTGGAAAAAAAATATTGCCGGAAGTATGGCAACAAACTGGTGTATGAGAATAAAGAATTTCCTAAAGACATACTGGTTCCATCCTTTGAATTCATCAACATTTTAGGCGACAGGGAAATTATCAACAGACGTCTGATTGTCAATTCCGACCAAAATCTTATTTATAATGAACGTTTCCATGGCCGATTTACAACTCCTATGGATTTCCATAAATATCCTAATGACAAACAATGTTTTACAATCCAGTTGGAATCTTTTTCTATGGAAAAGGAAGACCTGGTATTTGTTAATCCACAGCTTTTTCCAAAGGTTCTGGACGCGTCATATATGGAAGAATGGAACATTCTGGATAAAAAAGATTATGTCAACGAAATGATGTACAACCATCTGAGTGCCAACAAAAAAGGAGAATCGTTTTCGCGTTGCAATTTTGAAATTTTTGCACAGCGCAAAATCGAATATTATTTATGGAAGGTTTTTCTTCCGATAGGCTTACTGGTTGTTGCTTCCTGGCTTGTTTTCTGGGTAAAAGATTTCGCCAATCAACTAAACATTTCTTTCACACTAATGCTTACCATGGTCACTTTCAATTTCTTTACCTCATCATTACTGCCTACTTTGCCCTACAATACTTTTATTGAAATTGTCATCATTTCAGGATATATCTCTATTTTCCTGACACTGATAGCCATTATTTTTACCTATGCCTATTCAAAAAACAAAAGAACAACCGTAAAAATCAATAACTTTTTTCAGGTATTTTTCCCTTTGCTGTATATCCTCTTTATTATTTTATGTGTGATTATCATTTTTGTTTAGATTAATCTACTTGCTAAAAACAACAAACTTTGCGACTCTGCGTCTTTGCGTGAAATAGTTGCTCGCAAAGACGCAGAGCCGCAAATTACAAAGCATTCTCTTTTGCAAACTTTAAAAGCTCGGCAAGATTCCGGGCCTGGCATTTGTTCAGCAAATTTCTTCTGTGGGTTTGAACAGTCAGATAGCTTAGAAATAAAGTATCTGAGATTTCCTGTGTAGATTTGCCATCTGCCAATAATAATAGTATTTCTTTTTCCCTTCGGGTCAATCTGGGAACTGTTTTTAAATCATGGATATTGGTTTTCTGTACAATTCCCCTAACTTCATTGCTAAAGGCCAATTCGCCTTCAACAGCTTTGTGGATACAGTTTTTGAATTCTTCCAGTGAAGCACTTTTTAGCAGATAACCGTTAGCACCGTTTTTAATCATCTGAAGAACGATGCTCCTTTCTGCCTGGCTGCTCATGGCAAGGATAATAATTTTAGGAAAGCTCTTTTTTATTTTCAGGCACAAATCGATTCCGTTGGCATCCGGCAGAAAAATGTCCAGCAAAATAACATCTACTTTTGCCAATCCTCCATATTCCAATAATGCAGCTCCGGTTTTAAAACTTCTAACGATTTCAACTTCTTTTGACTGCGAGAAAACTACCTGCAAACCTTCACTGACTATAGGATGGTCATCTACGATTATTGTTTTATAAGGCTTTGTGATTGTCATGTCTGATTAAATAGATAGTTCAATATTAAATGCTGTTCCTTTTTCGGCAGACGAATCAATTTCCATTTTCCCGTTAAGCAGCTCCACTCTGCTTTTTAAATTTTTCAATCCCTGTCCGTTAAAACCATCCATATTTTTACTGTCAAATCCAATACCGTTATCTTCAACAGTAATAAAAAACGTCGACCGGTTCTGGTTGCAATCTACTAAAATATCAGTACCTTTTGAATGTTTCAGTGCATTGTTAAGGAGTTCCTGCACTATCCTGTAAATAGTAATCTGTATACTTTCGGGAATATCCTTACTGATATTGTTGGCATGGAAATCAATCTGTACCTCATCTGTCTGCAACATATGGCACAAATCATTGAGGGCATGTTCCAATCCTAATTTGAGAAGTGATTCCGGAATCAGGTTATAGGAAATCTGTCGCAATTCCGTAATCGAATTGTTAAGCAATGTGTTCATGCTTTCAATTTCGTTCAGGTCTACAGTTTCTGATGCTGAGTTTACTTTCATAAATCTCATTTTTAATGAGGATAGCATACTTCCTATTCCATCATGAAGATCTCTGGCAATTCTTTTCCGTTCTCCTTCTTCTCCCTTGATCATGGCCTGCATGACCTCAATCTCTTTCTGGTCCTTGAGACTTTTTAAGTTCTGTGCGTAATTTTTAGCATGCTGTACGGCTATTTTTTTCTGGTTCTTTGAGTTGATCCAAAGGAAAATAACCAATAACAATAATAAAACCGATAGGACTACCAATAAACCGTAATACAACTTATTATTTTCTGCAATAAGCTTATCGCGTTCCCGCTGGGCTTCTAACTGGGCAATTTTCCGCTCGTTTTCAACTTTGTTGAATTTTGCCTCCAACGCAGTTATCTTATCTTTGGAATATTGTTCGTTGAGGCTGTCGCTAAGAACAATATATCTTGATTTATATTTGTATGCATTTTTGATATCTCCCAGTTTTTCAAAGGCATGGGCCAGTTCCAGAGTATATCTTTTTTCGTCAACAGCAAGAAGAGAACCGCTCTCAATGAGATCCGACAACATATTTTTGATGTCCTCATACCTGTTCATTGCTTTTAATGGGTGGTATTTGACAAGCTTCAGACGATTTGCAGAATATATATCATTAAAAAGCATGCTGTTTGCTATTCCTTTATCATAACTTTTTAATGCATTCTCATATTGCTTCATCTTATAGAAATAATAGCCTTCAGATAAACAATAGCTTGCGTTCATGTTAGACTTTGGATAATCTTTTATTATCGCATAAGCTTTATCTAATGATTTTTTGGCCCCGGTGAGGTTTTCAAGATGGCATAGATTTTCAGCATCTATAATATAGATTTCTGCCTTAGTCTCTTTATAGGTATTAGACGATTTAGATGCTTTTTCAATATATTCTTTTGCAGAATTGAGATACTCTTCTGCCTTCTCCCGCTCGGTATTGTTCATAAAAATAATACCAACCGACTTATACAACCCACTTAACGCCTCATAATCTCCGCTTTTTTTGGCTAACGGCATGGCTTCTTCAATGAGCATTCGCATTGCCTCCTTTTCGTTGTTTTTAATTTGCTGTATTATGGACAGAACTCTAACGATATAGGCCCGCAAGGCATACGCCTCTTTGGTCTGGTATTTCTTAAGCGTTGTATTGGCAAGATTTAATTGTTTTCCTAAGTTTTCGATATCTCCTTTAATTAAATAAGCAGTGGAATTATAAAAAATACCAACATCTTTTAAAAAAGGATATCTGGGAGCAATTTTATTGGCAATGGCCAGGTATTCATCTGCCAGTTCATTTTTTTTGCTTCTTCTGTATAAATCAGCAAGCCTGAAGCTGGTAATACACTTAATACTGTCAATTCGTGTGGTTTTAATAACCTGCACAAGACTATCCGTATAGGACTGGTCATCATCAAGCATGTAAACTCTTTGGGAGTATAATGCCTGCGAAATCAAGAAGATAAACGGGAATAATAATTTGTTTTTCATAGCCTCACAAAAATATTAACTTAAACAACATCTTCTGTTAAATTTTTAAATTTTTGATTAAAAAATACCTGAAATCAGGTAGAAAAATATACCCGATTTGAGGTATTGGAAGCCAGATACTGCCCATCTAACTTTGTAACACAAATCCTAAAAAAAATTAAAACAATGAGAAAGTCGATTTTAAAAACAGCAGGAATTATTGCAATTGCGCTATTTGGTTTAGCATCATGCAGTAGCGACGATAGTAACAATGGTCCAGGCGGTGGCGGAGGTATTGACGCTGCTGTTGGTACATACAAGGGAACTTTAGATCCACTTGGAGGAGATGCACCAACTTATTTCGATGCAATTTTAATCGTTACTAAAGTGGATGGCAACCATTTAAAAATTACTCCAAAAAGCGGGGAGCCATATTCAAACTATACTTCAAAAACAATGAAAGTATTCAACAATAGTAATCAAGCTATTTTTGGTGATGGTAATATTCCTGAAGGTACATTTAGCTACACTATAAGCAGTAAAGCACTACTAGTACAGACAAGGGAACAATCTGCTACAGACCTCACTTATACCTTTCAAGGGACTAAACAATAATTCATATTTTTACTAGTTTATACACCGGCTCCTGAATTTATTATTGGGTTATAAACAGGAGCCACTTTTTTTCAAAAAAAAGCACCCTAAGACCTTAAAATAAGAGGGGGTTATTTTGAGAGTTAGTAATGTCCTTCAACTTTTGAAGGGCATTTCTTTTTTAGCAAAAAACTTAAACAGATCTCGGGAAGTTTTTCGCCAATTAACAATATTTAAATCTCTTAGCGCCTCTGCGACTTTGCGAGCAATCATTTCACGCAAAGTCGCAGAACCGCAATATTTCTAGCTTAATACAACTTTATTAAAAAAATTCACCATCCACGTAAAACCATCTTTCGTTTTCTTTCCTGAAAAATGATTTTTCATGGTGCATTTGTGCTTTGAGACGATTGTCTAAAAAATAAGCTTTAAACTCTACTGTGTTTTTCGTGGCTTCCACTACTTCCAGTTTCAGCCATTGGTTGGATTTGGACCATTCCAGTATAGCTGATTTTGAATGATTCCTTCTTGTGGAACTATGCGTGGTAGCGATAAGATAATCTGCAGCCTGAACAACATAAGCGCTATATCGTGACCGCATTAATTTTTCTGCCGTTGGAGGAGTGCTGTTACCTTTGATAAAAGGTTCGCAGCATTGGGCAAATAACAATCCCGAACCGCATGGACAGTTTAAATTATTCGGCATTGATTTTTTGATGTAGCTGGTTCAACAATACCATATAACGACCTAGTTCTACAAGCTCTTCATCTTCTTCAGCATGGTCTAATAGTTCGTCTAAAGTTTCGCTTACTTCAACCAGCTTGTTATTTGCTTCTTTGTTTTGTTTGCCTGCTATCAGGTCAATGATTTCCTGTACGTCTTTCTTTAATTCTTCAAAGGCTTTATTGTTCATTTTGTTCTGTTTGTGCTTCGTTGGAAGCATTATTCTTTTTCATAATTTCTTTCAGTTTATTTTTCCTAAGCTTTTCAGCCTCTTGCTCCCGTTTCTTTTTCTGGTCGGTTTTCTTTTTATGTTCCAGCCTGTTTGTTTCATTGCGTCTTCCCATAAATAAAGGTTTTTATGACCGTACAAAGATAGCGAATTCAAAAAAACGACAGCTTGTCGCAATTTCCCCTCCCTATTGTCTTTTTCACACAGCATAAAATTGCAATACCGGAGCTAATTTTGGATAAAATAATAAACAATAGAAACTATGACTAACAACTTTGATACTGCTGCACTCATTGCAGAAACCAATGCCACTTATGAAGGCATGGAACAACTGCTATTGACTATTGATAGCAACTTGTGGGATAAAAATCCTGCTGAAAACAGCTGGTCTGTTGGCCAGGTAATGGAACACATCCTGAAAGCAAATTCCGGACTCAAAAGCCTGTTTGCAGAAAACATAGGTGAAACCAACCGACCTGCAGACGAAAAAGTACCCGTTATAAAATCGGTATTTTTAGATTTCAGCACCAAACTGGATGCACCTGGTTTTATTATCCCAACAGAAAAAACACATGACAAGCAACAGCAACTGGACAAAATGAAAGCCTTAAAAGATGGCACCTTACAGTTGATTGGTTCATCAGATTTGTCAAAAACCTGCAAGGGTTTTGAATTGCCTGTTTTTGGGTATCTGACCCGTCTGGAATGGATTCTTTTTACACTATTCCACGCCCAAAGGCACACCAATCAAATCAAAAATATTATTACTGTTATCGATAAATAAAACCAAACATTAATCAAACAACTATGAAAAAACACAAAATCATCTTTTGGATTACTACTATCCTGATTTTTTTATTTGAAGGCGTAATGCCCGCTTTGACTTCACAGACCGAAATGGCCAAAGAAGGCATTCGCCACTTAGGATATCCGGAATATTTTGGCGTTATCCTTACCGTCTTTAAAGTTTTAGGTGCCTTAGTACTTATTATTCCTGCAGCCCCAAAACGGCTAAAGGAATGGACCTATGCCGGATTTACTTTCGATTTCCTTGGTGCTTCTGCCAGCCATGCTGCGGTAGATGGCTTTGGATTTGAGGCTGTTTTTCCTCTTATTGTGTTAGGAATACTACTGCTTTCTTATGTGAGTTATCACAAACTAAATCCACAAGATTAAGCAGACAAACTGTTCTTTAACGGACAACTTAAAATATATTTTCAAAAAAAATGGCGCATCCGTTCCGATGCGCTATTTTTGTGTAAAAGAAAAACTCATGGATAATCCATTTTCGTTACGGACAGTTAACGTCACCCGATATATCGCTCCGTTGAGAGAAGGAGGTTCGCTTCCTGCTCTTGCCGATGCAGACGACGGTTTTAAATATGTATTGAAATTTAAAGGTGCCGGTCATGGCGTCAAAGCACTGATAGCCGAATTAATTGGAGGCGAAATTGCCCGTGCATTGGGATTAGCCGTACCGGAATTAGTATTTGCAAATCTTGACGAGGCTTTTGGAAGAACCGAAGGTGATGAAGAAATCCAGGACCTGTTGCAGGGAAGCCAGGGACTGAATCTTGCCTTGCATTTTCTTTCCGGTGCCATTACTTTTGACCCGGTTGTGACAGAAACAGATCCTGCTCTGGCTTCAAAAATAGTATGGTTGGATGCCTTCATTACCAATGTAGACCGCACATTCAGGAACACCAACATGCTCATCTGGCATAAAGAATTATGGCTTATTGACCATGGTGCCTGTTTGTATTTTCACCATTCCTGGAACAATTGGGAAAACAGTGCCAAAAGTCCGTTTGCTTTGATTAAAGACCATGTTTTGCTCCCTAAAGCTTCCCGACTGGAAGAAACCGATAAAGAATTCAAATCACTCCTTACAGAAGATAAGATTCTTTCGATTGTAAACCTGATTCCTGAAGAATGGCTACAATGGGAAGGTTCTGAAGAGACACCGGAACAGATACGAAATACCTACGCCTCTTTTTTGATTACGCGTTTAGCCCATTCAGAAATTTTTATAAAAGCTGCTCAAGATGCAAGACAAACACTTATATGAATATGCCATAATTCGTATCGTGCCCAAAGTTGAGCGCGAAGAATTTGTCAATACGGGAATCATTGTCTTCTGTAAAAAAGAGCAGTACATCAAAGTTCTTTACAAGATAGACAAAGCCAAGCTTCAACTCTATTCTGATGAACTTGATTATGACCAACTGGAGCAAAATCTGCAGGCATTTGTAAAAATTGCCCAGGGAGCAAAAGAGGGAGGTCCAATTGCAGCATTCGATGTGCCTTCCCGCTTCCGTTGGATGACCGCTGTAAGAAGTTCCGTAATCCAAACCTCAAGGCCACATCCGGGTATGTGCAGTAATTTGGAAGAAATTTCTGAACGCTTGTTTTCAGAACTGGTTTTATAAAAAAAGCTAATTAACTTAGTAACAAAAAAATAGCCTCCGGGCTATTTTTTTATTGTCTTTCTATTAACAGAATTCCTGCTAATCGCTTCAAAATTAAATATTAATTTATATTTTAGTCACCGAAATAAACAGATTCCAGCCCAGAATGAAAATAGAGAACAAATGGTCAAAAATCACCGGCTGGTTTATATCAAGGCCTAGATTAAGCACCTTTATAGTATTCCTTGCGCTACTTGTTTTAATCTGTCCGCTTGTTTTGCAACGCTATGAAATTATCAAGGAAAACAGGGAGCAGGAAATGTCGAACATCCTCCATGTAGTTCAGCAAAATCTGAATCATTCTCTTAAAAACTGCTATACCACCACTATTTCTTTAGCCATGATTGTTAACGATAATGGCGAGCCTGAAAATTTTGATGCGCTGGCGAAAGTTCTGGTTGAATCGAATCCAACTATAGATGCCGTTCAATTAGTTCCTAACGGAATAATCAAATATACTTATCCAAATAATCCAGACTTAATTGATTTTGACATATTAAATACAAAATCTGTCAGGGAGGAAGCCCTTGAAACTATACAGAAAGGAAAAATCCATTTTGCGGGACCTTTAAAATTAAAACAGGGCGGACTCGGTGTCATAGGTCGGCTTCCTGTATATAGAAAAGGTAAATTCTGGGGTTTTTCTGCGGTTATGGTGCGCCTTGAAACCTTATTCAAATCTTCGGGAATAAATTCAATCAAGGACTCCCGTTATTATTTTCAGTTTTCAAAAGAAAATCCAAAAACGGGCAGAACTGAATTTTTCCTTCCCAATAAAGAAAACTTTGCCGACAAATATTTTCAGGTCTTGTCAATTCCCGACGGTAACTGGAAAGTGTATCTTATCAGCAAAAACAAATATGGGCTTATTTCTGAAATACGTCCTGCTTTGGTACTAACCGTATTATTCTGTTTTATCTTCTCGCTTTTTTTAACAAGCCTGCTCAAAAAGCCTGCAGAATTACAACTCCTGGTGCATGACCAGAAGAATAAAATCCTCAATGACGAAATAAAATTCAAATCTATATTTGACCATGCTGCCGTAGGCATTGCACATGTTGACTCTAGGACTGGATGCCTCATTGAAGTAAATGACCAATACTCACGTATGCTGGGCTATACGTTTGAGGAAATGAGAAATATGAGCTTCCGTGATATTACCTACAAAGACGATCTGGAAGAAAACCTGAAACAGCTCGAAAGGCTTAAAAGCGGTGAGATTAGAGAACTTACCATTGAAAAAAGATACATCCATAAAAACGGCAATCTTATTTGGGTAAATATCGCCTATTCCCCACTTTGGCAAGAAGGAGAAGAGCCAAGTTCCCATATTTCTATTGTTGAAGATATTACATCAAAAAGGGAAGCTGAAGATGCTATCCGAAAAAGCGAAATACGTTTCAAAAGCCTTTTTGAAGATTCGCCCATTGCCTTGTGGGAAGAAGATTTTTCTTATTTGAAAAACTATCTGGAAGAAATAGGACTCATTGGAAAAAACAGAGAAGAAGTAAAAGCTTTTTTTGATGCCAATCCCGAAGTAGTCCAGAAATGCATTACCCTTGTAAAAATTATCAATGTCAACAACGAGTGCCTGACATTGCATCATCCCAAAACGAAAGAAGACCTGATACAACGGTTGGGAGATGTGTTAAACAACGACTCCATGGATTCTTTCAAGGCACAGCTGGTCGCAATCACCCAAGGCGAAACACGACTAACTATCGATTCAAAAGTCAAGAAAACTGATGGTGAATATCGTGACATCAGCCTACGCTGGAGTGTCATGCCCGGTTATGAAGAAACGCTCGAACGGATAATTATATCAACAGAAGATATCACGGCACGAAAAATTTCTGAAGAAATTGTCATACAGTCACAGAAAAAAATGGAATCGCTCATTAATACGATTGACGGAATCGTTTGGGAATGTGATTACAATACCTATATCTTTACCTATGTCAACCAAAAAGCCGAAGAAATTACGGGATATACCCGAGAAGAATGGTGCAGCGATGGTAATTTCTGGGCCAATACAATCCATCCGGACGACAAAACCCGGGCAGTAAATTATTGTGCAATTGAGTCTAAAAAAAGCCAGCAATATGACTTTGAATACAGAATGATTGCCAAAAACGGTTCCGTATTATGGATTCGGGATATTGTGAATGTCATTTATGAAAACGGCAAGCCGGTTTCTTTAAAAGGTATCATGATTGATATTACGAAAAGTAAAGAAGCAGAAAAAGACCTGAGCAACTCACTGGAACTCGTTACGGAACAAAATAAAAGGTTGCTGAATTTTTCCTATATCGTTTCCCATAACCTTCGTTCGCATACCAGCAACATACAATCCATTTCCACGCTGATTGAAACTGCAGAAACAGAAGAAGAACGTAACGAACTGGTCAAAATGCTGCAAAATGTTTCCAATACGCTAAACGAAACCATGCTCAATCTAAACGAAGTGATTAATATACAGACCAATATCAACCTGATTATTGAAAATCTGAATATCAAAGACAATATTGACAGGATAATCAACATTGTTTCTGAACAGATTGCGTTTAAAAAAGCCGTTATAAAAAATAACGTATCGCCGGAAATCTTTGTAAAATACAATCCCGCCTATCTTGAAAGCATACTGCTTAATTTTATCTCCAATGCTATCCGCTATTGCCACCCGGAGCGGAATCCTGTCATTATCCTGAACAGTTATATCGAAAATGATAAAACCGTTTTGGAAATTGCTGACAATGGACTTGGAATTGACCTGACAAAATATGGCGACAAATTATTCGGAATGTACAAAACCTTTCACGAAAATCCGGATTCCAAAGGAATTGGACTTTTTATTACCAAAAACCAAATCGATGCTATGGGCGGAACAGTTTCCGTTGAAAGCGAACCCAATATAGGAACTACCTTCAAAATCTACTTTAAATGAATCAGATAATTTGTCTTATCGATGATGACCCTATTTATCAGACGATAACCAAAAAAATCATCCACAAATCAGAGGCCGCAAGCAAAATCCTGTCATTTCCGAATGGCGCAGAAGCTATCGACGGATTAACCAAATTAGTACAGCAGCCTGAGGAATTTCCGGACATCATCATGCTGGATATCGAAATGCCTGTTATGGATGGATGGAATTTTATGGAACACTTCCAGAAAATAAAAACCATTTTCCCAAAAGAAGTATCGGTTTATATTGTGAGTTCTTCCATTGCCTGTTCAGATAAGGAAAGGTCGAAATCCTATAACGGAATTCTGGGTTATTTTACAAAGCCGGTTACGCTTCAGAATGTCCTGGAAATAGCAAAGAGCTAATGGTTTGTTTCCATTAGCTCTTTGCCTATACTTTTTTCCGCTTACTGGATTACTATTTTACGAACAGCCGTTTTTCCTTCAGAAAAGATTTTAGCAATATACAATCCCGAAGCAAGATTAATTTGCAGGGTTGATGTTCCTGAAAAATCTTTAGTCAGAAGCTTTTGCCCTGAAATTGAAAACAGTTCGATAGTAGCCGGATTATTTACACCGGCAATTGTAATATGGCTTTTTGCAGGATTGGGGTAAATGGATACCTTAAGTTCTGAAAATTCCGGAGCCGAAAGAGAAAAGGTCTCTCCTGCCCTGCTTCCCCAGATATAATCCGCGAGGTAAGGATAATCAATAAACGGATTCCTGTTTTGCTGCCAGGTATAAATATAATTGTTCCTGTTCATTTCAAAATCATCGGCAGGGTCATTGACATTCCATTGCAGTAATGTGGCAAGGTCGCCCAACTGTCCAACAGTGGAATCCGGCGGATTTCCGTTTACAACATTCAATCCGTTATATCGAACGCACATATAAAATACGGCACGGGCAACATCCCCTTTCCAGCTTCCTGCATTTCCTGCAAATCCGTTATAATCTGTCAGTCCAAAATCTTTATTATTACGGGAACTGTTTTCCGGGCCGTCTTCTGCTCTTAAATGGTGGGCGTCAGCATGACCATGGTTTAACATATTGGCATTGGAAGGTTCCCATACATTAATACCATCCGGAGTATCAGAGGTTCCATTCGTAAATCCGCCTCTTGATTGCGGGTAAATATGTTCCCGGTTCCATCTTCCAACACCACTTCCCGAATCCTGAAACAAATATTTGGAACGGCTTACTTCTTTATACATCAGCCAAACCTCATTGCTGTTCAGCGGATTTTGGTCGGCTGTTTTCAAAATAGTGGTAATATCGCCATAATTATGCGCCCTTACTACTGCCGGATTGGCAATAATGTCCTGAACAGCCTGTTTCAAAGCAGCGCCTGATTTTCCTTCAAGAGAATCATAATATCCCGGAGGAGCTGTACTTGCCACTGCTCCATGTGTCGGATTTAATGGTGTTCCCCACGGCGAGACTGTAAAATCGTTATCTATAATCCTGACTTCAATATTGTCATTAAGCCTTACATAACCGGCAGGTAAAGTTCCTAATTTGATTTTCATCACTTCGTCTCCTTCATCTATCGCATCATCAATAAGCTGAACGGTAGTTGTAAAAGTTGAAGAACCGGCAGGAATCAACACATTGGTATTGGCTGTAAAATCAGAAGCATTAAAACTGCCATTAGCCAATGTATAGCTAAAAGCCAAATCACTGGTTACGGCTGTCTGTGTTGTAAAAGTAATGGGAAAGCTATCCCCTTCTGTATATAGCAGCGAAGGAACGCTTATGGATATTCCGTTAAAGATAATGCCGCTTCCGTCGTTATTAGCTCCCGGAGTAGGCGCCTTAACATCATAAGTTCCGTCAGGTTTTCTTTGAATGGATTGGGTGGTTCCCAAACCATTTTCATCTTCATTAATCTGTATTGTCAGTCCCAATAATCCCATAAGCTGGGTAGCATCAGGGTCGCTGGTATCATAGGCCAAAGCATCAATCAAGTTAGTTGTTGTTGCCAAAGTACCATCAGGAAAATCTGCCGCAGAACCCAAATAAACAGCTACAGCATCGGCACCATTCTGGATTTGGTTATCGGCTATAATCTTTTGCGGAACGGGAGAAACCGCATTGCTACCAATCACAACCAATCCGTTGGCATCAGTAACAAGACCATTTAGCGAAATGGTGAGATAGCTTTTATTCCCTGTACTCGCAGATTCGGCATTTCCATTGAAAAAGACAAGTACATAGCCATCAAGCGAAAAATTTGGCGTTGCCGATTTGAGCTCCACAAATTCCTTATCGTCGATACCGGGCGTATCAGAATCAAGTTCGTTAATAACTACCTGCCCGTAAGAAAAGCAAGTCGAAAAGAGTAAGAATAAAAGAGAAAAATAATTTTTTATCATGCTAAAAATGGATTAAACAGTCAAAATTAAGCATTTAATATTATGAAATCTCCTATTTAACACTAAATACGACCAATACCTACTAATCAAACCAGTTTAAAATTTAGGTTCTGTAAAGAAATACAGAATAGTTTTTGATATATTTACGGGATAGTTTCAATCTTTTGTAATGGACGCATTTTTTGGCTATTTGGGAGCGCTCGTCATTGGGCTGGTCCTTGGCCTGACAGGTGGAGGCGGTTCTATCCTCACAGTTCCTGTACTCGTTTATCTTTTAGGAATTAATCCCGTTACGGCTACTGCCTATTCTCTTTTTATTGTGGGAACTACTTCCGCTTTTGGAACCATACAGAATTACAGAAAAGGATTCGTGGATGTAAAAACCGGATTAAAATTTGCGCTTCCCTCCTTAACTGCCATCTATCTCACCCGAAAACTCATCGTTCCGAAAATTCCTGAAATTTTATTTTCGATTGGTGAAATTGCCATCACAAAAAATCTGTTTATCATGATTTTGTTTGCCATAGTAATGCTGATGGCAGCACTTTCTATGATTCAAAATAAGAAATCTGAAAAATCGGCAATTCCTCCCAATCCTGCCATAACCATCATACAGATTTTTATGGTTGGCGTTGTTATAGGATTGGTGGGTGCCGGTGGCGGCTTTTTAATAATTCCGGCTTTGGTCTATCTTGCCAGGCTACCAATGAAAAAAGCAGTTGGCACGTCAATATTTATTATTGCTATTAATTCACTTATCGGATTTACGGGCGATATTGGCAACATTGCTATTGATTGGAGGTTCCTATTTATTTTCTCTTTTATTTCAATTTTAGGTATCTTTGCAGGGATATACCTCAATAAGTTCATCAACGAAAAAAATCTGAAAAAAGGCTTTGGGTGGTTTGTACTAACCATGTCAATACTAATACTGACTAAAGAGCTGTTATTTTAGATTCTCAAATAATAAAAATTATGAAATTAGAACAAATTTATACCGGCTGTATTGCCCAGGCGGCCTACTATCTGGAAAGTAACGGCGAAGCAGCTATTTTCGACCCTTTACGTGAAGTACAGCCCTATATTGACCGTGCAACTAAGGATAATGCTAAAATAAAATACATTTTCGAAACCCATTTCCATGCTGATTTCGTTTCGGGCCATTTGGACCTTGCAAAAAAATCAGGTGGTCAGATTGTGTATGGTCCTACAGCAAAACCTAATTTTGAAGCCATCATCGCTGAAGACGGACAGGAATTTAAAGTGGGAGCCTATACCATAAAGGCAATCCATACACCGGGACACACGATGGAAAGTACCTGTTATCTGCTTACGGACGAAAACGGAAAGCAACACGGCATCATTACCGGTGACACCCTGTTTATTGGTGATGTGGGGCGTCCGGATTTGGCACAAAAGATGTCAAGCGACCTGACCCAGGAAAAACTGGCTTCTCATTTATACGATTCGCTTCGAAACAAAATCATGATACTTCCTGATGATTTAATTGTTTATCCAAGCCATGGAGCCGGCAGTGCCTGCGGAAAAAACATGAGCAAGGAAACTACAGACACGTTAGGCAACCAGAAAAAAACAAATTATGCTTTAAGGGCAGACATGACCCGTGAAGAATTTACAGCAGAGCTTCTTGACGGATTGGGAATTCCACCGGCTTATTTCCCTCAAAATGTAATGATGAACATTCAGGGTTATGAAAGTCTTGACAACATATTGGAAAAATCATTCAAGCCACTAACTCCGAGAGAGTTTGAAGCTATTGCCAACCAGTCCGAGGCGCTGATATTGGACGTTCGCCATGAAGATGATTTTGTAAAAAGCCACATCCCCGGTTCTATATTCATTGGCATCCAGGGAGGATTTGCACCGTGGGTTGGTGCTTTGATTCGGGATGTAAAACAACCGTTGCTGCTAATCACCCCGGAAGGAAGAGAAGAAGAAACCATTACCCGACTTTCCAGAGTTGGTTTTGACAATTCATTGGGATACCTGAAAGGTGGCATTGCCGCCTGGAAAGAAGCCGGCTTTGAAACAGACAGTATTGAATCAATTTCTCCGGAACAATTTCAATCCGAAGTAAACGAAAAAAGCATTATTGTTGATGCCCGCAAACCGGGAGAGTTCAATGCAGAACACGTTGAGAATGCCTTAAATATTCCTTTGGATTTTGTCAACGAGCAATTAGCTGAAGTGCCAAAAGATGAAAACTTCTATTTGCACTGTGCCGGAGGTTATCGTTCGGTTATTATGGCATCCATACTAAAAGCAAGAGGCTACCACAACATGATTAATGTGGAAAAAGGAATAGCCGGTATTAGAAAAACAGGCCTTCCACTGACCGCATTTGTCTGTCCTTCAACCAATAAATAATTCTTAAAATTTAGGCAGTTTGCCATAATCCGATTATAATTTTAAATACTTTTGCTAACTAAATTCAAAAATGAAATTAAAAATGAAAAAAATCCTTTTATTGCTTTCTGTTACGGCATTCATGGTTTCCTGTAACAAATCAGGTGATGGCGAATATATCATTACAGGTACAGTAACCGGTGTCGAAAATGGAAAAACCGTAATTCTTCAAAAACAGGATGAAGAAATCATGGGAAAAATGATTCCTGTTGATACCGTAAAAGTTGAAAATGGAAAATTTGAACTTAAAGGTACCGCTACAGAACCATCTATCCACTCTTTAAGAATAGAAACAAAACAAGGAGAAATTGATTTCGTTCTTGAAAATGGTAAAATCAATATTGCTGTTGACAAAGATACGCTTGGAAAATCAAAAGTTACCGGAACGTATAACAACGAAGAATTAACGAAGTTCAAGACAGATACTCAGGCTATCCAGAAAGATATTCAGAAAAAAGCTATGGCTTTCCAACAGATGAATATGGAAAAAATGACGGCTGCACAACAAGCAAAAGATACTGCAGTAATCAACCAGTTGATGAAAGAATACGGAAAAATTCAGGAGCCGCTTATCGAGAAGTATTATTCTTATTCTGAGAAAAATCCAAAATCATTCATCAGTGCACTGATTACGCAAAGCCTTTTCAATACACCTGAGCCTGATTTTGCAAGAATCCAGAAAATATACGATGGCCTTACTTCTGAATTAAAAAACACGAAGCCGGGAAAAGCAATCAAGGAAAAATTAGAGAACCGTCTGGCAGTTGAAATTGGTAAAAAAGCACCTGATTTCTCAGCTAAAAACCCGGAAGGGAAAACAGTTTCCCTTAAAGAATCTTTAGGAAAAGTAACCATCATTGATTTTTGGGCTTCATGGTGTGGACCTTGCCGTCAGGAAAATCCAAACGTTGTGGCATTATACAATGAATTCCACGATAAAGGATTAAACATCATTGGAGTATCTCTTGACAGAGAAGGTGAAGCAGAAAGCTGGAAAAAAGCTATAGAGGCTGATAAATTGACCTGGACACACGTTTCAAACCTGAAATTCTGGCAAGACCCTATTGCTAAGAAATACAACATTACTTCAATTCCTGCAACTTTCATCCTTGATGCTTCAGGAAAAATTGTAGCAAAAGACCTTCGTGGAGAAGAATTGAGAGCAAAAGTAAAAGAACTTTTAGGCGCTTAATTCATATTCCGAAACAAATCATAAAAATCTCCCTTGTGGAGATTTTTTTATTTTATTCATTACCAATACATTAAAATTTTGTTGTAAAATATCTACAAAAAAGACTTGCATAAACTAAAAACAGTGCTATATTTGCAACCGCAATAAGCAAGGCGGGGGGATACTCAAGCGGCCAACGAGGACGGACTGTAAATCCGTTGGGAAACCTTCGCAGGTTCGAATCCTGCTCCCCCCACAACAAACACAAAACCTGTAAATTTAGATTTACAGGTTTTTTTGTTTTATGTCCCAAACACATAAATTATTTGGCAGAAATAAGACCCAAAATAAATTGGATTACTATTTCAGAACCTCCATCCTTTCATATTGCCACAATCTATAGTAATCCCGCTTTAGCTAAGATAGCTCTAAAAATCATCTCTAAACAATTACTAATTAAACATTTGTAATCGTTTAATACCGATTAAAAAACACAACTATTTGACAATCAATTAAAAAACTACTATTTTCGTAAAAAACTCTTTTTGTCAGGGCAACCTGCTTATCTACTCCCACATATGTTTTTTCTTAAAGAGATACGCCAAAATCTAAATTATAAGCCATATGAAGCCGAGAAGAAAAAAACAGGCTATTTCCAGAGTCGCAATAATTTGTATGCTATTATTTGCCTCTGCATGTGAAACTGACCCGCTCGAAAAGAATAAACCAAAGGGCAATCCTGAACTGAAACTGGAAAACCTCAGCTTTTCAGATTTAAGCAAAAACAACGCTGTTCTGCAAAAACTAACTGATTTGCAATCTGAAGAAAGTGGTGCGCTACGGGCAAGGTCAGTCAATATAAAAAATTACGGTTATAATGTCGATACCGAAAATGCCATACGCATTAGCAAAGGTGAGTTTCATACCATTACTTTTCGAATCATAAATGAGCCCGGAAGTAGCAGGATCGAAAATTTAATACTCGTTTCTGATGGAAAGGAATACACAGCATATGTTGCGGAATACTTACTTTCCGATAAAGAAAGAGAATTGCTTGCCTCTGGTATACAACCAAAGGATCTGGTACCAACGACATTACTGGAAATCAAAACCCAATCAAAATTCAATATTGGAGGCAATGGTAGTAACTGCGTTAGAGTAGCAATAATAACAAAAAATTACTGCGATGACAAAAACGGAAACAGGATCACAGACAAAGGAGATAATGATGGCAGATGTGTTTCAAACTGGACAAAGGAAGAATATACCGTCCTTTTTATCAATAAAGGCTGTCTTTCCAGTGGTGGCATTGGCCACGGCCCAACCACTGGAAACGGAAATACGGGAGGCGTTAGTGTTGGTCCGGGCAGCGGTGGCGGCGGTGATGGAAGCCCGGGCAGAGAAGATACAGGCACAGGAAGTATAACTGAAGGTGACAATAACCTAATAACTACGCCTGTACTACCCGACAGAAATAATATGCGAAACCATATTAAGGAATTAAACAGAATTACAAACAGAACAGAAGTTAAGGATAAAATTGAAGAACTTCATAGAGCCGTAAGAACCGCTCGAATGGAACTGGGAGCAGAATTTTTTATAGAAGATTACAACGATGAATCTGCAGAATATCGTGTAGAAGTCGAAAGACCTCAATATGCAGGAATAGATTTCGGTCCCGTATATGAGCATTCTATAGTAAGAATACACATGCACATTCCCCTGGTTTAGAGCCTGTCTTTTCATCTGAAGATACTGATGGAATGGGTTATTATTACAAACGAAAGAAAGAGCATGAGGCTCCTGATGCTGAGAACATAACCTCAATACTGGTTTCAGATTTAGGCATTTTTGCGCTTAGGGTAACTAATCCACGAAAAGCTAAAAATTTTGCGAATAAGATGTCAGATGAAAATTTTAAAGATAATTTCAATTTAAAGTATTATGAAGATGTGAGAATAAAAGCAGTGCGGGATTGTAACTGTATTTTACCCAATATAGAATATGATAAACTATTATCGGATTACCTGATTGACTTTCTAAAAGAACATACAACAGGCCTGACCCTTTTCTCTGCAACTCTGGATGCAGACGGAAATTATAAATGGGCTATACACACGAAATATAATTGATATGGTATGAAAAAATTAAAAAATACAATTGTAATAATAGCACTGCTATTAATTACATTCTCAATGAAAGGGCAAGAAATTGTAAGACCTATTGAAGAACGTCTGCGAAATAATTACATGGATTATCCAAACAGTTACTATAAAGATACCAATAACAAACTCCAAAACCTTATAGGAACCTGGATTTATGATGACGGAACAAATTACTTCAAAATTACATTCTTTAAAGAAAAGGTAATGGAAAATGAGCATTACAATGTATTTGGGGACAAACTTTTCACAAAATTCTTATACAAAAAAAATGGCAGGGTTATTTATGACAATTACGGTACAAACAGCTATCCAAGGGAACAAGGGCTTATAAATACAAAACCAAGTCAGATACAAAGCAACTTTGTTGTAAATTACACTATTGGTTTTTATTACACAGAACCTTCTACTAACAATTGTCATCGAAGAAGAAAACTTGGAAGTTTAGATATTATATACAATAACAGTAATCCCGAAAAACTCTATTGGAAACGAACTACTGATACTCGTTATTTTCATACCAGACCCTGTAGTAACGGCGTAGAACCGGACGATTCTGATTTTGTTATTCCTGAAGATATGGTATTGACTAAATTACTGTAAATTATGAGATTAAATAACATCTTACACCAAGAAAAAAAGCCCGGGGAAATCCCCAGGCTTTTTTATTAATTTTTTGAGCTATTATTCCAAAGAGAAGCTTATTGTTACGTTGGCCGTAATTTCAATTTCTCCAATTGCCAAAGTTTCTCTTGACATTGCATCACCGGCAGCTTCTGCTTTCATTGCATACATTACCGGAACCGGATAGTGTGTTTGAGAGTTGTCAGAAACCATGATAGCCTTACCTACTTTCTGGTTTAATGCAGAGGCATAATCCATCGCTTTAGTTTTTGCATCGGCTACAGCTGCTCTTCTGGCTTCAGATTCAAGCTGTGCTACTTTTGTAGACTTGAATTCTACTCCATTAATGTTGTTGATTCCGGTATCAACCAATCCCATCATTAAAGTATCATACTTAGACAGGTCCTTAAGTGTCACCGTAATCTGTTGTGATGCTACAAAAGTGTTTTTCTTTTTGTTATAATCGTAGCTTTTGTGCAGGTACACCTGTTTTGTCTGGTAGTCTGATGCAGGCAATTTAAAGCCTTTTAAGTATTTGATTACTGCATCAACTGTTGCATCATTTTTCTTTTTGACTTCTGCTGCATCAGCCCCAGTGTTTTCAACACCAATCGAAATGATAGCATAGTCTGGTGTTACTTTAATTTTTCCTTCCCCAGAAACGTTAATCTGTGGAACTTGCTTAATTTCTTGCGCCTGTGCGGCTGTTGCGAAAATGGTCATCAGGATAAAAATTGTTTTTTTCATAGTGTTTGTATTTATTTTTTTTTGAGTATTTCCAAATTACGTGCCAATATCAGAATTGCCTTCTTTTTTTGGTCATGTTTTTTGCAAAACCAGTATAAAAATACAGGTTTTTTAAATAAATAACTAATTATTTTTAACACTAAAATACTGAAAGCTAAGCCTTATAAAATTACAGGCCGCTGTAAAAAACATTTTTTGAAAAATTACAATTTTCCTGTCTTAGCCATGATAAAAAGTATGACAATAGGAACAGCAAGTATGATTACCGTAAAAGTGTTTTCGGAAATAATAACAGGCGCTCGTGACAGAGTAATAATATAACCGCCAATAGCTCCTCCAAAATGTGCCGTATGGCCAATATTATCACTTTTGGATTTCATTCCGTAAATCGAATATAAAAGATAGATAATTCCAAAAATATAACCCGGCATAAAATAAATTTCTAACGCGGGCTGTACCAGAATAGCAGCATAAACCACTCCTATTACCGCTCCTGACGCTCCCACTGCCCTGTAGCTATAATCATTTTTATGTAAAGCCATAGTCAACAGATTACCTAAAATAAGACTTCCGGCATAAATCATAAGGAAAGTAAGCGAACCCAATCCTGCAATTACATAAGGAGCAAACAAATAAAGCGTCAGCATATTAAATGCCAGATGCGCAATATCTACATGAAGAAATCCTGAAGAAAACATACGAATCTGTTCACCGGCACGAATGCTGCCTACATGGAATTCGTATTTTCTGAAAAAAGACAAATCGTTGAATCCTTTAAAACTAACAATCAAATTCAGGGCAATAATAACGATAAGAAAAATATTCATAAGAAGTAATTTGAGCGTAAAAATACAAACCCTTTCCTTATCAATTGTAAAAGCACTATACTATTTAACAGCATTAGCCTTATATTTGCATAAAATATTCCTCGAATGCAGTTACTACTTTTTATTATTCTTTATCCGTTCTTGTGGCTGATGTCAATATTGCCTTTTAGAGTACTTTATTTTTTCTCTGATTGTGTTTATATTCTGGTTTATTATATTATCGGTTATAGAAAAAAGACAGTTAGGGAGAATCTCGATATTGCCCTTCCCCATCTTTCCAAACAGGAAAAACGCATCGTTGAAAAAAAATTCTACCATCATTTCTGCGATAATTTTGTCGAAATGATAAAAACAATGACCATTTCGGATTCGGAAATTGAAAAGCGTTTCAAGTTTACCAACCTCGAAGTATATCTTGAAATGGAAAAAAGAGGAAAAAGCATAGCCCTGTTCTGTTCTCATTACGGAAGTTATGAATGGCTGATTTCAATGAATCGAAAAATTACTTTTAAAGGCTATGCCATCTATAAAACAATTCGCAACAAATATTTTGACAAACTGGTAAGAAACATCCGCGCCAAATTCCATGCACATCTTATCGATACGAAAGAAACCATCAATGTTATCCATGAAAATCAAAAAAATGGCATAAAAGGCGTCTATGGCTTTGCCAGCGACCAATCTCCAAAAGCATCCAAAGCTTTTCATTGGGGAGATTTTTTTGGTGTAAGGGTACCTATGCATACAGGAGCCGAAATGATTGCCAAACGAATGGACCTGAATGTAATTTTTGTGGATGTAGTCAAAACCAAACGCGGTTATTATGAAGCCACTTTTGCCGAAATGGTGGACCATCCGAAAGAAATTCCAAACTACCAGATATCTGATATGTTTCTTCGCATGGTAGAACAGCAAATCTTAAAAGCTCCGGAATATTATCTGTGGACCCACAAACGCTGGAAATTCCGCGACAAATCTCCTAAATAGCGCTAAACCACTGTTTCACCAACTCTTTTTCAGGGTTTGAAGCATTTTTATGGGTAAACTCGTTGGAGTTTTTATGGTATTCATATTCGCTACCCCACTCCTCGTGGTTTTGGGCTACGGCTTTGATACTTTCACAGACAAACTGAATCTCTGCATTGGTAGTGGTAGGATGAATTGACATTCGAATCCATCCCGGTTTTCTAATCAGGTCACCTGCTGTAATAGAATTTGTCAGGTCGTGCGAAGTTTCTTCATCAACATGCAGTAAATAATGCCCGTAGGTCCCGGCACAACTGCAACCTCCCCGGGTCTGTATTCCGAATTTATCATTCAGCAGTTTTACTCCCAGATTGAAATGCAAACCGTCAATATAAAAGGAAATCACGCCCAATCTGTCTTTATGCTGGTCTGCCAAAATAGTGATATTGGGAATAGCACCCAGTTCAGAAAAAACATAATCGATTATTTCGTGTTCTCTTTTTAGTATGTTCTTCACACCCATCTTTTCCTTGAGCTGTATAGCCAAAGCAGTTTTGATGGCCTGAAGAAAACCAGGAGTACCACCATCTTCACGTTCCTCTATATTATCAAGATATTTATGTTCACCCCACGGGTTTGTCCACGATACAGTTCCACCACCCGGATGGTCCGGAATCATGTTTTTATACAGCTTTTTGTTAAAAATTAAAATTCCTGAAGTACCAGGTCCGCCCAGAAATTTATGCGGAGAAAAGAAGATAGCATCCAAATAGGCTTCCTTATCTTCCGGATGCATATTAATATCAACATACGGAGCCGAACAGGCAAAATCTACAAAACAGACACCATTGTTCTGATGCATCAGTTTTGCCACTTCATAATACGGCGTTCTGATACCTGTAACATTTGAGCAGGAAGTTATGGAAGCAATCTTTAGCGTATGGTCTTTGTATTTCTCCAAAAGCGCCTTAAAACTATCCATACAAAGTAATCCTTTTTCACAGGCCGGAATCACTTCTACTTTAGCAATAGTTTCCAGCCATGAAGTCTGATTGGAGTGGTGCTCCATATGCGAAACAAAAACAACAGGTCGTTTTTCGTCCGGAATGGCAGTAAATTCGCGAAGGTTTTCCGGAATTTTCAAACCCAGGATTCTTTGGAATTTATTAATCACACCCGTCATACCTGTTCCGTCTGCAATCAGTATATCATCTTCGTTGGCATTAACGTGCTTTTTAATAATATGTCGTGCTTCGTGATAGGCCATGGTCATTGCCGTTCCGGAAACCGTAGTTTCCGTATGCGTATTGGCTACAAACGGGCCAAAATCATTCATAAGCTTTTCCTCTATCGGGCGATAAAGGCGGCCACTCGCTGTCCAATCCGTATAAATGATTTTCTTTTTCCCAAAAGGAGAAATAAATTCCTGATCAATCCCAATAATATTATTTCGGAATTGCTGGAAATACTGTTCAAGTTCGGTAGACATTTCAGTTGTGGTCATTATGCTATTTATTTGCTCCAAAGATACTATTTTTTGCCGATTCCAAATCAAATCAAAAAACAGAAATATCAAAAATTGTTATTTTTCACTATTAACAAAAACGCTAAATCCTTCCATAAAATTGGCTCTTTTATGATATTTTTGATACAAAGTATTTTTTTCTTCCGGCTTCAATCCTAAAGCTATCTTTTTGTTAAAGAAACGGTTTTATTTCACTTTATATTTTACAGCCAAAATCTTCATTTTTAATCAATTTAAGTCAGAAAAAACAAGGCTTTCTGCCTTTTCTGAACTATCTTTGTTAGGCTAAATTGAAACTCTTATGGATAATTTAGATGCTGCAAGAATGCAGATGGCATTTACCCTCATTTTCCATATTGTCTTTGCCTGTATTGGAATGGTAATGCCTTTCTTTATGGTACTTTCACATTACAAATGGCTAAGGACAAGAAAACCTGTTTTTCTCAAACTGACAAAATCCTGGCAAAAAGGCGTCGCTATCTTCTTTGTGACGGGTGCCGTTTCGGGCACGGCCTTATCGTTTGAATTGGGATTATTATGGCCCGAATTCATGAAACACGCCGGGCCAATAATCGGAATGCCTTTCTCACTCGAAGGGGCCGCTTTTTTTGTAGAAGCACTGGCTCTGGGATTTTATCTGTATGGCTGGAACAAACTGCCGGAAAAATTCCATTTGCTAACAGGAATCATTGTGGGGCTTTCCGGGGTTGCTTCCGGAATATTGGTGGTGTCAGCCAACAGCTGGATGAATGCTCCTTCCGGTTTTGATTATGTAAACGGTCAATTTCTCAATATTGACCCTTTAAAAGCTTTTCTTAATCCGGCATGGTTTACGCAGGCCTTACACATGACATTGGCCGCCTTTGTCGCTACTTCTTTTGCGGTAGCGGGAATCCATGCCTGGCAGATTTATAAAAACAGAAACGTAGCACTCCACCTTGAGGCTTTCAAAATAGCCATCGTTTTTGGAGCTGTCGCGGCACTGTTACAACCTTTGAGCGGAGACCTTTCTGCCAAAGACATTGCCCAAAGACAGCCGGTAAAGCTGGCGGCTATGGAAGCCCATTATGAAACCGAAAAAGGAGCACCGCTCTATATTGGCGGGATTGTAGACGAAGAAACTCAAACGGTTAGTTATAAACTTGAAATCCCGAAAGCACTTTCATTCTTGTCTTTTGGTGATTTTAATGCCGAGGTTAAAGGCCTGAACGACTTCCCAAAAGAAGACCATCCCCCGGTTGCTATCACCCATTACGCTTTTCAGGTTATGGTAGGCCTTGGAACACTGCTCATGTTTTCGGGACTGCTTTATTTTATAAGCCTTAAAAAGAAAAAATGGCAAGCCTCCAAAAAGTACTGGCTGTTTTTTGCCTGTCTGGCGCCTGTCGGTTTTCTGGCCCTGGAAGCCGGATGGATTGTTACGGAAGTAGGGAGACAACCCTGGATTATCCATAATGTAATGCGCACCAAAGATGCGGTTACGCCAATGCCGGGAATGATTTACAGCTTTTACCTTTATGTAATCCTATATGCCGTCCTTTCCGTTGCGGTAACCTGGCTGATGATACGTCAGATTAAAGTACTCAATAACTCTGAAAATTAAAGATTATGCTATACGTTGTCTTATTCTTTACATTGTTTTCATTATTCCTTTATGCCTTGCTGGGTGGCGCTGATTTTGGTGCCGGAATATTGGAACTTTTTTCATCAAAAGACCACCAGGTCTCTATCAAGAAAAGGGTTTATAGCGTTATGGGTCCCGTCTGGGAAGCCAACCATATCTGGATTATCATCCTGATTGTAATTCTTTGGATTGCTTTTCCCGGATTTTACAACGTTATCATTATTTACCTCCACATTCCGCTGACCTTAATTTTACTAGGCATTACACTTCGCGGTGTTGCATTTGTTTTCCGCCATTATGATGCCGTAAAAGACAAATCACAGTTGTTATACGACCGCATGTTTGAATTTTCATGTCTTGTTACTCCAATTTTTCTGGGCATGACATACGGAGCTTTGATTAGCGGTAATATCGTTCTTCTTGAAAATACTCCTAATGCCGATTTTGCCTCCGTTTATATAAAACCATGGTTACAGCCGTTTCCTATCCTCACCGGATTTTTCTTCAGTGCGCTATGCGTATTCCTTTCTGCTACTTTCCTGATTGGAGAAGCTACAGAATATGAAAGGAGAATGTATATCCGTAAAGCAGGAATAGCTACGTGGGTAGTGGTTGTTTTAGGATTTGTGACACTTGCCGTAGCCTACTTTGAAGAAAATAAATTTGTTCTCGACGTACTCAAAAATTATTACGCCATTGGCGCAGTAGCAGTATCAGGGTTGTTACTGGTTCCGCTTTGGAAAAGCATCCGAAAAGGAAAAATAGTATGGTGCCGGTTTTTAGCTGGACTTCAGGTATTGCTGATTCTTTCTGCCGCCGTAGGCGCCCATTTCCCTAACCTTATCATTACCAAAACAGGACAAATCAGCTTACTGGACGATATGGCCCCGGAAAGTACGATAACCATTCTGGGCATTTCCCTTATCATTGGTGGACTGATAATTCTACCCGGACTTTTTCATTTGCTGAAATCCTTCAAGATGATTAAAATTCTTGAAAACGAAGAAAATTAAAAAAGGCCCACCCATAGGCAGACCTTTTCAACTATCGACTATAGACTTTCCACTATAGACTTTCCACTATAGACTATCGACTTTTGACTTTTGACTTTTGACTATCAACTAAAATATAAATTTAGTACTTAGGAAATTAGATTTATCCGAATTTACAATCTCATTAATGAGTTCCTTATTGGCATCATTCATTTTAAAAGCCACTAACGAACGGATGGAAAAAGAACGGATGGCATCCGGAATAGACAAAGTTCCCTCTGCACTGTCTTTTCTTCCCGTAAAAGGAAAAATATCGGGTCCACGTTGCGACTGGCTGTTGATATTGACACGGCTTACCTGATTGACTAACGGATCGATAAGTGCCCCTACTTCAGAAGCATCCCTACTAAAAATACTTACCTGCTGTCCGTATTGAGCATCTATCAGATATTGGATTACTTCTTCGACATCATCAAAAGGAACCACCGGAATAATAGGCCCGAATTGTTCTTCGTGATAAAGCTTCATCTTTTCATTTACCGGATAAACCACGGCCGGATAGAAAAAGGACGCTTTTGATACGCCACCGTTTTCATTTACTACCTTGGCACCATGTTCTTCGGCATCCTTAATGCAATCATTCAAATACTCTATTTTATAAGGTTCAGGTAGTGGTGTTAAAGATACTCCTTCTTCCCATGGGAGGCCAAATTTCAAATTGCTCACCGCTTTGCTGAATTCACTTAAAAACTGGTCGGCTATACTGCGATGAACCCATACTATTTTCAAAGCCGTGCAACGCTGTCCGTTAAATGATAATGAACCCGTAATAGTTTCTTTAACAGCTAAACCAATATCCGCTTTTGAAGTAATAATTGAAGCATTTTTTGCATCCAATCCCAATACGGCACGAAGACGGTTTACTTTTGGGTGCTGCTTTTTCAACTCATTGGCTACTTTGCTGGAACCTATGAGCGTCAGTACATTAATTTTCCCTGAATGCATTAATCCCGGAATAATATCACTGCCTCTGCCATAAATGACATTGATGACACCTTTTGGAAAACTTTCCTGAAAAGCTTCCTGCAAAGGATAATGCAGCAGGGTTCCAAATTTGGGTGGTTTAAAGAGAATCGTATTTCCCATTATCAGTGCAGGAATCAATGTTGTAAAAGTTTCATTTAACGGATAATTAAATGGTCCCATACAAAGTACTACTCCAAGTGGCGAACGACGAATCTGTGCGGCTATACCTTCGGCAATTTCAAAGCGTGAAGAATCCCTGTCCAGGTTCTTTAGCGAATCGATTGTGGCATAAATATACTCCACCGTCCTGTCAAACTCTTTTACAGAATCAGCATAGGATTTTCCAATTTCCCACATAATGAGCCTGACTACCATTTCCTTTTTAGCAATCATCCTGCCCGTAAACTGCTCCACATGATGTATTCTTTCAGATACGCTCATGGTTGGCCACTCTCCTCTCCCATCATTATAAGCCTCTACAGCGGCATCAAGCGATGCCTGCGCTTCTTTTGGGGTTCCAACCGGATAGCTTCCTATCAGTTTTGGCTGCAACCCGCTGGCTGTTTTTATATAAACTGGCGAATAGACTTCATGGACTTCTCCGCTCCATTTTTTCATTTCACCATTGCTCAGGTATTCTTTTTGGTGGATTTCCCCGATTCGGAACTGTTCCGGAATAGCACTTTCTTCAACAAACAGCCTCTCCAGAGATTCCTCAAAAGGTATTTTATTATTATCCATAAATTCTAATTTAAAGGAATTAATGATACGTTTTACTTTACGTAAATATAATCAGATTTAACGAGAAGAAAGTTTAGGCTTATATTATAATTTGTTATAATCCTATAGAAATTCTCAGTTGCAATCAACAAAGGCATAATTCTGTATGCTAATACAGCCTCACTTTTTATTTTCTCCAAAACACATTTAGTATATTTGTATGAACTACAGACAGAAACGCGATGAATTTTAATTCCATAGCGCCAACATTACAGCTATCGGCATTTGTAAAACATATTGAGGTAATTACCTCGGGCGCTTCTCTGCAGTCTGAAAGTTACCTGCGTTTTTTTGCAGACGGGTGTCCGGGTATTCTATTCAGCCAATCCAATCATGGCTTTTTTACGGATTCCTGTAACGAAAAGCTTTCCAGCTTTTATCTTTACGGACAGACCATAAAACCAATTAATCTTTTTTCTTTCGGACAATTTACCAAAATTATCTTTTACCTAAAACCGCATGTATTTGGTTCTCTTTTTAGAATCAATGCGAGCGAAATTACAGATACCTGCCTGGATATATCATTGCTACAGCCAAAGGAAACGCCCGTTTTGCTGGAAAAATTATCCGAAGCCGCTTCTGTCGAAAATCAAATCAGGCTTATTTCCGATTTTCTTCTAACGATTGCTTCAAAAGACAATTCCGACCTCATATTGCAGCAGGCCACAGAAACCATTATCCGTTACAACGGTGAGGTTATCCTGACCGATTTGCATAAAAAATTCAGTCTGTCAGAACGCACATTTGAAAGACGATTCGAAAACTCCATTGGCATATCTCCCCGCCTTTTTGCAAGAGTCTGCCGGTTTCGTTCCGCTCTGACACAGCTGCATACATATGATTATACCAAACTTTCTGACATTGCCTATGAAAATGGCTTTTCAGACCAGTCACATTTCACACGCACTTTTAAAGAATTTACCGGCGTGACCCCGAAACTGTATCTGTCAGAATTTGAAAATAATTTTGCAGCGCAGCCCATTGTGTCGGTTTGATTCTATTTTCTTTCTGTTTTTCCAGGCAACTTTGCTGAAAAAAACATGAAAACATTTCTATACATTGGCCTTCTGATAATAAACATTCACCAGACTAAAGCGCAAAACAATAGCGCCGAAGGCAAATCTATTTTTGAGCACAAATGCCAAAGATGCCATGGAAGTGATGGCACAAAAGGGCTTTTTGGAGCAAAAAATCTGCAACTAAGCCGTTTGGAAAATAACGAACTTATTTCGGTAATCTCTAAAGGCAGGAGAGGCATGCCCCGTTGGGAAAAGAGACTATCGCAAACAGAAATTGAATCTGTGGCAACCTATATAAAATCATTACGAAAATAAAACCACTAATCATGAAAAAAACAACTATGGCAACACTGACACTCATTATTTCAACCCTGATGCTGGCCCTGACAGCAGGGTTATTTTACAGCTACTCCTGCTCTGTAAATCCCGGACTAAAACAACTGGATGATTCCGGTTATCTTGCAGCAATGCAGTCCATCAACAGGGCCATAATAAACCCTTTGTTCTTTTTGAGCTTTATGGGAACATTACTGTTTTTCCCCGTGAGCCTTTTCTTCAATTTTACTACATGGGATTCACCAAAATTCCTGCTTTTGCTTGGCGCTTTTGTACTTTATGCCTGCGGTACTTTTGGCGTCACCATTTTTGGAAATGTGCCCTTGAATGAAGCACTCGATGCTTTCCCCTTAAAAACCGCAACACTTGAAGAAATCAGCAGGGCCCGTAAAAATTTTGAAATTCCCTGGAATAATCTTCACAGCATCCGTACCGTTGCTTCTGTAATTTCTTTACTTTTGGCAATCATAAGTATCACGTTACCTTCAAAGGCTATAGAATTAATCACACCATAAAATAATCCGTTTGCATGAGTGCCCTCAAAGACATTTACTCACCTGTTTTTTACGACCGGCTAGCCAATATTTTACAACAAACTGTTCCTTCTTTTGAAAAGAAAACTTTCGTTGCTCAAATCTTTGACGATTCATTTTCTCAAAAAGAATTGAAAGACAGAATGCGCCATACGACAAAAGTACTGCGCAATTTTATGCCCGATGATTTTGGAGCAGCTTCCGGCATTTTAGAAAAGACAATCCATCTTCTCCGCGAAAACCAACATGGAGAAGACAGTCTTGCCTATATCTTTTTTCCGGATTATATTGAAACCTATGGCCTGGATGATTATAGTAACGCCGTAAAATCAATCGAGTTTGTAACACAATTTATATCCTGCGAATTTGCCGTAAGGCCATTTATTGTCAGATATGGCAACCAGATGATTGAACAGATGGAAAAATGGTCATTACACAAAAGTCATAAGGTAAGAAGATTGGCGAGCGAAGGAAGCCGTCCAAGGCTACCGTGGGCTATGGCATTACCGGAATTAAAAAAAGACCCGACAGCTATATTGCCAATTTTAGAAAACCTGAAAAACGACCCGTCAGAATATGTTCGTCGCAGTGTCGCTAACAACCTTAATGATATTGCCAAAGACCATCCGCATATCATATTGTCTATTGCCCGGCAATGGAAAGGACACAGCAAAGAAACCGATGCTATTATTAAACACGGCAGCCGGACATTACTCAAGCAGGGACATCCCGAAATACTAAGCCATTACGGACTTGACAGCAAAGGTTTGGAGACTTCCGGTTTTCATATTAACACGCCACAAATAAAGTTACCCCAAAGTCTTGAGTTTGAATTTACAGTTAACAATACCAATAAGGAACCAAAACACATCCGTCTGGAATATGCCGTTTATTACAACAAAGCAAACGGACAGTTATCTAAAAAAGTTTTTAAGATAAGCGAAAGGACTTATTTTGCCGGACAAAAAGAAACCATCAAAAGAAAGCAATCATTCAAACCTATTACAACACGTAAATTTTATCCGGGCCTGCACAAGCTTTCCATCATTGTAAACGGAGAAGAAAGCAATCCGGAACTATTTCATCTTCTTGACTAAAAACAATCTTAGTATACTTTCTGAAAAGACCCTTACAAGGGTCTTTTTTATTTGTATAATTTTTCGCATTAAAAGATTATATATTACAAATAAATTCACTAAATGTGAATTATTATTTTATCAGTAAAATCAGCATAAAAAGCAATATTCATCTGTTAATTATTTATTTAATAATAAATATTCAATAATTTTTATTTAAATTTGAGATACCTCAAATCATATTGCTATGACGACAATTACTAAAACCATTCCGATGGTGCTTTTGCTATTGCTAAGCATGACCGGATATTCGCAAATTGGGATTGGCACTACCACGCCAGAACCAACAGCCGCACTTCATGTAGAATCTACCACACAGGGATTCGTAACTCCAAGAATGACAACCGCCCAAAGGACAGCAATTACAACTCCTGCCAACGGAATGATTGTTTATGACACTACGTTGGCATCGTTTTATTTCTACGACACTCCAACAACTTCCTGGATAAAAATCAACAATGGCAAAGACGGAAGGTTGAAATACAAACTCATCAGGTCGACAGACGTTCTGGCTACTGTACTCGCGGCTGAAAAAACAGCGGGTTCAAATACAAAATACCTGCTGGACGCTGCAACCTTATATGAAATTAACGGAACAATTAATGTGGACCTTCCTATAGAACTCAATAATGCCTATATTGCAGGTGCAGATTCATCAGAAGACAAGCTGGTTAAGGCAACAGGCGACCTCTTTACAGGAACAACAGGCGGTTCAATGCGCGTGCTGACGCTGCAGGCTACAGCCGGAAATGTATTTAATATTACCGGAACGGGCTCCATAGGAGGTGGTACACAAACTCAAAGTATGATTGTAAGAGATTGTATCATAAGTTCATCCGCAAATGTAGGAAAGCTGGAAAACTTTGCACTGGTATTTACCAGTATCGTACAATATGTCAACAATACTACCGGTATTATCTATAAAGACATCAGCCGTTTATTAATAAGCAATGCCGGGTGGTTTTCAAATAACTCCGGAACCTATGAAACCTTGCAGGGCACTTTCGGGCTGGTTACCAAACAAGGCGGTTTTAGTGAAGTAACCGGAACAAAAATAGGGCTTGATGTTTCTGCCAACCCAACCATCACCGGCGATGCCGTAATGGAAACCGTAGTTTTTACCGGAACACTTACAACGGGAAAATACATTAATCCTTACACGGTGGGGAGCTATACCGGTTTTAATTTCAACAACAGTTGGTCGGTACGATGCACGGGGATTCCCAATGAAGGTGATTCTCAATCCAGTGGAACCGTTTATCTTGACCGAACCGGAACAGCCCAAAGCCAGACTCCGGTAGGAACACTTGCTACCAATGTTAAACTCACTATTGCTGCGGGACTTAGTTCTAATCTTTACAGGACAACCTCAGCTCAAACCAACCGGATTACCTACTCCGGCAAGAAAGGAAGGGTATTTCAGGTGAACTGTTCCATATCTTTTGGAAATGTCTCCGGTGTAAGCAATACTGAATATGCGTTTTTTATCATGAGAATACCGGCCGCCGGTGGAACCGATCCGCAAGTAGCTACAGAAACCATAATCGATACCAACGCAGGTTATATACAGTCTTTTCCCGTACAAGGCTCTGTCTATCTTAACACAGGCGATTCTGTAGAATTATGGATAAGAAGACTCAACCAGGGTACCGGTACCACAGCACAAAGCTTTCTGGTTCGATCATTCAACATGAGTGTTAAATAACCCAAATCTAATAATCATGAAAAAGCTTCTATACTTATTACCGTTACTGTTATCATCTGCAGTTCAGGCACAGCTCTATGTCAGTACAAACAGTTATATGTATGCTAAAGACCAGGTTCTGTATGTAAAACAAGACATTAATCTGCAAAACAATGGGAATATCTATCTGAGAAACGAATCGCAGTTATTGCAAGGAACAACAACAGCATCTGCAAACAAAGGACTAGGCAAAGTTTCTGTTTTTCAGGAAGGAACTTCAGATAATTTCGACTATAACTATTGGTGCTCACCCGTAGGCAATGCATCGGCTGCTACAGGAAATGAAAATTTCGGAATTTCAATGATTCACAGGCCAACAACTTCAACGGCCAGTACTCCGGCAACAATACTTCCATCAAGTAATTCTAACGGTACGGCCAATCCATTAGCTATATCGTCCCGATGGATTTATAAATTCCTGTCTTCCATTTCCTATTCGCAATGGATATATGTTGGTGGCGCTTCTACCCTTGCTCCCGGCGAAGGATTCTCCATGAAAGGAACTTCGGGTAGCGACCCGATTATAGTCGAAGCTAATGGCATACAAAACAATCCGGGAGGAACCGGCGCGCAACGTTACGATTTCAGGGGCAAACCGAATGACGGAAATATATCGGTAACTGTTGCAACAAATAACCTGACACTCACCGGAAATCCTTATCCGTCAGCCCTAAACGTAAATGCATTTCTTCTGGACGCAACAAACAATGCCGCCACAGGAATTGCCTATTACTGGGAACAGGACAAAACTGTCAATTCACACAACGTAGGACTCTACAAAGGCGGTTATGGTGCTTATTCCCCTATCAGTCTTGGTTCAAACGGAGTATATGTACCCGCTACTTTTAATTCCTATAACTCTGATGGCTCACTGAATGGTGTTGGAACATCTTCCGGTTTGGTCATCGAAAGAAAATATGCTCCTGTTGGGCAAGGATTTATGATTAAGGGAGCTTCTAACGGTACTGTAACCCTAAAAAATTCACATCGTTCCTATTATAAAGAAAGCGGACCGCTGTCACAGTTTGAGCGACCGAACAAACCGAAGATTTCAAAAAACAGTAACGAAACAACAAATTCAGGTGAGACAAATGCAACGGAAAGTGAAACAACAATTACTGAGGCACAGTTCAAACTCAACATTATCCTGAATAACGAATTTACCCGACAAATTGCTCTGGTATTTCTTCCCGAGGCCACAGACGGTGTCGACATTGGTATTGATGCTTTAAGCATCGCTCCGGACGAATTGCCCAATGACGCTTATTTCTTTCTTGACAATAATAAATATGTAATTCAGGGAACAAGCTTTGATGTGGGTAAAAGAATTCCTGTAGGAGTAAAAGCAACCAACAATGCATCAATCAAATTTTATGTACCGGAAGTAACCAGTTTTGATCCGGATCAGATGATTTATATCTATGACGCGGCTGATGGTTCTTATCACGACATAAAAAACAGCAGTTATCAGGTAAACCTGCCAACCGGAATTTATAACGACCGGTTCTTCGTTACTTTTGTTAATTCTGTTTTAGGTGTAGGTGAAGTTACCAAAAGCAATTTTGGCATCACACAAAACAATACAAATCAAACCCTTATACTGCAAAATCCAAATTTAGCAGACATCCGTTCTGTCGTCTTATTTGACATTACAGGCAAAAGTATTTTCAAGAAAAACAATCTCGGAATTAATGACAAATACTCGTTTTCAACAAGCGGATTAAGCAAAGGAGTCTATATAATCGATCTGGTGACCTCAGACAACCAGAAATTCAGCCAGAAAATAATCATCAACAATCATAAAGAATAAGCCTTTTTTAAAGGCTTTTCTTTTTTTAATACATTTTTTTCATAGTTTAGAACTCAATAAATCATCATCAAAAATTATGAAATTAAAATTATTAGCGGTCTTCTTCATCACTTGCCCGCTTACCACATTTGGACAAGACATCGTCTACAAAGACATTACGCAACAATTGTTATCCATTGATGAATCAGACCAGAAATACCGCAACCAGATTGACGAAACAATCAGCCGTTTTGGAAACAACTCAAAAGAGGCAAAGGAACTTTTCAAAAACATGAAAACTACCGACTCACTGAATCTGATTCAGGTTGAAAAAATACTCAGCAAATACGGTTGGCTTGGGGCTGACAAAATTGGCAGCCAGGCCAATACTACACTGTTTATGGTGATACAGCATGCTGATTTACCGGCACAGCTAAAATACCTTCCCGTAATGAGAATCGCCGTAAAACAAGGAAATGCAAAAGCCGCATCGCTGGCATTACTCGAAGACCGTGTCGCTTTAAAACAAGGAAAAAAACAGATTTACGGCAGCCAGGTTAGCTGGAATATGGAAACCAATGTCAGTTTTGTAGCTCCGCTCGAAGATCCGGATAATGTAGACAAACGCAGGGCTGCAGTAGAACTTCCAGCACTAGCCGATTATCTGTTGGAAATTGGGCTGGAATGGAATGTCGAGCAATACAAAAAAGAACTGCCCGAACTTGAAAAAACTTTCTTTAAAAAGAAATAGCAGTCATTAGACCTACTTGCAGAGCAAACTGCCTCTAAAGTACTTTTCTTTAATCATCTGCCCTATTTTTTTCTTAACTTCGTTTGTATTAACAATCATCAATCATCAAACTAATGAAATCAAAATTATTCCTGCTTTTGCTATTAACCTGTTTCTATACTTTTGGACAAGATTACCGTTCCACAATTGCCCAAGCCGAACAACTCTACAACATTAAAAATTATGCAAACTCAACCTCTAAGTATAAGGAGGCCTTTACAATTGAACAGAAAAACAGTAATGATTATTACAATGCAGCCTGCTCAGCTGCACTTTCGGGTAAAAAGGATTTGGCTTTTGAATGGCTGAATCAGGCTCTCAAAAATGGCTGGACCAACTTACAGCACATGAAATCAGATACCGATCTGAAAACGCTTCATACCGATAAAAAATGGGATAAACTTATAGCTGCAATACAGCAAGAAATAGATAAAGGAACAGTAGGCATAGATAAGCCGCTTCAGGCAGAATTGATTGCTATTTATAATGATGACCAAACAATACGCCAACATTATATGACCGCACTAAAAGAATTTGGCAACCAAAGCAAACAGGCTGACAGTATAGCTAAAATTATGGGATATAAAGACAGCATTAACCTTATTAAAGTAAAAGACATTTTGGACAAAAGAGGCTGGGTTGGTCCGAATAAAGTAGGCGTTCAGGCAAATATGACATTGTTTCTTGTAATACAGCATTCAGATTTAGAAACACAGCAAAAATACCTTCCTATGATGCGGGAAGCAGTCAAAAATAAAAACGCCCAAAGTAGCGCGCTTGCTCTTTTGGAAGACAGGGTTGCTTTAGGAGAAGGAAAAAAACAGATTTACGGCAGTCAGATTGGATACGACAGTAAAACCACAAAAAACTATGTACTGCCACTGGAAGATCCTGACAATGTGGACCACCGAAGAGAAGAGGTTGGACTGGGACCAATTTCTGAATATGTAAAGACCTGGGACATAGTCTGGAATGTAGAAGAGTATAAACTAATGCTTTCCGAAATAGAAAAACAAAAGAAAAAAACGAACTAACATACTATGAGCAGACATTCCGGACATCTATTCTGACTTTTGGGATTGTTTCTCTGTATTTTCTATTTCAGAATAAATTTTAATGGGATTATCTAACACTGCCCTATTGACCAGGTCGCAATCAATAAAAAATTGGTCCTGACAGAAAATAAATAAACATGAAACATTTCTTTCTTCTGGTTCTCTCAGTAATTGTATTCATATCGTGTAAAAATACATCTGAAAACAACATTAAAGAAATAGTAAGCAGCTATAATAAAAAAGGAGCTTTCAATGGTGCGCTTTTAGTTGCCAGAAATGGAAAGATTCTTTACGACACTGTTTTAGGCTATAGGAATTTCAAGACAAAAGAGCCTTTAAACAGTAATACTGCTTTTTATATCGCTTCGCTTGCCAAGCCATTTACAGCTTTGGCGATCATGCAATTGAAAGAGCAGAAAAAATTAGCATATGACGATCCAATTTCGCTATATGTGTCCAATATGCCGGCATTTACACAAAAAATTACAATATGTCAATTACTCAATCATACCTCAGGAATTCCAGATTATGAAAAGGAAATGCCTAATGTAAAAAATCTTACGAATGAGCAGGTTATGCAATGGCTTGCTACAAAAAACAGCCTGAACTTTTCGCCTGGTGAAAAATTCGAGTACAGTAATACCGGCTACATTATTTTAGCCGCAATTATTGAAAAAATAAGCGGTAAATCATATGCCGGTTTTTGCAAGGAAGCCATTTTCAAGCCTTTAAATTTAAATCGGACTATTGTCTACGATACTACAAAACCCACAATTGCAAACAGAGCCATTGGTTACAACAAAAACAAAGAACCCGACGATTATTCAATTTTAACTACTGGCGATGGGAGTATTTTCTCAACGACAAAAGATTTGTTTATGTGGGAACAGGCACTTTATGGCCAAAAGCTGCTTAGCAGAAAAGAAATGGAAAATGCCTATAAAACCGCAACGCTAAATGATGGAAGCATTTCTAATTATGGTTTTGGCTGGAATATAAAAGAAGAAAATGGTCAGAAAATCGTAAGCCACACCGGTGGATTAAATGGTTATAGAGCCTGTATTTGGAGAAATCTCCACGAAAAAACCGTTGTAATCGTACTAACAAACCAGGGCGACGCTTTTCCTTTACAGGAATTTATGGAAGCAATTGAAAAAGAACTTTAATCGCATGTTTCAATTACATAACCTTTTACAAGAATGATATAACACATAAAACATCTACAGCTGCTAACTTTGATAAAAAACATAACGCCATGGAAAATCGGGAAAAAAATCGAAAGGATACAACTGGCGAAAAATACATTCACGTTTCAGAAATCCCAGTCCAAAAGTTGGATAAAGATGCCAACTTTAAGGATGATAAGAATAATCCAGTAACTAATCCAGGCCTAAAAGAAGTCCGGCAGCCAAAGGCTGAAAACAATGAAACCATGGGAATACCATAAACAAATTTGAGTTTAGTTAGGGGCGGAAGTAGTACTTCCGCCTTTTTTTATAGCCACTTCTTTCTTCTAAACCAGATAAAAATAATGACCGATACAATTACCATAGCCAGCAAAGCAAGCGGATAGCCCCATTTCTCATCCAACTCGGGCATGAACTTGAAATTCATCCCATAAATACCGGCGATAAAAGTCAGTGGCATAAAAAAGACCGAAAATATGGTGAGAATCTTCATCACATCATTAGTTTTTCTGGCTGACAGCGACAAGTAGATATTCAGCAAATTGTTGGCATCATCCTGAACCTGGCCGTACAGGGTTAGTAATTTTAAATGGAGGTCCCGAACATCCTGTAAGGCTGGTAAATCTTTCTCCTCCACCTTAACCGAATTGACAACTTCGTTGGTAAGTAGCAATAATTTTTTACAAAGCCCTGCTTTTCTTTTCAGATAATACATTCCTTCAATCATATCTGCCGGAATATTTTTTTTCAGAAAAACTTTCGATTCATAATAATCAATCTTATCCGAAAGTTTTATAGCCGGAAGCTCATAAGAATGCAGCATTTCCCAAATAATCTTTATGGCCATTCCTCCTGTTGTTTCCAGTTTTCCATTCCTTATACAATTTTTGCGTATTTCCTGCATGATGGGCTGCGCGGTCCTGTGAATGGTAATAATAAAATCCGAATTGTAAAAAACAGCTATTTTACTGCTTAGTTCCCTCACCGTTTGCTCATGCTCATGGGAATGTTGCAGAATTCTGACAATAAAAAAATGTGTCTTGTTATGCTCTTCATATTTGGGAAGGTGGTCCGGATCCAGACTATCAATCAACGTATAGGAGCTTAAATTATATGTTTTACTCACTTTCTCAAGTTCTTCTTTGGTCGGATTGGTAATATCAGTCCAAACAATAGCACTATCTGAAAAATTACAGGTTTCTATAGCCATAACATCATTATTTCATTTCTATCAAATTTAAGCCAATATTTCACAAGATATTCTGAAAGAATAGCAAAATTTTCCCGATTTAAGCAGCAATATTTTAGGATTTCATTAACTTTGTTAGTACCCTAAAATACCACAAAAATTATGTCCGTATCAAAGACATCAACTATTGAAAGGATTATTGCTTTGGCAAACGAACCAATGGTTCTGTTAGACAAAGATTTTGCTATCCTATATGCCAATGCCTCGTTTCATGTAAAATTCAACCTGCCGGAATTGGCCCCTAAAAACAGAAATTTTCTTGAGGTCATAGAGAGTTCTTTTGAAACCCATCCGCTAAAACTTCTTTTTTGGGATGTGTTGAAAACAAAAGGCATAGTTAAAGAATACGAAATCAACTCTAAAAATTCGGAAAACAATAAAATTTCATTCAATGTTGAGGCTATAAAGGCAGACGGTGAAACATTCCTGCTTCTGGCTTTTAATACCAATAAAGAAACAGAACAGTTGCAGTCCTTTCTGCAGTCAGTGCTAAATTCAACAAATTACGGTATTGCAAGCTATGAGGCGATGTACAATAACCATGGCATCATTAATGACTTCAGAATTACCTATACAAATCCTGAAGTTCCTAGAAATTTTGGACTTGAACCCAAGGACGTCATCGGGAAAACCTGTCGGGAAGTATACCCCGGGATTTTTAAAAATGGAATTTTCGAAAAAATGGTTAAGTGTATAGAAACCGGACTACCTGACAGTTATGAAATTGCAGCGAGCCATAACAACAAAACCATATGGCTAAATGCTACAATTGAAAAGGCCGGCAACGCAGTTGCAGTAACTTCAAAAAATATAACCCCTGAAAAAACAGCCGCCTTAGAAATTGAGGCCATCAATGCATTACTTCTAAACAAAAACAAAGAACTCGAACAGCAATTACTTAAGGAATTTTCTGAAAGTTTCTATTCGTATGGAAATGGCGAAGAATTTTTTAGTTCCCTATTACTTGAAATAGCCACAAAAACAAAGATGGACTATGTCCTTTTGGGCGAGGTACAACTAAACGAATTGGGAGAAGAAATTATAAAAAGTATTTCGGTGATAGCTTTTGGAGAAATTGCGGATAATTTCAAATACCCGATAAAAGACGGCCCTTGTGATGAAGTCATTAAAGGTCATTATGCCTGTCATCCGCGTGACAGCCAAAAACTTTTCCCGGAAAGCAAAACGCTTTCGGATTTGAATGTAGAAGGCTATATTGCCTATCCGCTTGTAGGTTCTTCAGGAAAAGTAATCGGGCTTATTTCTGTACTGCACCAAAGTGAAATACACGATATTGCCTACATAGAATCCTTGCTTAGAATTGCTGCAAAAAGAAGCGAAATAGAATTTGAGCGCTTGCAAAATGAAAAACTTTTAGAGATGAAAAACAAGGAATTGGAAAGGCAAAATGTCGAGCTTGCCTCATTTGCCTATATTTCCTCTCATGACCTTCAGGAACCGCTCCGCAAAATACAACTCTTCGCCAGCCGTATACTTTTTAAAGAAAAGGCAAATTTTAGCGACTCTTCCCTGGCCTATTTCCAGAGTATTACAAATGCAGCCAACCGTATGCAGAACCTGATTGAATCCTTACTCAACTATTCCAGTATGGATGCTTCAGAAATTCATTTTGTACCTACAGACCTCAATGCAGCAATTGACGACATTAAAAATAATATGACAGACATTCTTGAAAAAAAGAATGCCCGCGTTGAAGTTGGAAAACTGCCTACACTTTCTGTTATTCCGATTCAATTTCAGCAACTGCTCACCAACCTGATTTCAAATGGGCTAAAATACAGCAAACCAGATGTTCCTCCGGTTATAAAAATAAATGCCGAGCTTGTCACTTCGGAAGAACTCGTCGGAAAACAATTCTGGAAACTGGATATTGCCGATAACGGAATTGGATTTCCACAGGAATACGAACAGCAAATCTTCGAATTATTCAAAAGGCTTCATGGCAAGTCAGACTATGAAGGCACAGGAATAGGCCTTGCCATCTGCAAAAAAATAGTGCAGAAACATGACGGCTTTATACGTGCCCAGGGCATACCCGGTGTAGGTTCTATATTTTCAATATATCTTCCTGTTGTATAATCAGGCAACAAGATTATTGAATTTTTCCCTGTAGGCTGTCGGTGTCATTCCAACATTTTTTTTGAACAGGCTTCGGAATGATTTCAAGTCGTTATAACCCGACTCAAACATCACTTCCATTACGCTTTGTCTCGAATGTTCCAGCATCTGTTTGGCCGCTTCAATCCTTGTTTTCTGCAAATATTCTATAGGAGTAATTCCGGTTACCTGCTTAAAACGCCTTACCAGATTTCGTCTGCTTGCCGGAACATCCGTTATAATCTCTTCTATAGTATTAGCTTCCCTGAAATTCTTCTTAATAACTTCCTGCGTCTGCTTAACCAAATCATCACCATGATCTTCTGCCGGAGCAAACGTACCAAAATAAGTCTGCTGATTTCTATCCAAATCGACAGAAAACACCTTTGCCGTTTTTACTGCCATTTTTCGGCTGCAAAAATTCTCAATAAGACGCAACATCAAATGGAAACTATTGGTAGCACCTCCACTCGTGTAGACTCTTTGTTCTTCTGTAACCACCGCATCTACTTTTAAATTTACGGCAGGAAAAGCTTGTGCAAAAGCATATTCGGCGTTAATATGGGTGGTTGCAGGTTTGTTGTCAAGCAAACCGGTAGAAGCTAAAAGAAAAGCTCCCGTACAAAAACTTGCAACTGAAGCACCCTTTTCATATTGCTGTTGCAGCCATTGTATCCACTTCATATTGAGTGAAACCGCTTTTGGCACAATATCATGCTTAAAAGCCGGGATAAGTAAAATATCATATTTTTTTTCGGAATCAGGTCGCATCAGATTATATTCTGAATAAGTCTGCGATACCTCATCCATGTGCAAAAGAGCGATGTCAAAAAAAGGAGCCTGTCCTTCCTCTGCATAAAATTTATTCACGGTCTCAAATACGTCAAGCATAGCTGCAACGCTTAGAAGCCTATGTTCTTGTGTAAGCAAAATACCTAATTTCATAGCTAATTTTTTAGGAGAAACAAATATAAAATTTTTTGTCTTAAATCCCCCCTTATAATGACTTTAAACCACTCCGTTTAAGCATTTTTTTTGAATTAATTTTATCAAACAATATAAAAGACAAAATTTAATTCAATTTTTAATACTAAATATTAACGATATGAAAATCACAACCACAAGCAACAGAATGTTTTCCCTGCTTGTCTTATACGATATGCAGACGCTCTATTTTGAACGGGCACTGGAAAAAATTTCTGATGAAGATGCCCACAAAAGATTAGACACCAAAGCAAACCATATAGCATGGCTCACCGGAAGTTTAGTCCAGCAACGCTACGAAATTGCAAACCTTCTGGGGTATTCCGAAAAACAGAAAGCATCCGAATTGTTTCAGGATGGAAAAGGCATACAGGATGGCCTCAAATATCCATCGCTATCGCAATTTATAGACGATTGGAAAAAAATCAGCCCCGTATTAAAAGATCTTCTGGCTAAGATAACGGATCAAAAACTGGATGAAAAATTTGAGATGATGCCTGGCATGTCACTTACTTATTATGAACTGATAACTTTTATCATTTACCGTGAAGCCAACTGCATTGGTCAGATAGCCTTATGGAGACGACTATTAGGCTATGAAGCCTTACGATATGACGATATGTAAATCTAAAAATACAGAATCATGTTAAACAACAGTAAAGCATTTAGTGGATTTTCTGTAGATGACAGCAAAAAAGCTAAAAAATTCTACGGAGAAATACTGGGTCTTGATATAGAAGAAGATGCAGAAATGGAAGGAATGCTGACCTTAAAACCCGCCGGAGGAAACCCAATAATTATCTATACCAAAGAAAATCATGAACCGGCTACTTTCACTATCCTCAACTTTCCCGTCAAAGATATTGAACAGGCAGTAGATGAACTCACGAAACGAGGCATAGTTTTCGAGCAATATAGCGGAAACATAAAAACCGACAAAAAAGGGATTTTTAGAGGTGGAGGCCCGCTTATTGCCTGGTTCAAAGACCCGGCAGGAAACATTCTCTCTGTACTTCAGGAAGAATAATAAAAAAACAATTTAAATACGAACAATTAATCAAAATCAAAATGGCAACAATCAACACTTATCTGAATTTTAATGGCAATACAGAAGAAGCCTTTAATTTTTACAAAGCTGCTTTTGGCGGCGAATTTGCAGTCGTGATGCGATTCGGGGATACTCCGGGATGCGAGGAAATGCCCGCTACAGACAAAAATAAAATCATGCATATTGCTTTGCCAATTGGCGGAAATATGCTGATGGGAACTGATGTTCCGGAAACAATGGAACAGGTAAAAAACGGAACCAGTGTGTCCATTTCAGTCAATACCGATTCAGAACAGCAAACCAGAGATCTATTCGAAAAGCTTTCCGCAGGAGGCGATGTCAAAATGCCTTTAGATAATATGTTCTGGGGTGCCTTATATGGTATGTTTACTGATAAGTTTGGTATTCAGTGGATGCTCAATTATGAATATGAAAAATAATAATAAAGACTATGGCAACACAAATTTTTGTAAACCTTCCCGTAAAGAACCTTAACCGCTCTATTGAATTTTTCAGAAAACTAGGTTACACTTTCAATCCTCAGTTCACAGATGAAAATGCAACATGCATGATTATTAGCGATACTATTTTCGTGATGTTGGTAGTCGAACCTTTGTTCCTGAACTTTACCAAAAATGAGCTTTGTGATACCCGCAAATATACGGAGAGTATCATTTGCCTTTCGGCAGAGAGCCGTGATGCCGTAGACGAAATGGTGAAAAAAGCCGTCGCTGCCGGTGCTACAACACCGGTTGACAAACAGGATCATGGCTGGATGTACGGACACGGGTTTCAGGACCTGGACGGACATCTCTGGGAAATTGCCTATATGGATATAAGCGCAATGCCACAATAAAAAACACGGCTTTGGCCGTGTTTTTTTATTTAAGATGCTAAGTTGCTGAGGTTCTAAGATGCTAAGGTTGTAAACTTCTCAAATCTGCACTACTTTCTCTAACTCGTATTAATCCGCGTTCTAAAAAAGACGCTAAGATATTAAGATTCTAAATTGGTAAGTTTCACAAATTCGCGGTAATTTCTTCTAATCCGTTAAATCCGCGTTCTAAAAAAGGCGCTAAGATATTAAGATTCTAAAGCGGTAAGTTTCACAAATCCGCGCTAATTTCTGTAATCCGTATTAATCCGCGTTCTAAAAAAGATGCTAAGATTTAAGATTCTAAATTGGTAAGTTTCACAAATCCGCGCTAATTTCTGTAATCCGTGTTAATCCGCGTTCTAAAAAAGATGCTAAGATATTAAGATTCTAAATTGGTAAGTTTCACAAATCCGCGCTAATTTCTGTAATCCGTATTAATCCGCGTTCTAAAAAAGGCGCTAAGATATTAAGATTCTAAAGCGGCAAGTTTCACAAATCCGCGCTAATTTCTGTAATCCGTGTTAATCCGCGTTCTAAAAAAGACGCTAAGATATTAAGATTCTAAAGCGGTAAGTTTCACAAATTCGCGGTAATTTCTGTAATCCGTTAAATCCGCGTTCTAAAAAAGATATTAAAATACTAAGGTTTCTGAGTTGCTTAGTTTATATCCTTACATATGTAAAAGTACTTTATGGATAACGAGAGTTTTTTACCGTTTTATTCAAAAAGAGCAAAAACACGATATACTACAATCACCGTCATGGCAAACAAAATATAAGCAGCTACCAACGGAAGATAATAATCCTGAAAACGCGCTTTTGAAACAGAAGAAACACGGAAAAGAAAAAACCAGTAAAAAATGGCTCCCAGTCCGGTAATAATGCCAAAAATAAGACCGCAGAACCAGGTTGGATCAATATCCGTGTGCGTCCAGATATAATGATAGCACAACACTACAAACAATCCTGCAAGATAACGGACACCTTGCTCCCATGTCGATATATGATTCAGGGATTTGTTGTGAGCCAGTTTTGATAAAACCAGGCTCAAAACTACCGGTTCTTTAAAAATATGCTGAAACCGATTGGATACATAACCGCTAAAAACCGTCATAACATAGGTTCCCGCCAAAGCTGCAAGGCAAATTTTCACAAGTTCCATACCTAAATTGATTTTAATTAAAGATTACAATTAAAATCGATTTTGGTTTTATATAATTTACAGAAAAAATTATACCCTTTTTATGCTTTTCAAATGATATAAAAATTAATCACAATTATATAACCACTTTGAAATATGTGGTCGTAACTTTGATACTGTAAAATTGAAGAATTATAATAAAAACCGATAATAAAAATCACAATTAAAATTTCAATTTCAAGATCTCTTGAGTTTGTATTTATTTTTGAGGTTTATTATTTGTTTGAAATCCCCATCTAACGATGGGGATTTTTATATCTATGCTAATCCGCTCTCAAAATGCAGCTTGCATCTTTTAATATCTTCTTCAATAGTATTCTCTAAAATTGGGGCCAATACTTTACCAATTGTTTCTCCTATAGTACCAAAAGGAAGATAATAAGCAATTATAACATATAATCTTGTTCTTCCATCACCGTTATCAAAAAACTGTACACTTCCTATATTGTGAATCAAAGCATCTGAAAAGGAACGCCAACGAATTTCTTTATCTTTTTCATCTTTGATAATAGCTGCTTTCCATGGTATGGTTCCAAGATTTCCCGGTATTTTCATCCTCCATTCCGAAGTTTCATCATCAAGAACATCAACACTTTCCAGATGTTTCATAAACAAAGGCAGATTTTCAAAATTGCGCCAAAAATCATATATTGCTGAAACCGGCTTATCAATAATTATCTGGGTCTTAATCAGTATATTTTTAGATTTTTCGACCTTGGGTTTGTCTTTTAGCAACGCATATCCAAAACAATGACCACTGGTTCCCCTAAAAATCATAAATCCGGCTAACAATGCGCCTGGCAGGTTTTTGGGCTTTTTAACCAGGGCATCATAAAGCAATACCGAACCGGATAAAACAGAAAGTAGCCTTTCTGTATTCCCAACATTGACCTCCAGATCAGATAATCGGGAAATTAATTCTTGTGCTTTCATATCCAAACAATTTAATTTCTATTAAATGTAGAACTAAAAATTCAAATCTATTTTACTGCTTATCAGCATTAACCAAGTTTTAACGTCAGTATACTTTTTAACTCCTAAACCAGAATCATATATCATAAAGGTTTTGAATTATTGCTAATTATTCTTTAAAATTTTAACTTTTTTTAACATTTAAAAAGAATTATATAAACATCGTTGAAAATAATATAAAGAATTAACACGTCTTACTATTGAAATTTGTAAAAACAGCTAGTAAACTAGTACAAATAACTAACCTAAAAAACAGTGTTATGAAAAAAGTAAAAATTTTAGCTATGGCCATTTTGGCCATCAGTTTTGGGGCTTGTTCAAGTGATGACGATTCATCAAACAACAACAACATAGGAAGTATCGCAGGAAGATATGACCTGACAGAATTCAATACCGGAGCAGCAACGGATTTCAATCAAGACGGAACAGCATCCACCAATCAAATGGATGAAAGCAGTTGTTATGATGGAAGAAGAATCGACTTCAATTCAGACAATACTTTCACCTATGATATGGATTATATCCTGATTGATACCAGTACAGGTGTTGCGGTTTGTGCAGATAATACGGTAAGTGGTACATGGACTGCTACCAATAGCGTCATAACCGCTACTTACGAACAGGAAAATGGCACAGAAGTAACCTTAAACTTTGTAAGGTCTAACAACGGCAGAACGCTAACCCAAGCAACAACCTTAACAACCTATCCTGACAGAAATTCGGAAGGTGTAGCATACAATAGGGTTGGTAGCGTTACGACGGTATTTACCAAACAATAACCAATAACATTTACAAAAACTGCTTCTCTAAACGAAGCAGTTTTTTTTATGTCCAATTCCCGCTTTTGTAACCTATCCAAACATATAAAAATTTTATCCAATTATATAAGTAAAAAAGCGCTTTCAAGTTAGAACTTTGAAATAAATCAACTTAAAAACCAAACTGTTATGAAAAATTCCAATTCCTCTGCAACACAAAAAAGCAGAACTACCGCAACAAAAACCAATGATAAAAACTCTCAATCAAAAACAGCTTCAAATTCGCGTTCGCGAACTGTAAAACCAAAATCCAATGCTGCCGAAGGTTTAAGAGAATTGTTCATTGACCAGCTAAAAGATATTTTATGGGCAGAAAAAGCACTATCTAAAGCACTTCCTAAAATGGCCAAAAATGCCACAGCAGAAAATTTAAAAACAACAATCGAAGACCATCACGAAGTAACCCTGGAGCAAATAACAAGACTAGAGCAGGTATTTGAAAGCATAGGAAAAAAAGCCACGGCAAAAAAATGCGATGCCATGGAAGGACTTATCAAAGAAGGAGAAAGCATATTAGAAGAAACAGAACCGGGTGCCGTACGTGATGCCGGTATCATAGCCGCTGCCCAAAAAATAGAACATTATGAAATCGCCAGCTACGGAACACTCTGCACTTTTGCTAAAATCTTAGGAGAAGACGAAGCGGCAAAGCTTTTGGAAATGACATTAAATGAAGAAAAAGAAGCAGATGTTATGCTTACTCAGGATGCTAACAACACCATCAACTTTGATGCCGCCGATGACATTGACGAAAACGAAGAATAACCTAAAAAAGACAGTATGAAACCAGTATATGACAATCTGGAAGAAGATGTAAATCCTGATCAGAACAGTCCGGATTCAAATATCCTCAAAGCAGAAAATGATAAAAGAGATATCGATAATCCGAAACTGAACAGGGATAATAATAATCCACACGACAAAGACAGGGATTTTGACGATGAAGATGAAGATAATGATGACTTTCTCGATGATGGCTTTGAGGACGATGACGATTCTTTAACCGATGATGAAGAATATGATGACGATCCGCAAGAGACAAAACGGAATCAGAAACGCACCGGAACCGACACCAACCCATAACCATAATTCCTAAGGATGACGGAGGCTTTTGCCTCCGTTCTTATTTCAGACAGGACGTGAAAAGCATGTTAAAGCAATTCCGTTTCTTACCATAAATTGATAAATTTAAGTACGCATAAAAAGAAATACTATGAAAGCAATCTGGAAAGGAGGTATCAGTTTTGGCCTGATTAATATACCTGTACGACTCTTCAGCGGTTCGGTCACGCATAGAATTGATTTGGATATGATTCGAAAAAAAGACCACTGTGCTATCGAATTTGTCCGGGTATGTAAAAAAGACGGAAAAGAAGTTCCCTGGGAAGATATTGCCAAAGGTTACAAAAAAGAAAACGGAGATTATATTGTACTTGATCAATCCGATTTTGCTAAAGCAATGCCTGAAAAGACACAGACAATAGACGTTTTTGAATTTGTGATGGAAGAGGAAATCCCGGCACAATATCTCGAAAAACCTTACATAGTTGAACCGGCAAAAGAAGCCAAAAAAACATATGTCTTATTGCGCGAAGCATTAAAAAAGTCGGGGAAAGTTGGACTGGCGAAATTTGTACTCAGAAACACGGAACATTTAGGCATCCTCAAAATTGAAGACAATGCTATCCTGCTAATCCAAATCCGTTTTGACCAGGACCTCAGAAATCCTTCCGAAGCCAAAATTCCAGATGATGTCAAAATCTCCAAAAAAGAACTTGATATGGCAATAAACATTATAGACCAGCTTACTGACAAATTTGAACCTGAAAAATATAAAGACACCTATAAAGACGAGCTTCTGAAAATCATCAGGAAAAAAACCAAAGAGAAAGGGAAGCCGGCAAAAAAAGAAACTGAAACTGAAACCAAACCGAAAGCCAAAAAAGAAGCTGCCGACGATTTATTGGAACAATTAAAAGCAAGCCTCGAAGCAATAAAGAATTAATTACCGCTTAATCATTCCTATTTGGCTTAAAAGAATAAAATCATGGGACTTGAAAAATATAATAAGAAACGAGACTTTTCCAAAACCCGGGAACCTAAAGGAATCAAAAAAACTTCCAAAGGCAAATTGTCATTCGTCATTCAAAAACACGCTGCCTCTCGCCTGCACTATGATTTCCGATTAGAAATTGATGGCGTTCTGGTTAGCTGGGCCGTGCCAAAAGGTCCTTCTGCCAATCCATCAGACAAACGTCTGGCAGTTCAAACCGAAGACCATCCCATGGATTATTTTGACTTTGAAGGAACTATTCCAAAAGGAGAATATGGCGGTGGCACCGTAATGGTATGGGATTATGGAACCTATCGTCCGGAAAATCCAGAAAAAACCATTAGTCAGGATAATAAAATAATGAAGAAACAACTGGCAGATGGTGCTATCAAAATCGTAATCGAAGGTAAAAAATTATCCGGCGCCTGGCATTTGGTCGAAATGAAAGGCAAAGATAACCTCTGGCTATTAATGAAATCAAAAGACGAATTTTCGGGAACAAATGTGAAGTTCGACGAAAACTCAGCCATTTCAGGATTGGATTTTAAAGGAATAGAAAAAAACGGAGCCGTATACAGTTCTGAAAAAGGCAAAAAACTTTCAAAAACCGAAATAGAAAAAGAAGAAAAAAAAGACCCGGAAAAGAAAAAACCCAGGCAAACGTTAATCCGAAATGAAGCCGACTTTTCTGCCGAAGACCTCGTCGATGCAGAAAAAATAAAATCTTTCCCAAAAGATTGGCGACCACAACTTGCCACGCTTGCCGAAGAACCTTTTGATAATGAAAACTGGCTTTTCGAAAATAAGTTTGACGGCTATCGTGCCTTGGCACAAATCCAAAAAAACAAGGTCAATCTCATTTCCAGAAACGGTATTTCTTTTAATACAAAATACGTAGCCGTTGCCAAAACCTTGAAGAACATAAAAGACGATGTAATATTAGATGGTGAAGTCGTTGTAGAAGACACCAAGGGAAAAAGTCATTTCCAATGGTTGCAGCATTTTGACGAAAATCCTGAAAAAGGCAAATTAAAATTTTATGTCTTTGACTTACTTTACTTCAACGGCTATGACTTGAGGCAACTTGAACTCCAACTGCGAAAAAAAATCCTAAAAGCCATCCTGCCGAAATCAGACACTATTGTATTTTCATCCCACACCGTAGGTCGGGGAAAGGAAACCTTTGAAGCCATACAAAAATTAGGAGGAGAAGGAATCATTGCCAAAAAAATTACTTCAAAATACCATCAGAACCAACGAACCAAAGATTGGCTCAAAATCAAAACCATCAAACAACAGGAAATGGTAATTGGCGGTTTTACAGAACCGCAGGGAAGCCGAAACGGATTGGGTGCACTACTCTGCGGTTATTTCAATGGTAATGAATTTATATATTCAGGTAAGGTTGGAACCGGTTTCGATGATGCCACTTTAAAAGAACTTCGCTCAAAACTTGATAAAATGGAGCGGAAAACGAGTCCTTTCAAAACTGCGCCAAAATTTCCCGCAACACATTGGGTCACTCCTGAACTGGTAGCCCAATTAAAATTTACGGAATGGACAGATTCCGGCAGTATGCGCCATCCCGTTTTTCTGGGATTAAGGGAAGATAAAAAAGCGCATGAAGTGAGCAGAGAAAAAGAAACACCAACAAAAGAAGCTGTAAAAGAACTACAATCAAAAGCAGCAAAAACTGATAAACCCGAAAAGACCAAAACTATGGATATTCCCGAAAGCAAGACTGAATTTTCTAATCTCGATAAAATATTCTGGCCCAAAGAAAAATATACCAAAGGTGATGTCATAGCTTATTACGATACGGTGGCAGAATACATACTTCCCTATCTTAAAGACCGTCCGGAATCTTTAAGACGAACTCCAAACGGAATTACCAAAGACGGTTTTTTTCAGAAAAATGTAGAAGGACAGGTTCCGGATTGGATTAAAACCAGAAAGCTGAAATCAAAATCAACCGATGAAATCATAACCTACCTGCTCTGCCAGGACAAAGACACCTTGCTCTTTTTGGCCAATTGGGGTTGTATTGAAATCAATCCGTGGAGCAGCCGTGTGGGTACGCTCAACAATCCGGATTATATTATTTTTGATCTGGACCCAAACGAAGCCGGTATGGAAAAAATCATCAAAACAGCACTAACCTTAAAAGAAATATTGGATTCACTGCAAGTGCCTGCCTATTTAAAAACCTCCGGCGGAAAAGGACTGCATGTTTTTATCCCCATACTCCCAAAATACACTTATAACCAGACACGCACTTTTTCACATATTGTCAGCCAGATGGTACTCAAAAAACTTCCGGATATTGTGAGTCTCGAAAGAAGTCCTTCCAAAAGAAAAGGAAAAGTCTATCTTGACTACCTGCAAAACGGAAAAGGAAAAACTATGGCCAGTATCTATTCGTTACGTCCCAGAGAAAATGCAACAGTAAGTACTCCTTTAGAATGGGAAGAAATCGATTCAAAATTGGATTTCAGTAATTTTAATATCAAAACGGTTCCAGTACGTCTGAAAGAAAAAGGTGATTTGTGGAAGAACTTTTTTAAGGAAAGTATTGATTTAAAATTAATTTTGGATAAGATTTAAAAAGTCACTCAAAATTACATCAAGTTCAAAACTAAATTTGTTAGTTTTTTTCTGTCATTTTGGGAAGTATTTAATAAAAGTAAACTTTTAAATTCTTAAATTTAGAGTGAATAAAAACAAAATACGCTTGAATAAGTACGTCAAAAAAGGACTCAAAATTATTGGTTGGACCCTGGGAGGAATTCTCGGTCTACTTCTACTAATTATAATTTTAATACAAATTCCTTATTTCCAAAACCTTATTAAAGACAAAGCCGTTTCCTATCTTGAAGAAAAAATTAAGACGCCCGTTGAAATTAAACGAATCGAGATTGGGTTTCCTAAAAAAGTAATTGTCGAAGGTATTTATTTTGAAAGCCGGGAATGCGATACGCTTTTGGCTGGCGAAAAGCTGAAAGTAGACATCAACCTGTTTAAATTATTGCGAAACAAGGTAGAAATCAATTCTATTGACCTGCAAGGAATCACAACAACTATAAAAAGAGACAAAGATTCCGTATTCAATTTTGACTATATCATCAAAGCCTTTGCTTCCGAAGAACCCAAAAAAGAAGATTCGGAACCGATGCAGTTTTCTATAAAAAAAATAAACCTTGATAAAATCAGGGTTCGCTTTGACGATCAGATTTCAAAAAACGACCTGACCGCCTACCTGCAGCATTTTGATACGAAAATCACAAAATTCGACCTTGAAAAAATGGATTTTGAAGTGCCGAAAATCAATCTGGATGGCTTTAAATTAATGCTGAAACAAGGCGAAATTGTAGAAGAAGTTGCACAAAATACAGTTGAGGTTGCGGATGAAGCCGTGCGAAATCCCGAACTCAATCTGAAGCTGGGAGAAATCAACCTTGCCAACATCAATATTGGCTTTGATAATGCAGGAACCCGCCTGAATACAGGTATAAATCTGAAAAAATTACTTGTTGAATTTAATACGATAGACCTCAAAAAGCAATACATTGACCTTAAAAATTTCGAAATTGATGGTATAAAAGGCGGGCTCACATTTGGCAAACTCGACAAAAAAATTGCGGTCCAGACACCCGATTCTTTAAAAGCAACCGCACCAAACTGGAAAGTAAAATTAGAGACGACCTCTCTAAAAAATATTGCGTTCCGTTTTGACGATGAAAATGCAGTAAGGGCTAAAAAGGGAATTGATTACAAGCACCTCAATCTTGACAATGTAGAGCTTCAGGGTGAAAAACTCTATTACAGCGCCGATACTATTTCAGGAAATATACAGTCATTTAGTATGAATGACCACAGTGGTGTGGCTATCGAATCCTTTCGAACCGATTTTTTCTATGGTACAAAAAGAGCCACGCTCAAAAAATTATATCTGAAAACGCCTCAAACTGAAATCAAAGACGAAATCAACATTACCTACGACAACATTGCTACCATTGCAGACAATTTAGGCAACCTCGGAATCAAGGCCTCGCTTAAAGACAGCCGTGTTGGTTTTAAAGACATATTGCTGTTTGTCCCTACTCTTGAAAATACAAACCCATTTAAAACCAATCCGAATGCGGTAATGTATATTAATAGTGAAGTCTACGGAAAAGTTAGCGACATCACCATTCCTAACCTTGAAATCAGCGGTATTGGAACAACAGTCGTCGCAGCCAGTGGCAGAATTACAGGACTTCCTGATGTAGAAAAAACCTACTTCGATTTAAAAATCCGCGAACTCAAAACCTCTTCAAAAGACATCAATACCTTTGTTCCGGAAGGCACAATTCCCTCCAATATCCAACTTCCGGCACAACTGTCATTGAACGGGTTTTTCAAAGGCTCTGTCTCTAATTTTAATACAGACATGGCCCTGGCAAGCAGTTTCGGAAAAGCCAAAATAAAGGCCACATTCGACCAGAGAAGAAAAAACCATGAAAAATACAATGCCGATGCCACAATCGACAATTTTGATATTGGCAAGCTGCTCAAAAACGACTCACTCGGAAAAATAAGCCTTAGGGCGAAAGTCAACGGAACAGGACTGAATCCTAAAACAGCAAATGCAACTGTTGACGGCAGGCTGGTAAAAGCAGAATTTAATAGATATGTTTATCGTGACCTGAAATTAAAAGGTGCCATACAAAACGGACAATTTAACGTCAAGGCCGGAATGGATGATGCCAACCTGACATTCGTTTTGGATGCGGAAGGAAACTTTAAGGACAAATATCCGGCTGTTAAACTAAAACTCAATACCGATATTGCCGATTTGGAAAAACTCAACCTGCATGCCGGTCCTCTAAAAATTCGTGGTAATGTATATGCGGATATCACCAGCTCTGACCCTGCCTTCCTAAACGGAAGAATCGACATTCATAACGTACTGGTTGCAGATGCGAAAGAAACCTATGCCCTGGATTCTATAAAAATAGCGGCCATATCTACTGCAGAAAGTGATACCATCACATTAAAATCGCAATTTATTGATGCTTCACTTAGCGGGAAATTCCAAATTGACCAGGTTCCGACAGCATTAACCAATTCAATTGCCAAATATTACGATACCAACCCAAAAGGAAAAAAACAGGCAACCAAACCTCAACAATTTGACCTTAAAGTAGGAATCAAAGATGACCCTATTCTGCTAAAGCTTGTACCGGAACTCACCAGTATCTCTCCTATTCAAATCACCGGAAGATACAATAGCGAAGGCGACAGTATTACTGTAAACGGAAAAATTCCAAAAATTATATACGGTGCGAATACTATCACAAATGGTGAATTGGATATCGAAACCGCAGATAGTGCATTAGTATACAGCCTGGTTATTGACGACATCAAAAACTCACAGATTAATCTGCCTTATACCAGCCTCTCCGGTGAAGTAAAAAACAACAAAATCAACTATACGTTGCTCGTCAGAGATAAAAAAGATGAAGACCACTATCTGATAGCCGGAAACCTGATGTCTGCCGAAGGTTATACGCAAATTTCCCTGGAACCTGATGGTCTGGTATTAAACTATGAGCCTTGGGATATTGAAAGAGACAACATTATACGTTTTGGAGACAAGGGTATCTATGCGGATAATTTCGAATTAAGCAATGATGGAAGCTCCATAAAACTCCAATCCCAATCCGAAAAGCCAAATGCACCGGTAGACGTGACTTTCAACGATTTCAAAATTGAAACCATTACCAGTGCTATCCAAAAAGACACGCTTCTGGCAGGTGGAAAAATTGACGGAAACGTATTGCTTAAAAACCTGACCGGAAATGCCACTTTCACTGCCGACCTGAATATTGAAGATTTCAGTTTCAAAAAAGACACTATAGGAAATATCAGCATTAAGGTAGATAATGAAACAGCCAATACACTCGATGCCCATGTCGCTATTACCGGAGATGGCAATCAGGTAAACCTTGATGGAATTTACAAAACAGACAACAGTACTTTCGATATGACACTGGATATCGAAAAACTCAACATGAAAGCCATCCAGGGATTTACAATGGGCAATCTTACAGAAAGTACCGGATTCCTGACAGGAAATTTCAAAATCACCGGAAGCACAAAACAACCAAGTGTTATTGGGGAATTGCAGTTTAATGAAGTTGGATTCAAAGTAAAACAGCTTGCTTCCAAATTCAAATCCATAAACGATAAGATTTCGTTTACCAATACCGGAATTGGCTTCAATAATTTTTCAATATCTGATGCCGAAGACAATCTTTTGACGGTTAACGGACGCGTACTTACAACCAATTACAGTGATTTCGGTTTTGACCTAAAAATCAAGGCAGACAATTTCAAGGCACTCAACTCGAAAGAAAAAGACAATGACCTTTATTATGGCGTTTTGGTACTCGATACAAATCTTAGCGTAAAAGGAGACCTGAACAAACCCGTAGTTGACGGTACGCTCAAAATAAACAAAGACACGGACCTTACAATCGTACTGCCCCAATCCGACCCATCTTTGGCCGATCGTGAGGGAATTGTAGAATTTATCGACCAGGACGAAGTACAAATTGACAAGCGTTTTACGGCTCCTACCGAGGCACTGACACAAACCCAATTTAAAGGTATGGACGTTTCCGTAAACATCGAAATCGTAAAAGAAGCTGAGCTGACAATGATTATCGACAAAGGAAACGGAGACTACTTAAACCTGAAAGGCGAAGCCCAGCTCACCGGCGGTATAGATGAATCCGGAAAAACAACGCTCACCGGAAGATATGAATTCAACGAAGGTGCTTATCAAATGAACTATAACCTCATTAAAAGAAAATTCGATATCAAGGAAGGCAGTTATATACTTTGGACGGGAGAACCTACTTCGGCAGATGTCAACATTACTGCCGTTTATGAAATAGAAACCGCTCCTATTGATTTGCTGGACAATCAGCTGGGCAATGCCGCACCAGCCGTTCGGAACACCTACAAACAAAAAATTCCGTTCCAGACGTTATTGAAAATGAATGGCGAATTACTGAAACCGGAAATTACTTTTGATATCGTACTTCCGGATGGAAATTATGGCGTAGCTACTGAAATCATTTCTGCGTCAAAAACAAAACTGGCACAGCTTCGCCAGGAGCCGGGCGAACTTAACAAACAGGTTTTTGCACTCTTGCTGTTAGGCCGTTTTATTGGTGAAAATCCTTTTGCCAGTGATGCGGGAGGAACAAGCGCTGGAGCAATTGCCAGACAAAGTGTGAGCAAAATCCTGTCACAGCAACTGAATAATCTCGCCAGCGACCTGATTCAGGGCGTAGAACTTGACTTTGACCTGCAATCCAGAGAAGACTATACAACAGGTTCAAGAGAAGACAGAACCGACCTTAATGTAGGCCTGTCAAAACGATTGCTGAATGACCGGCTAAAAGTAACCGTAGGAAGCAGCTTTGGCATTGAAGGTCCTCAACAAGCCAATGAAGAAACTACAAACATTGCAGGAGACGTTTCTGCCGATTACCAATTGACCAAAGACGGACGCTATATGGTTCGTGCGTACAGAAAAAACCAATACCAGGTTGCCTTACAGGGACAAGTGGTTGAAACCGGAGTAGCTTTTATCATTACAATGGACTACAATAAATTCCGGGAACTTTTCCACAGAACCGAAGAAGAAAAAAGAATGATTAAAGAAACCCGAAAACGAGAAAAAGAACTGCGGGAAAAACAAAAAGAAAAAGAAAGATTAGCCAAAGAAAAAGAAGAAAATGAAACCGACAATGAAAACTAGCCTGAAATATACGCTCTTTTTTACCTTACTTTTCTTGTATGGCTGTAGCAATCTGAAATATCTTGAAGAAGGCGAAGCACTCTATGTAGGCGGTAAGGTAAAAGTAGAAGACTCACTCCTATCCCGAAAAGAAAGAAAAAATCTGGAAAAAGAACTGGAGCCACTGTTACGCCCGTTGCCTAATAAAAAATTCTTAGGGCTACGCCCTAAACTTTATTTCTATAACATTGCCGGCGAGCCTAAAAAAGACAAAGGTTTTAGGTATTGGCTCCGCAATAAGGTAGGAGAACCGCCTGTGCTTTTTAGTCAGGTCGATTTGGAATACAACGAAAGCATACTTCAAAATTATGCCGAAAACAAAGGCTATTTTAAAGTAAGAACAGAATCCGATTCAACCGGAACAAGCCGTAATAGAAAAGTCACGGCAGAATATACCGTACGCCCTGGAAAGCAGTACAAAATCAAAAGCGTTACGTTTCCTTCCGATTCTTCAGAACTATCAAAAAATATTGCCCGATTACAGCGTCGAAGCAGGTTAAAAGTAGGCGATGCTTATAGTCTTGACAATATTAAAGATGAAAGAGAACGTATCGATACCCGCCTAAAAGAAAAAGGCTACTATTATTTCAGTCCTGATTTTATTTTGGTACAGGTCGATAGTACGGTAGGAAAACAGGAAGTAGATTTAATTGTTAAGGTAAAAAATGAAACGCCGGAACGTTCCAAAAAAATTTACAAGATTAATGAAACCTATATTTATCCGAATTATTCCCTGACAGCAGACAGTATTTCCGAAGATAAGTCGTATGCTGAAAAATACAAGGACCTTACCATTATTGACACGACAAAAACATTTAATCCGCGTATTTATGACAGGACTTTATATTTCAAAAAAGGCGATGTCTACAACAGGACAGACCATAACCTTTCGCTCAATCGTCTGGTCAATCTGGGAACCTTCAAGTTTGTAAAAAATGAATTCCGTGTTTCAGATTCTATTGATGATGCACTGGATGCCTATTATTATCTCACGCCACTTCCTAAAAAATCCATTCGTGTAGAAGTACTGGGTAAGACAAACTCTGCCAACTACACCGGAACAGAACTCAACGTCAACTGGCTCAACAGAAATACTTTCAAAGGAGCCGAACTACTCACGATTACTGCTTTTGGCGGTATGGAAGTACAGGTTTCCGGCCAGAATAAAGGCTATAATGTTTTCCGTTTTGGAGGTGAAACCAGCCTGATATGGCCGCGTTTTATTGCGCCTTTCAAATTCGAATCCGGTAGCGGATTTGTACCCAAAACCAGGGCATTAATAGGCTATGAACATCAGGAACGCCAACGTCTTTATACTCTAAATACTTTTAAAGGTTCTTTTGGTTATTTATGGAAAGAAAATGCCCGAAAGGAACACCAGCTGAATCTTACGGAAGTTACCTATGTAAGTTCCGGTAATGTTTCAGCAGAATACCAGGCACAAATTGACGGAACAGAGGAAACGCCCGGAAATCCTTCCTTAGCACGCGTTATTGAAAAGCAGCTGATTTTTGGTCCTACTTATTCCTATACCTATACCAATACGATGCGAAGAAGACGCACAAACACTTTCTATTACAAAGGAAGCATAGACCTTTCAGCTACGGCAACGGGATTAATTATGGGAGGCAATTCAGACAATCCGAAACAGATTTTGGGTGTTCCGTTCAGCCAGTTTGTAAAATTGGAAAATGAATTCCGCCATTACCTAAAACTTGGAAGCGATTCACAACTGGCAAGCAGAATTATTGTCGGTGTAGGAATACCTTACGGAAACTCAAAAGAACTTCCTTTTATCAAGCAATTTTTCATAGGCGGAACTAACAGTATCAGGGCATTCAGGGCGCGCTCTATTGGTCCCGGAACCTATAACCCGAATGTAGAAGAAAGCTCCTTCCTGCCCGACCAATCCGGAGATTTGAAACTGGAACTGAATACAGAATACCGGGCCAAATTATTTAGCATTGTTCATGGTGCCTTATTTGTAGATGCCGGAAATATCTGGCTGATGAACGACAATGAAAATAAAGCAGGTGCCCGTTTTTCGAGTAAGTTTATAGATGAGCTCGCTGTTGGTGCAGGAGCCGGTCTGCGATTTGACCTTTCATTTTTGGTTTTACGTTTGGATTTGGCTTTCCCTCTCCGCAAGCCTTATCTTCCTGAAGGCGACCGCTGGGTAATTGATAAAGTCCGATTTGGTGACCCAGATTGGAGAAAAGAAAATCTGGTCTTTAACTTAGCCATTGGCTATCCATTCTAATACTTTGCGCCCTTACGCCTTTGTGAGCAATTATTTTACGCAAAGGCGCAAGAGCGTAAAGCTTTATTGCCTATTGCTTATCGCCTAAATCGACTTCCTCATTTCGCCTTTTCTTACTAACAAGCCTGATTTTTATTTTCCCGTCATCACCGTCAGATGCCAGAAGATGCAGTACAATCCCCCTGTTTCTCCTTTCTTCCAGCTTTTCCTTATCGGTTATATCCTTATCATTTTTAGGATTCCGGAGTGGTACGTCAAGCGCTATATTCGTGCCTTTCCCAAAAGAATAGATTCCGGCAATATCCATATTCAGTACGCTTGAATTAATCTGCATTGGGTGAATCGTTACCTTTTCTCCACTTATGTCGAAATTACCTTTCAGGTTGCTGAATGTAATATTATCCAAATCGCGAAAAGGAAAGGCAAATTTTCCGGCACTTTTAATCGGTTGAAAGCTAATGAGGGCACCATTTTTAAGGGCAAAACCAACCGTTCCGTTCATAGAATTAGGCACCAGCTTACCTTCATTTGAAATAGTTCCGGAAATGGTTGCGGAAGTCGTCAGATAACCTTTCAGGTTTTTTGATTTCAGAGATTGCATATCAAAATCATTAAACGCATAGAAAAATTTTTCTATCGCCACATTAGACACATTGGCCTTCATCGAAAAATTATTTTTTGTTTTTCCCTGCTGTACAGAACCGCTGAGATTTACCTGACCTCCTGCGTGATGTACAACTGCATTTTGTATTGTAATTCCGGAGTCAGAAAGCAATATGGCCGCTTTTGTATTGGTCGCGGTAAATTTATTATAGTAGAATTTGTCTATCTGGACATTCAGAGCGACATTGCTCTTTTCAAAAAGAAAATCCAATTTATCGTTCACATTCCCTTTTTTTGTTTTTACCGGAGCACGCTTCACCACTTTACGATTATCCAAAAAACCTAGAAATTCTCCCAAATACAGTTGAGGACTTGTTACTTTCCAATTCAACACCAGTTTTTCAGGCTCCGTATAATAAAGGTTAAGGAAATTTTGAATGCTTCCTTCCATATTGACAATACTTTTACCACTTTGTAATCTGATATTGCTGATAAATAAATCCTTATCTGTAAAATTCAGAGCTACATTCGTATTTTTGAATGCCAGATTTCTTGGCACATAACGCATATCTCCGTTTTTAATGGTAACCAGCCCTGAAACAAAAGGCTTCGTAATTTCAAAATCAACAATATCGGCTTTAAATTGAAATTCAACATCTGCATTGCCTTTGGAAAAGACCATCAGATTCCTGTCAACAGCATTATTTAATTTTTCAAGGGGAAATTTCGCCTTAAAAACACCCGAGGCAATAGGCTTGCTGAAATCATTAATTATGGCAGAATCCATCACAAAAGGAATCTCTTTATAATCGCCTTTGAATCCCATAAGCTTAACGACAGAATTAGGGTCGTTAAATCCTTTGCCTTTAACCAATTCATTGGTATACATTCCGTTGAAGCTGCAATTATCAATAATTCCGTCAGGAATATGAAGGCGATTATTTTTGACAACCGCTTTTACCAAAAATAACGGGTCGCCTTCAGCATTCAGATCACCAATAATATCACAGTTGACATCGATGGGTTTTTCCAAATCAAACCGGTTCAATTGCCGGCTGATATTGTTTGAAAGCAGATTGGAAGCATTTTTCCATAAAATATTATCTGCCCTGATATGCAGTGAAAAACCGGAATTGTTTTTACCAACATTAAATTTTCCTCCAATATTGAAGACATCACTGCCTATTTCCAAATCATTGGGGTCAAAAACAATCGTTTCTGCTTTTTCATTATAAGCAATATCAAATTTGCCATTTAATGTTTTGTCCTTAATAAAACTTCCGTGCACCGTATTAAAAGCCAGACTTTGGGCAGAAGCATCTAATTTTACAGCCGCTTTCCAGCCTTCCGAGTTATAATCCAATCTTCCTTTCAGGTCTTTGATTGAAAATTTAAAAAGTTTTTTCCCTTTGAGATTTTCAGAGATAAAAACAACATTGTGCAATTCAAAAGCCTTTATTTCTGCAAAAGAGCTGCCTTCATCAGAAGCTTCCTTTTCTTGCTTTGGTTTAAAAATCGCCGTATTACTATAACCGTCTTCGGTAACAAACAAATGAATCTTTGCCTCATTGATAGCTATCTTCTTAATCTCTAATGTTCCTCTTAGGAAAGCCAGCACATTAATCGAAACATTAAAATCTTCGGCCTGCAGCAGTATATTTTTATGGGAGTTCCAAAGGCTGTCTTTTAAAACCGCATTTTTTATCCTTAATGAAACACGCGGAAATCCTTGCAAAAAAGTAGGCTCCATACTTTCTGCTGTAAATTTACCATTGATATTTTCGTTGATTTTTTGATTGATTGAGGCTAAGATTTCTTCCTTATGGGTATTGACATAAAAAGCAAGTCCTATGTACAGTATAATGATAAGCAGAAATACCCCTGAGAAAACCCTAAATGAAATCCTAACCCAACGAGGTAGGCCGCTTATTTTTTCAAGGAATCTGGAAATTACAGCTTTTATTTGCATGGGCTATCATCTATTGGCAGGCAATAACATCTAAATTTACAATAAATCATTGAAGATTGACCTAAAAATAAAAAAAGCTTCCGTTTTTAGAAGCCTTTGCTTTTTCGTGGTAAGATTAAATGTCAGAAACTTTGCGGCTCTGCGCCTTTGCGAGCAATAATTTCACGCAAAGACGCAAAGCATTGAATATTCAAATGCATATTCCGGTAATTGCTGAAAATCAATTATACCGAAAGTTTTCCTTCTATACTGTCGTCTAGTGGTTTTCCAATAATGGCACCTACAGCTATTTTCAATAGCGATACCATCTTGCCGCTTTTGGTATCCCAATAATAAACATAATCAGGCTGAACGCGGATTACGGTAACATTCGGGTCATCTTTACCTTTTGAAAACCATGCTTTTGCAATGGGACTCCATTTGTCTTCGATGGTCGATTTATCCCGGTAGATAAATGCTTTTCCGTATACATTCAGATACTCCGAACTTGAATTCTTTGCAAAAAGCAATTGTACATTTTCGTCTTGTTTTATCTCGAAATTCTTATCGCTATCGGCACCGCTCAAAAACCATATGTTTCCTGATTCATCTACTTCCTGTACGCTCATTGGCCGTGTTGAAAACGGCGCATGCGTCAAATCCGTGCAAAACATACAAACTCTGATATCTTCTGCCAGTTTTTTCAATTTCGAGACAGCATCTTCGCTGCTTAAGTTTTTATAATCTCCCATGACGTTATTTTTTAGTTGGTTATTCTTTGATATCAATTTTTTCCGAAGTCCAGTCAACAGCACGTGCCATATCGTCCTTTCGGAAAACCTTAAATTCTCCGGGCATAATTTTGCTGAAAAAAGAAGTGAATTTATCGACTGTTTCGGAATCGGAAATAATAGCGGCCCGGTTCCATTTGGTAATATTTTTGATACCCAGCAAGGCATCCTGTATCCAGGCCCCAAAAGTAAAATCGGCCGGAGAATTATCTAAAAAAAGCAAATAATTGAGCTTGCCTGTTGTTTCGACAAGATCAGAAACTTTTTTATTTACGAGTTTAAAATCGTCCTGTGTAACCTCGCCACTGGAGCGAAAACCGACCATATTTTGTGGCAGGTTGTGGATTTGTTCTATCATAACAGTGAGTATTTTGGTTAGGGTCTTACTCAAAGTTACGCCATATAAAACGGGAGCTATGTTATTGATATCATAATGTTTGCCAACAAAATCCTAAATAACTATAGTTGTTTTTCCATGATATAATCTTCCATCAGGTAGCCATTTCCAATATTTATATCTTCTTCCCCTTTTTTCTCAAATCCGATTTTGACATAAAACTGATAGGCAGAATTGTAACGATTCACATTTAAGGAAAGTATCGTATTTTCATTTTCTTTGGCTATTTCTACTATGTAATCAAGCAGTTTTTTTCCAATTCCTTTGCCCTGTGTTTCGGGAAGGATATAAATTTTATGGATTTTGGTCTTTGGCTCTCCTTTATAGTTAAATTCATAAGAAGCAAAACCCAAAGGTATTCCGTCCTCTTCTGCAAGAATAAAATGGTGTCCTTTACTGTCTGCCTGTTCTTTTAGCGCATCAATGCTATACATCATAGCAAACATATAGTCAATCTGTTCTGGTGAAAGAATATGCCCATAGGTTTTAGGCCAGGTTTGTTCCGCAATCTTTCGTATGGCATTATAATTGGTAGTTTTGGTAATCGTAATCATTTATTTTATGCTTTTCGTATAGTGTTGATTGCTTCGACCCATTCGGTTTTATGGCAAACCTCGCAATGTGCTTTTCCTGCCTCGACTTCTTTCGTATGTCCACAAAAAGTACATGAATAGAAACCTGCTCCGGGAATGGTCTGGCTCTTTTTTTCAAATAACTGCGGCAAGATAGGCAATCCGTATTTTACATCCTTGTCTTCATAGAAAAAAATACTGACCTCTCCGGATGTTTCAAGATAGGCATTCCTCACCTGTCCGAGATGTTCAATTGAACGAAGTCTTAATTCCGAAAAAAATTCGTCCTGCGCCAATCCCTCTCTTTCAAAACTGGCTATAGAAAATTTCCCGTTTTCAATCAGGCATTCCGTTTTTCCTTCGACCAGATTTTCAAACCATTTAAACTTACCGGTTAGCATGGTCACAAACCGATACAGCAAAATGATAACGATAAAAACCGTGATGGCCGGAATCAATCCTACATCTTCATAGAACATGGGATCGCCGGCTGCAGAACCCAAAGCAATAATGATAACAGTCTCAAAAATCGAAAGCTGCTTCACTCCTCTTTTTCCGGTAAACCGCAATGTAATCAACAGGACAATAAACATAATTACCGACCTGAAAATTACCTCGAAAAGAAACTCGAAAGGATGATTGTTTATAAGCAGCCTTTCCCATTCAAAAATAGAATACATCTTTTAGCCCTTTTTTATTTGAATTTACTAATTCTGCCTTGCTCTTAGTGAATTTTTAAGAGAAATTTAATAGTTTTTTAAAAACAAAAAATCGAATTATAGTGTAATTTTATAGTCCAATTCATCTGAATATATATTCTGAATTGGCTATCGATACATTTTGATAGAAAATAACACGAATTGCAATCACGTTAATTTAGAGTAGCTTGTAATTCATGTGCAAGGCTTTAGCATTGAGAAGATGTTGAAGCCTTGCTTTTTTTTGAAGTTTCTTAAAATCTTTCCCAAATGTTTTGGATTTTTTTATAGTTTTAGCTTCCATAAAAAAACAGAAGCATTCATCTTAGAAAATGGGACACCAAAAACTACGGGAAAACAAAACCTGCCTGAACTGCAATTATGTAGTTGAAAATAAGTTCTGCCCTAATTGCGGACAGGAAAACACCGAAACACGACAGTCGTTTCATTATTTGTTTACACATTTTATAGAAGACCTTACCCACTATGACGGCAGCTTCTGGAAAACCATAAAAGGCCTCTTATTCAAGCCCGGCTATCTGACAAAAACTTATCTGGAAGGCAAAAGAAAAAAATTCGTACCTCCGGTAAAGCTTTATATTTTCATCAGTTTTGTAACCTTCTTCCTTCCTACGCTTTTGCCTGGCCCATCGCTTATAAAGTTTAATGAAAAGAAAGATGTCGAAAAACAAGAGGTAAAAACAACAAAGGAGGAAGTAAATAAAGAAAGTGAAAAGGGACTTAAAGAAATGAATGACGAGGTGGAAGAAGAACTTTCCGGAATAGACCTTCCTAACAGACCCCGCATCAAAAACCTCACACAGTTAGATTCCATTCAAAAAAACTCTCAAAAAGCAGAAAAGCTCTCCGACTTTGAATATAGTGCCACTAAAAAAATCATAAAAATTCTAAAGAGCAAAAACAGGGCTGAACTTTGGAACAAGGCCATGGAATCCTTTGTCCATACACTTCCAAAAGTCTTGTTTTTATATATGCCGATATTTGCTTTTTTCCTCTGGCTGATGCACGACAAGAAAAAGTGGTATTATTTCGACAGTGGTGTGTTTACCCTGCATTATTTCTCATTCCTTTTGCTTGTTATAACGATTGGAATGCTTTTTAACTGGATCATGGACCTGATCCCGTATGGCAGCATCTTGTCCAACCTTTATAATCTTGCTGCCATGTTCTATATGTTTTTTTACTTTTTTAGAGCCCACAGCAACTTTTTTGGAGAACACAAAGCCATTTCAAGACTAAAGAGCTTTGTACTGTTTTTCATAAACATGTTCCTTATCAGTATTTTTTCAACAATACTATTTCTCTACAGCCTATGGAATTTACATTAAATTCGTATTTTTATAAAAATTTGAAGATGAAAAAAATGTTTGTTTCTGGTTTTATGCTTTCGTTATTCCTGGTTAGCTGTTCTTCAGTCAAGCCAACAAAATATATGGAGGCCATATCTGCTTCTGACCTAAAGACTAATCTCTATGTCATCGCAGGAGATGAAATGGAAGGTCGAAACACAGGTGAACCCGGCCAAAAAAAGGCTGGAAAATACCTGATTTCCCAATATGAAAAAATAGGTGTTTCCTATCCAAAAGGAGCCACCGACTTTTACCAAAAAGTTCCTGCGGCATTTATGTCACGGGCATTTAGTCCTAAACTAAACGATTCCGAAAATATCTGGGCGTTTATTGAAGGTTCTGAAAAACCGGATGAAATTTTGGTCATCTCTGCGCATTACGACCACGTAGGAATGAAAAACGGACAGGTGTATAATGGTGCTGACGATGACGGTTCCGGAACTGTTGCCTTGCTGGAGATTGCCAAAGCATTTATGTTGGCAAAGAAAGACGGACACGGGCCAAAACGCTCTATTCTATTTCTCCATGTAACCGGTGAAGAGCATGGATTACACGGTTCAAGATATTATGTCGAGCATCCGCTGTTTCCATTAAAAAATACAATTGCCGATTTGAATATCGATATGATAGGCCGTCGTGATGACAAACATAAAGACAACGGAAATTACGTTTATCTGATAGGTTCTGACCGTTTGAGTACAGACTTGCATAAGATATCAGAAAACGCAAATAAAGAATATACCAAGCTGGAATTAGACTATAAATACAACGACAGGAATGACCCGGAACGAATCTATTACCGTTCCGACCATTATAACTTTGCAAAAAATGGAATTCCGTCACTATTCTATTTCAACGGAGTTCATGAAGACTATCACAAAGCAACCGATACGCCGGACAAAATAGAGTATGACCTGCTACAAAAAAGAGCCCAACTCGTTTTCGTTACCGCCTGGGAATTAGCAAACCGAAAAGAAAGACCTGTTATTGACAGGGATGGAAAATAAATAAAAAAAGCTCCGATATCGGAGCTTTTTTTATGTATTAAGTTTTACAACTACAAATCTTCTTTCACATCTGCGTCTGGCGCATTCTTTTTTACAGACTCGATTCCGTTATCGCGTCCTGAAGCAGAAGCATACATTTGGCTTGACCCAATAATCTGTCCGTTTGTAGCTTTTAGGTTAAAATATAATTTGCCATTTGAAGCTTCCTTTTTATCGAATTTAGAATCGTCCTGTGAATTTTTTCGTACTGATTCGATACCGTTCGTACATCCGGCTTTGCTTGAATAGCCTTCACTTGTCAATATGACTTCTCCGTTTCCGGCTTTCAGTACAAATTGAAACTCGTCATTTTTTCTTTTTGAAATCAAGAATGTCCCCATAAAATTTAATTTAAAAGTTATACTAATTTGAGCTTATGCAATTCCATAGAATAATAATAGCCAAAATATAACATTTTTATCAAATTTTATAACAATACCGGATTATTTTTTCTTAAAAGAATCACGAATTGAGATTCTCGTTTTTTACAATCTGGATTTTTCCCAATTCCACACTGTCCGTTTCATCCTGAACAAGCAGTACTCCAAAAACATTGATTGGAATTTCAATTGTTTCTTCGTGTGAATGTTTTATCTCTTCAATCAAACTTTTATAATTGAGCGGATTCAGCACAATACAATCACCTTTATTGACTTTATGATTAAAAATATAATCACGGATGGACTTGAAAGAAATCGGATTTCCTATAATTATTTGCTGTGACATGGTCTTTTTTCTCTCTAATTTAGAAAATAATGACCACAGACACAGCCAATTTAAGTTTTAATTAGCAAAGGGAAGAAATAAAAAAAGCCCTGGAAAAATCCAGGGCTTTAAAAATGGGTGGCAGACCGGGTTCGAACCGGCGACCCTCGGCACCACAAACCGATACTCTAACCAGCTGAGCTACAACCACCATTTGTTTAACGAGTGCAAATATACTGCAAAAGTTGATTCCTGCAAACAAAAAGTTCAAAAAATTAAACTAAATCCCCTAAGCTATTGACAGCCAAATATCTTTCTACGGTAAATCCTTCTGCATATTCCGAGTTTATCAATCTTCCTAAATCCTGGGCACGGTATAAGATGCTATCTTTAAAGTTTTTTGTAGCTATTGGCGTGGAAGGCTCATTGGAATTCGGGTCATAAAACTGGGATTTGTACTCCATTAGAGAGGCTACTTTCTTATCCATGAAACCGCTGACATCAACCACAAAATCCGGTTTAAGGTCTTTCCATTGAATGTAATGATATACCAGTTTAGGTCTCCAGGCAGCCTGGGCTATACCATCAATTTCGGTTTCAATCTTAATCAGCCCGGATAAAAAGCAGGCATCAGAAACCAATTTGCTGCCTTTGCCATGGTCAATATGCCTGTCATCAATAGCATTACAGATTACGATTTCGGGCCTGTATTTTCGAATCATTTTAATGACTTGCATCTGATGGGCCTCATCATTGATAAAAAAACCGTCACGCATCTTAAGGTTTTCACGTATTTCAACCCCTAAAACAGCAGCGGCATTTTTTGCCTCTTCATCACGAATTTCAGCAGTGCCCCGTGTTCCCAATTCTCCTCTGGTCAGGTCGACAATACCAACCTTCTTTCCTAACGAGACTTCTTTAGCAATAGTGGCACCGCAGCCCAATTCAACATCATCCGGATGCGCACCAAAAAAAAGTATGTCTAATTTCATTGTTTGTGTTTGTTTGTTTTTTAAAAATACGAAGAATAATTATTACCCAAGGATATTCTTCAGCGTTAATGACTTATTCACAGTTTCTATAAACTCCTTCTCCGGAATACTATCTTTTGTAATTCCGCAGCCTATGTATAAATTGGCTTTTCCATTTTGTAGCTTCATACAACGGAGATTGACGAATAAGTCGGAATTCTCCGGTTTATCTTTTGCGAAATCCCGATTCAGTTCTCCTAAAAACCCTGAATAATATTCGCGGTCGTAACCTTCGTTTTCGAGTATAAATTTTTTGGAAGCTTCTTTTGGAAGTCCGCATACAGCCGGAGTTGGATGCAGCATTTTTATTATTTTTTCTAAATCCTGCCTGTCATGCAAACGTGCTTCTATATCAGTTTTGATATGTACAATATTTCCTGCCCTGAAAGTATAAGGTTTGAAACTGTTTTTTTCGGCTGCATAATCTTCAAGTCCCTCCAGAATAAATTCCGTAACAAATTCCTGTTCTTCCTGTTCTTTAATTTCCCATTTTATTTCTCCTTCATGATACACCTGTGTTCCGGCAAGCGCCACAGTTTTAATACGGTCTCCCGAAGCTTTTAATAACTGCTCCGGAGTTGCTCCAAGCCACATCCCTATCTCCGGATGGAAAAAACAATATTTAAAAGCTGTCGGATATGCCGAAAGCAGTTTTTTAAACAACTCAAAAGGAGTGACATTTTCTAAAGAAACCGTTTCTTTACGTGACAGAACAACCTTTTTGAAATTGCCTTTGCAGATAGCATCTACCCCATTCTGAACCAACTGTTCAAAGTTTTCTTTGGCTGCAACATCTGCTCCAAAAACTGTATTGTTATTTTCAATTGCAATTCGGGTATATGCTTCCGTAAAGACATCCGATTTCTCTTTTGGTAACAGTACAAATTGCTCACCATGAAATGGGGCAAGTACAAATCCTTCTTCCTTAAAATCGGTTGTAAAGTGTAAAGAAGCATCCTTTTGAAAGATCCCGATAACATCAGTTTCTCCGGGCTTGGAGTACAATACGAAAGGAAGTCTGTTTTTAAACTGCTCTTCCGCTTTTTGGTATAATCCGGACATCATTTCTTTGTTCTTTCCAAAACAATATTGGTAATCTTGCATAGTGATATCAGCATATCATTTTCATCAGTTATCCTGATTTCCCAAAGATGTACCATACGTCCTTTATGGATAATTTTTGCCGTTCCGTATACCATACCCGCCCGTTTACTTTTGACATGGTTTGCTGAAATTTCAATACCGCGAACTTCATGAGTTTCCGGATTAATAAACATAAGTGAAGCCGCACTTCCTACACTTTCCGCAAGGGCAACAGAAGCACCGCCGTGAAGTAGTCCCATTGGCTGGTGGACTCTTGGATTAACCGGCATCTGGGCTTTTAAATAACCTTCTCCGGCATCAATAAATTCTATTTCTAAAGTCTGCATCAGGGTATTTTCACACCATTTCTTGCAGTTTTCAAGCATTGTATTTCTATCGAAAGCCATTATTAAAATTTGTTTTTCCAAAATTAAGGAAATTAATACGGAACACAGCAGTCGATTATTGTCAGAAAAGTTAAAAGACACATACTAATTTTAACATTTTTGAGTTTACTGATGCAAGACATAACTCAATTTAAAAAATTAACCTGTCTGACAAATCAGATTTTTACTATTTTTACCAAAATTCAAACCGATGCGCAATACCTTTATATTTTTATTCATAATTGCTGTTATTTCACTGACTTCTTGTCGAAAAGATTTTGATTTTGAGCCTAGCAGCGGTAATCTTGGATTTTCAAAAGATACGGTTTTTCTCGATACTGTTTTTACGAACATCGGCTCCAGTACTTATACCTTAAAAGTATACAACCGCAGTGATAAAGACATTAGCATCCCAACCATACAGCTTGCAAAAGGAATGAATTCAAAATACCGAATGATGGTAGACGGAATGCAGGGAACCGGAGGTAAAATTTTCAATAATGTAGAACTTCTGGCTAAAGACAGTTTGTTTATTTTCATAGAGACGACCATAGACTACAATGACTTTGCCAATCCGGATGCAGAATATCTTTATACAGACCAAATTCTATTTGACAACGGAACTAAACAGCAAAAAGTTCAATTGGTTACTTTGGTAAAAGATGCCATTTTTCTCTATCCTAACCGTGATAATGAAGGCAATTACGAACAGATTCCTATAGGAGTGGATGAAGAAGGAAATCCTATAACCGGAAGAGGTTTTTTCCTCGATGATACTGAAAGGCACTGGACTAAAGACAAACCTTATGTTATTTATGGCTATGCAGGTGTTCCAGCCAATGAAACACTTACAATTGATGCGGGCACACGGGTGCATTTTCACTCCGGCTCAGCCCTAATTGCTTATAACGGCAGTTCAATCAAAATAAACGGAAGCCAATCGTTTACAGACCAACTGGAAAATGAAGTTATTTTTGAAGGTGACCGGTTAGAACCTGCCTTTTCTGATTCACCGGGACAATGGCTGGCTGTCTGGCTTACGAACGGAAGCACCGGACATGAATTTACTAACCTTACTATCAAAAATGCAACTGTGGGGATTCTGGTTTCCGGAAATTCAGGAATAAACAACCCTACTCCTGACTTAAAATTAAAGAATGTACAGATTTACAACTCATCCAATGCGGGAATTCTGGCACAAACAGGATATGTTGAGGGTGAAAATGTAGTTATCAATTGGGGTGGCTCTTCAAGCTTTGTAGGCAGCTATGGTGGGAAATATGACTTCAAACATTGTACATTCAATAACAACTGGTCGGGTTCCAGAAAGTATGCTGTTGCACTTGACAATTACATACAGGGAGCAACACCGGAAGTACAACCATTGGAAGCCAGCTTTAAGAACTGCATTATTTTCAGTTCCAACCAATCCGGATTGCTTCTCAATAAAAAAGAAGGTTCGGATAATTTCAATGCGACATTTACGAAGTGCCAAATCAAGCTTAGCAATTCTATCAATACGACCAATAATATCTATTCTTTTGTGAATGATAATACAAATATCATCCGAAATGGAAATCCGAACTTCCTGGACATCAACAAAAACAAGCTGATGATTGGTGAAGACTCGAGTGCAAATGGTTTTGGAGACCCTGGTGTTGCTGCTCAGGTTCCTAACGACATCAAAGGAACAGCAAGAAATACGGCAAGTCCAGACCTTGGCGCTTATGAATCTATTACTTTTGAAGAACGCTAATCATTTCTGAAAAATCACTATTAAAAATACGATTAAATTATTTTTTTTCATAATTTTATGCGAATCAAACAAAATCAATACAATTATGAAAACAAACTACATTTATCTGGGTGCTTTGCTTCTGTGCCTGACGGCCTGTAAAAAAGAAGTCAAGGTTGAAACGACAACAACAGTACCAAAAGATTCTGTTCCAACAGAAACCGTAAAGTCTGAACCAATGGATTCGATTGCCATGCAAAAAGCCTGGCAGGAATACATGACACCGGGCGAAATGCACAAAAAAATGGCTGCTGACGTAGGAACCTGGGACGAAGAAATTACCTTCTGGATGGGACCTGACGATAGGTTGCCACACAAAAGCAATACTACTGCCAATACCAAAATGATATTAAACGGTCTTTATCAGGAATCGGTGCATACCGGAAACATGATGGGACAGCCTTTCGAAGGGCGCAGTACTTTAGCTTATGATAATGCTGCCAAACAATTCGTTTCAACATGGATTGACAATATGGGAACGGGAATTATGGTTATGAGAGGAAATTATGACGAGGCTTCAAAAACAATTAAAATGGAAGGTGAAGTTACGGACCCGATGACAAAAAAAATTAAAAAAGTTCGTGAAGTTATTACCGTTGTCGACCCTAACACTCAAAAAGTGGAAATGTATGACATGACACCGGACGGAAAAGAATTTAAAAGTATGGAAATCATGCTGAAAAGAAAGAAATAACACCTAAAAACAATGCGAAAAAGGCTGTCGGAAGACAGTCTTTTTTATTAACAGAGATTGTTTACGAACTTTTAGCGTAAGGCTTTTGACTTTAGGACTTTTTGAACTAAATTTGCGCCACAACAACAACTAAATATAAGAACTAATGATTCATTTCTTCGGAAACGAAAGCAATACCGTTTTTGCCGTTCAGACGCAAAACGAACTTTCTGCTCAAGACATTTCAAAATTAAACTGGCTTTTTGGCAACACCCATAAAATAGAAAAATCCGTACTAGCGGATTTTTTTGTTGGGCCACGGGCTGCAATGATTACTCCCTGGAGCACAAATGCAGTAGAGATTACTCAAAATATGGGAATTGAAGGTATTATCCGTATTGAGGAATTTAAAAAAGTCACTACTGATTTTTCTGATTTTGATCCGATGCTTTCTCAGAAGTATTCCCAATTAGGACAAGAAATATATAGCATAAATATACAACCGGAACCTATCCTTGAAATTGAAGATATTGCAGGCTTCAATACAAAAGAAGGACTGGCATTAAGCAAAGAAGAAGTTGACTATTTGGAAAATTTATCCAAAAAACTAGGCAGAAAACTAACCGACTCTGAAGTATTTGGATTCTCACAAGTGAATTCAGAACACTGCCGCCATAAAATATTCAACGGAACCTTTATCATTGATGGAGAAGAAAAGCCTTCTTCCCTATTCAAGCTGATTAAGAAAACATCTGCTGAAAATCCGAATGATATTGTTTCGGCCTATAAAGACAATGTAGCTTTCTTAAAAGGACCAAAAGTGCAACAATTCGCACCTAAATCCGCAGACAAGCCTGATTTTTACGAAACAAAAGATTTTGATTCTGTTATTTCGCTTAAAGCGGAAACACATAACTTCCCGACAACTGTTGAGCCTTTCAACGGCGCGGCAACCGGTTCCGGAGGAGAAATCCGTGACCGTCTGGCTGGCGGGCAGGGTTCTTTGCCTTTGGCAGGAACAGCAGTATACATGACCTCCTATTCCCGACTGGAAGAAAACCGTCCATGGGAAAAAGCAATGGAAGAAAGAAAATGGCTGTACCAAACGCCAATGGATATCCTAATCAAGGCTTCAAACGGAGCTTCTGATTTTGGGAATAAATTCGGACAGCCGTTAATTACGGGTTCAGTCCTGACATTTGAACACGAAGAAGAAACAAACCCTGCCAGAGTTTTGAACTCTGGCAGGGTTGAAGAAGTTGAAGAAAACCGAAAACTTGGCTACGACAAAGTCATCATGCTAGCCGGAGGAATTGGTTATGGAAAACAAGACCAGGCTATCAAGCAAAAGCCAAAAACCGGCGATAAAATCGTTATACTGGGTGGTGAAAATTACAGAATTGGTATGGGCGGTGCTGCAGTTTCTTCTGCAGATACCGGTGCTTTCAGTTCCGGAATCGAGTTGAATGCTATACAACGTTCCAATCCGGAAATGCAAAAACGTGCTGCAAATGCTATCCGTGGCCTTGTAGAAAGTGATGCGAATCCTATAGTTTCCATCCATGACCATGGAGCCGGAGGCCATTTAAACTGTCTTTCGGAATTGGTTGAAGAGACAGGAGGCCTGATTGATTTGGATAAACTTCCTGTAGGCGACCCTACACTTTCTGCCAAGGAAATCATTGGAAACGAATCTCAGGAAAGAATGGGATTGGTTATTGGCCAAAAAGATATCGATACTTTACAAAGAATAGCAGACCGTGAGCGTTCTCCTATGTATCAGGTAGGTGATGTAACCGGAAACCACAGATTTACTTTTGAGTCAAAAACGACAGGAGCAAAACCGATGGATTTTGCTTTGGAAGATATGTTTGGAAGTTCACCTAAGATGATAATGACCGACACTACTGTAAATCGAAACTATACCGAATTAGAGTATACTCAGGAAAATTTTAAAAATTATCTGAACCAGGTCTTGCAATTGGAAGCTGTGGCTTGTAAAGACTGGCTTACCAATAAAGTAGACCGTTGTGTTGGCGGAAAAGTTGCCAAACAACAATGTGCCGGACCATTGCAATTGCCTCTGAATAATGTTGGGGTTATGGCTCTGGATTATTTAGGAAAAGAAGGAATCGCAACCACCGTAGGCCATTCTCCTGTTGCCTCCTTAATTGACCCTGCTGCAGGAAGCCGCACGGCAATTGCAGAAGCATTGTCTAACATTATCTGGGCACCAATAAAAGACGGCTTAAAAGGAGTTTCACTTTCTGCCAACTGGATGTGGGCCTGTAAAAATGAAGGTGAAGATGCAAGATTATATGAAGCCGTTCAAGGGTGTTCTGATTTTGCAATAGAATTGGGTATCAACATCCCTACAGGAAAAGACTCCCTTTCAATGAAGCAGAAATACCCTAACGGAGATGTTATTGCTCCCGGAACGGTAATTATTTCGGCGGCAGGTAATTGTACCGATATCCGAAAAGTAGTCGAGCCAGTTCTGAAAAAAGACGGTGGCAATATCTATTATATCAACCTTTCAGAAGATACTTTCAAATTGGGAGGTTCATCTTTTGCACAGGTTTTAAACAGAATAGGAAACGATGTTCCTACCATCAAAAATGCAGCCAATTTCAAGACTACTTTTAATGTCTTGCAAGACCTGATTAAGGAAGGAAAAATCCAGGCCGGACACGATATTGGAAGTGGTGGATTAATTACTACTTTATTGGAAATGTGTTTTGCAGATGTGAATCTGGCAGCTGATTTCGACCTGAGTAAACTGAATGAAAATGATACTGTAAAAGTTCTATTCTCTGAAAACATTGGAATTGTTTTCCAGGCAGATGCTTCTGTTGAAACTGTATTGGCGCAAAATAATATTTCTTTCTTCAATATTGGAAAAGTAAAAGATGGCAACACCGTAACCATCAAAAACGGAAACCAAAATCTATCTGTAGATGTGGCTGAAGCACGTGACACATGGTACAAGACTTCATATCTGTTAGACAAAAAACAGTCGGGAGAACTGAAAGCAAAAGAACGTTTTGAAAACTATAAAAAACAGCCTTTGCAATTTAAGTTCCCTGAACATTTTACAGGAAAAAAACCGGTAATTGACGCTTCAAAACCAAGACCAAAAGCCGCTATCATACGCGAAAAAGGAAGTAATTCTGAGCGTGAAATGGCCAATGCTATGTATTTAGCTGGTTTTGATGTAAAAGATGTCCATATGACCGACTTGATTTCGGGCCGTGAAACCCTGGAAGACATCCAATTCATTGGGGCTGTTGGAGGTTTTTCCAACTCCGATGTTTTAGGTTCTGCCAAAGGTTGGGCCGGTGCATTTTTATACAATGAAAAGGCAAAAACAGCTTTGGATAATTTCTTTAAAAGAGAAGATACGCTGTCTGTTGGAATCTGTAACGGGGCTCAATTGTTTATGGAATTGGAATTAATCAACCCAGAACATGAAGTACATGGAAAATTAAGACATAACGACTCTCACAAGCACGAAAGCGCCTTTACATCTGTGAGTGTTTTAGAAAATAATTCCGTAATGTTAAGCACATTAGCCGGAAGCACTTTAGGAGTTTGGATTTCGCATGGAGAAGGAAAATTTGATTTGCCTTATACGGAAGACAAATACAATGTTGTTGGAAAATATGGTTATGATAATTATCCGGCTAATCCTAACGGTTCTTTCTTTAATATTGCCATGCTATGTGACAAAACCGGAAGACACCTGGCTATGATGCCGCATATTGAGCGTTCTACTTTCCAATGGAACTGGGCTAATTATCCGGAAGGCAGAAACGATGAAGTTTCGCCTTGGCATGAAGCTTTTGTGAATGCAAGAAAATGGATTGAAAATAAAATCTGATTTTAAACAGAAGAATCCTTTCCCAGTGGAAAGGATTCTTTGTTTTTATCGTTTCCCTTTCATCATTACAGACCCGATTCCGGTAACTATACCAGAAGCGGCAAAGGCAAACATTCCTGAAGCAATCATTTCCTGACCGGCAAACAGTGCATTTTGTGTAATTGCATCATGGAACAATGACCCACCTGCTCCGCCTGCAATTATTCCGATTACTGACAAAACAGAAAAATCTCTCCAAGGTTCAGGGTCTGGATGCGGAGGCACTGGAAAACGCCACCAACCCGGAAACTTTGTACCACACCAGCCCATTGCTAAGTAAAATAACATTCCCATACTGATTCTATTTTATATAATGCCTACTCTTTTTGCTTTTCGGCTTACGCATTAACCAAATGTAGAAACAGTTATTTTATTGATTATAAGGCCATTCCCTGTTTTTATTAAGTAAAAACACTGTATTTTAGAGGGCAGAAATTACAGTATGAAAAGACAGTCCCGGTTATTATACTTTTTACTCTTGTCAGGAACAATCGTTCTGGGACTGTTATCCCGATTCATAAAAACGATTCCACTGTTTATAGGTGACATGCTTTATGCCATCATGATATACTTTCTGGTACGGTTTCTTTTTCCAAAAGCCAAAACCAAAACAACGGTTTTAATTTCACTTTTGGTTTGTTATATTATAGAGACGTTGCAATTGTATCAGGCCGATTGGATAGTCAGTATCCGTGATACCACTTTAGGTCGTCTTATATTAGGGCAAGGATTTTTATGGAGCGATATTCTTGCCTATACTTTTGGAATCGGGATTGTTTTTATGATTGAAAATATTTTAAAAAGTTCACGCAACCGTCAGCAAAAACGTTAATATTCATTGCCCGAAGAAAAAAAATCTTTACTTTTATAGGAATGACTTTTCTTATAAAGCGAAGTCATTACTTTTTAAAACTTTTTGATGGTTATGGCTTTAAAAAATGGAATAATTCTCAATGCTCCCGAACTTTCCAAAGAAAATTCTTTAAAGACACTGGTTGAAAACCGGACAATACATACTTTGAATCATTGTGAACTGAACCTGTTTGAAACTTATCAGGAAGCACAGCTGGTTCCTTTAAAATTTAATGATTTGGTTGTGACCAGCATGTTGAGAGGCAAAAAGGTAATGCATCTGTTTGATAAGGAAGGATTTGATTATCTTCCGGGTGAAACCGTTATTGTTCCCTCCAATGTAGAAATGAAGATTGACTTCCCTGAAGCTTCCAAACAAAATCCAACCCAATGCCTTGCCCTCGCTTTAGACCATTCCAAAATCAGCGAAATATTAAATCTGCTTAATGAAAAATATCCTAAAGGTCAGGATGAATACTGGCAGCTAAATGCCAATAATTATTTTTTCTATAACAATATAGAATTGGCAGCTTCCATACAAAAACTGATTAAAGTTTGCCTTAGCAATTCTGTAACCAAAGACATTATAGCCGATTTGACCTTACAGGAAATGCTGATTCAAATCATACAGCTACAGACCCAAAAAGGAGCCCAGGACAACACTCTTACAGATTCCAATCCGACACTTTCTCCCATTATAGCCTACATCAAGGCAAATATCAATAACAATATCAATATGAAAAAACTATCGGATGTAGCCTGTATGAGTACAACTGCCTTCCATCGTTTTTTCAAAAGAGAACTGGGAATCACTCCTATTGAATTTATCCTCCAGGAAAAAATAAAAATGGCAAAAGCCCTTTTAAGCGGGCAGAATATCCATGTAAATGAAGTTTCGTATGAACTGGGTTTTGAAGACAGCAATTACTTCATACGCCTGTTCAAAAAACACGAAGGAATTACCCCAAAACAATATCAAAAACTTACCGTTAATTAAACCGTTCTACGGGTTCCAAATCTTTGGCTTCTTCTTCTGTATACAATCGGGAATGGATAAAAAAGCCGACATCCAAAACGGATTCAAGGGAAAAACTGGCAGCCCTGCCTTCCATAGCATCCAAAGTAAGTTGGGTATGCTTCCAATATTCAAACTGGTCGCCAGCCATATAAAACTTACAACCTTCAATTTCTCCAATGCACACATCGTTGGAACCAATCAAAAAACCGCCTTTTTCAAAACAATGCGGATAGGAACCTTCGCAGCAGCCTCCGCTTTGATGAAAAATCAATTCACCATATTCTGCTTTTAGCCGTGCTATTACTTCTTTGGCTTTTTCGGTAGCCAGTACTCTTTTTGTAGCCATAACTGATTAAGAAATGAGCTCCCAAAAACAGGAAAGCTCATTTACTAAGTTAATTATTAATGTCAACTAATATTTTTACTTCGGATGGATTGGTCACAAGAGCTTCAAAACCATCTTTCACTATATTGTCGAGTTTTATTTTACTGGTTACTAATTTTTCAACCGGCATCCTTCCAGTAGCAATAAGATTTATTACTTCCGGGAAAATATTTCTGTAGGCAATAATTCCTTTAATAGTAATTTCTCGGACAACCTGCGTAAAGGCATCATGGCTTACCGGTTTTCCAAACAAAGCAACCAAAACAGCCGTTCCCCCGTTTTTCAAACTGGCCAGTCCGGCGTCAAATGTTGCCTGTACACCTGCCGCATCCAGAAAAATATCGGCACCTCCATTTGTCAGGTCTCTTACTTGCTGCGGAATATTTTCGCTTTTTCCATTAATAACGTAACTGGCTCCTATAGAAAGTGCTTTTTCCAAACGTTTTTCAGCCACGTCAACCACCACAACTGTTGTTGCTCCGGCAGCAATAGCCGCCTGTACGCATAAAAGTCCAATTGGTCCCGCCCCAAAAATAACACAGGACTGCCCTATTTTAAGACCGCTTTGCAAAACCGCATAAACCGCCACGGCCGCAGGTTCTACTAATGCTCCCTGCTCAAAACTCATAGAATCCGGAATTTTATGCACCATATAATCCTCGACAACCGTATATTTTGCAAAACCTCCATTAGAAGTCAATCCAACAAATCCGAGTGGTTCTGAAAGATTATACTGTCCATTCGCTATAAAAGGACTTTCGGGATTTTTAAAAATAGGTTCGACTACAACCCTGTCACCTTTTTTTATGTTCTTCACATTTTCGCCCACTTCGTTTACGATTCCCGCAAACTCATGCCCCAATGTTGTCACTCCCTGATGTCCGTTAAGCGGATAAGGCTTATCAAAAGGAATCAACATTGGTCCGTGTGTATATTCATGGAGGTCTGAACCACAAATTCCCGCAAATTGTACTTCTATCTGTACCTGATTCTTTCCGGGTGATGGCACTGTTGTTTCTTCTACCCGGATATCTTTAGCCGCATGCCAGCGGGCTGCTTTCATATTTGCCATAGTATATATTTTATTTTTTGGAGAATAAAAACACCGCATTTAAAATGCGGTGCCAACAATTAAATATTAAAAGAATCCTAATTTCTTTTTGTCGTAAGAAATCAGCATGTTTTTAGTGCTTCTGTAATGGTCGAGCATCATTTTATGGTTCTCGCGTCCGAAGCCTGATTTTTTATAACCGCCAAACGGAGCATGAGCCGGATAAGAATGATATTGGTTCACCCATACACGCCCTGCCTGAATAGCCCTCGGAACCTGATACAACTCATGGGCATCGCGGGTCCAGACTCCTGCTCCTAATCCATACAAGGTATCGTTTGCTATTTCTATGGCTTCTTCAACCGTCTTGAATGTAGTCACGCAAACTACCGGACCAAAAATTTCTTCCTGAAAAATACGCATCTTGTTATGTCCTTTGAAAATTGTAGGCTCAATATAAAATCCACCTTCCAAATCACCTTCCAAACGATTTATTTCACCTCCTAACAGTACTTCGGCTCCTTCATCTTTTCCTATTTTCAGATAGGACTGTATTTTTTGGTATTGCTCGTTGGAAGTCTGCGCTCCCATCATACAAGACTTATCCAAAGGATGCAGGGTTTTAATTGCTTTGGTACGTTCAATTACTTTAGCAATGAATTTGTCATAAATGTCTTCGTGGATTAGCATTCTTGACGGACAGGTACATACTTCACCCTGATTTAAGGCAAATAAAACGGCGCCTTCGATGGCTTTGTCAAAAAACTCGTCGTCTGCATCAGCTACCGATTTAAAGAAAATATTAGGCGATTTCCCTCCTAATTCCATAGTGGAAGGAATAATGTTTTCAGCTGCATATTGCATGATCAATCTTCCCGAAGTGGTACTTCCCGTAAAGGCTACTTTAGAAATCCTTGAAGATGTTGCCAATGGTTTTCCGACTTCGATTCCGTAGCCGTTAACAATATTCAATACGCCGGGAGGTAAAATATCACCTATCAGTTCCATTAAAACCATAATTGAAACCGGAGTCTGTTCTGCCGGTTTTACAACCGTACAACAACCAGCAGCGAGAGCCGGAGCTATTTTCCAGGTTGCCATCAAAAGCGGAAAATTCCACGGAATAATCTGTCCCACGACACCAATAGGCTCATGCAGTACAATACTAACAGTATTTTCATCATGTTCTGCAATCGTACCTTCATCTCCTCTGATTACTCCTGCAAAGTATCTGAAATGGTCCACAACCAAAGGCAAATCTGCCGCTAATGTTTCTCTGACAGCTTTTCCATTATCAATTGTTTCAACAATAGCCAGATATTCTAAATTGTCTTCTATAACCTGGGCAATTTTCATAAGCAGATTGCTTCTGTAGGTAGGCGAAGTCTTGCTCCACGACTTAAACGCTTCATGGGCCGCGTCCAAAGCCAATTCAACATCTTCTTTGCTGGAGCGTGCTGCCTGTGCAAATACTTTTCCATCAATCGGGGAAACATTGTCGAAATATTTTCCATGCACAGGAGGTACAAATTTTCCTCCTATATAATTATCATATCTTTCTTTAAACTGGGGTCTTTTTAGAATATCGCTCATAATTTAATATTTTTAGTTTTATCAAATTTGAGTATTACTAATTACGAATTATAGCATTATTCTATCAAAAAATAGCACAATTCTAATTTTAAGAAGAAAATAAGTAAATAAGACATCCAATAAAGACATATTACTAAACTTATATTAAAATAGTATATCACTATTTGAAAATATTGGCATTCTTAATATATTTTTTATAATTTGCAGATAAAATTTACCTCAATGAACAAAATAACACGCTTGTTTGATTTTCCTTACCATCAACAGGAAAAATACAGCATTCCCGATTCGTTGGTTACAAAGTATGATGGAGAATGGGTGAAGACTTCTACTGACGAATATATTTCAAAAGCAAACGCCATTTCAAGAGCCCTTTTGAGAATGGGAGTACAAAAAGATGATAAGATTGCGGTCATTTCATCAAACAACAGAACCGAGTGGCATATTGTAGACATTGGGATTCTGCAAACCGGAGCGCAAAATGTTCCTATATATCCTACTATTTCTGAAGAAGATTATGAGTATATCCTGAATCATTCCGGTTCTATTTACTGCATCGTTTCTGATGAAGAAGTTCTAAAGAAAGTAAATGCTATTAAAAATAACGTTCCCAATCTAAAAGAAGTTTTCTGCTTTAATACCATCTCCGGATGCAAAAACTGGACAGAATTACTGGAATTAGGTAAAGACGAAAGCAATCAGAGTGAAGTCGAAGCCAGAAAAGAAACCGTAACCACTGAAGACCTGGCAACAATCATCTATACTTCAGGAACTACCGGAAAACCGAAAGGTGTAATGCTATCTCATAAAAATATTGTTTCCAACGTATTGGGAAGCGAAAAAAGAATTCCGTTTCAAGCCGGAAAAAGTAAAGCGTTGAGCTTCCTTCCTATCTGTCATATTTTTGAAAGAATGGTTGTATATCTCTACCAGTATTATGGTGTGGGAATTTATTTTGCCGAATCGATTGACAAATTAAGCGATAACCTGAAAGAAACGAGACCGCATGTTATGACAGCTGTCCCAAGACTTTTAGAAAAAGTATATGATAAGATTTATGCCAAAGGTGCCGAACTTACCGGAATCAAGAAAAAGCTATTTTTCTGGGCGATTGAGCTTGGACTGAAATTTGAACCTTACGGAAAAAATGGCTGGTGGTATGAATTCCAATTGGGAATTGCCAGAAAACTGATTTTCAGCAAGTGGAAAGAAGGTCTGGGTAACAATCTTGAACTGATGGTTTCCGGTAGTGCTGCATTACAACCAAGGCTGGCAAGAGTTTTTGCTGCTGCACAAATTCCTGTTATGGAAGGTTATGGACTAACCGAAACTTCTCCTGTAATTGCTGTAAACGATATGCGTAACCACGGATTCAAAATAGGAACCGTAGGTAAAGTGATTGACAATGTGGAAGTCAAGATTGCAGAAGACGGTGAAATCCTTTGTAAAGGTCCAAACGTAATGATGGGCTATTATAAAGACCCGGAGAAAACTGCCGAAGCAGTCAAAGACGGCTACTTCTATACAGGCGATATTGGATTGATTGATAAAGACGGTTTCCTGAAAATTACCGACAGGAAAAAAGAAATGTTCAAGACCTCAGGAGGAAAATACATCGCACCCCAATTAATTGAAAATGCAATGAAACAGTCCCGCTTTATTGGTGAAATTATGGTTATTGGCGATGGTGAAAAAATGCCGGGCGCTTTCATACAGCCTGATTTTGAATTCGTAAAACAATGGGCTGCTAAAAAAGGATTGTCTATTGGCTCCACAAACAAAGAGATTGTTGCCAACGAAGAAGTCAAGAAACGTTTTCAGGAAGAAGTGGATGACATCAACAAAAAATTCGGACACTGGGAAATGATAAAGCGATTTGAACTGACACCGGAAGTTTGGTCCATTGACGGAGGAGAACTTACTCCTACTTTAAAATTAAAACGTAAAAACGTCAAGGAAAAATACCAGGATTTGTATGATAAAATATACAGAGATGCTTAAAAATAATACAACCGCAAATTTCCAGTTTGCGGTTTTTTGTTTTAAATAATTTATCTTAGCCTATTGTTGTGTCACTCTGCAGTCGCCTAAACATGCCCAACTATTTTTAAATGAAGAAATTAACTTTACTGCTACTATTGCTGCATTGTCTGAGTGTATGTAGCCAAAAAACATATACTCCTCAGCAAATGAAAGCCGATGTTGATTCATTGGTACAATATATTGAAGAAACACACCCTAATCCTTATTACAGGTATCCGAAAAAGAAATTTCAAAAAGACATTCAACAACTAAAAAATGAGCTAAATACCAATCTTAATGAAGTAGACTTTTATCTAGCCTTCATGAAGATTATTTCCAGGTTAGATGATGGACATACAGGAATAGATATTCCTTTGAATTCATACCTTAAAAAAAATCCTTCGCTTCTGCTCTATGAATTTACTCTATCACCACAAAAACCATATATCATTACGGGAAAACCCTATACTACAATAAAAAACGAAATTCCTAAGGACTCAGAGATTATCAGTATTAATAGTATTTCATCTGAAAAAATCATAAAAGATATTATAGCGTTAAATACTGGAGAGCGTGATGAGTTTAAAGCCGAATACGGTGCCAATTCATTCTTTTTCTATCTCGATTATCTTTATCATGCCAAAGGAATTTATAACATTACCTATAAGCTCAATGGAAAAAAGCAAAAAATAACCGTAAAGGGCGTTCCTTATCAGGATTATGAAAAACAGAGAAACCTGAAACAAGAAAATAGTGGAAATGAAGACACTACGGATACTGAAAATTATACTTTGAAACTAATTCCTGAAAAAAGTACAGCTATCATCAGTTTTCAGATTTTTGATTGGGATGGTTTTTCAGAATTCTGCAAACAGGCTTTTACAGAAATAAAAGATAAAAAAATTGAAAACCTGATTATTGATATCCGAAACAATCTTGGAGGCGATTCGGATGTAGGCGACGAACTGTTTCAATTTTTCATGAACCAACCTTATAAGCAATATGATCGCGTAATCGGAAAAAATAGCCGATTAATCAAAGAACGAATTCGCACACATGAAAGAAATGGAAAAATCCTTACATCAGAAGATTTAGCCATCTTAAAAAAGGCAGAAGGAATTTACGATACAATTGTATATGAAGAAATTCCAATCCGTGAAAATTCGTTGCGATTTAACGGCAAAATGTATCTGTTGACCAGCGCCCAGACCTTTTCATCTGCCGCCGATTTTGCCCAATGTTTCAGCAATTATAAAAGAGGGAAGATTATTGGAGAAGAAACCGGTGGATTGGTCGTCAGCTATGGTGATATAGTATCACATCAGCTTCCTAATACCCAACTACCCATTACCATTTCAAGTAAATTATATTACAATGTCGGAACAAAAACAGACGATTGGCATGGTGTTATTCCGGATATTAAAATACCTGCCGGTAAAGCACTGGATGGAGCTTTAAAAATAATCCAAAACCAATAATTTTAATTATTTAATGTCAATAGCCCTATAAACTTTTATTATAGCAAAGCTCATTCTACGCCCTGAAGAATGGCTAATTTTGGTTATCTGAAAATTACTATTCTTATGATAACCGGACTATACGAAACCCATATTCAAGTCAGTGACCTGACAAAAGCAGTCCAATTTTATACCGAAACACTGGGATTACAATTGGCTCATTATGATGAAACCAGACCCATAGCCTTCCTTTGGATTGGTGAAGGAAAAAAAGCCATGCTGGGACTTTGGGAGCAAAAGGAATCTTTACAAACACGACATTTTGCTTTTACCTGTGATATTGAATTTATATTACAACAGTCTGAGGGCTTTTTAAAGAACAACCAGCTCCAGCCTTATAATTTCCTTAAAAACGACTCATCAGAACCTATGGTTTTTGCCTGGATGCCGGCACTGGCTATTTATTTCAATGACCCTGACGGAAACCAATTGGAATTCATATCGCTTCTGGAAGGAAACGGACAACCTGAATTAGGGGTTTTGTCGTATGATAGATGGCTGGAATTGAAGAAATAATAATAAGCAAAAACAGCCGCAGATTCTTACATCTGTGGCTGTTGCTTATTTCAAGAAAATATCTTTCAATTGATTGATGACGTTGCCACCACCAGAAATAGTAATCTCACCAATTCTATCTGCGATTTTTTCGACATATTCCATCTCTTTCAATTTCCATAACATTTCATTTTCTTCCATTAATTTTGCCGTATTCAGCAAACTTCTGGTAGAAGCCGTTTCCTCACGTCTCATAATACTGTTGGCCTGCGCTTTTTTCTCAGCAACCAATACCTGATTCATGATTTCCTTCATATCTCCTGGTAAAATAACATCTCTGATGCCTGCATCTGAAACGATCAAACCTAAGTTTTTAATCTTTGCTTCGACATGTTCCAGGATTTCTTTAGCAATTGTGTCTTTTCTGTTCAACAACTCATCTAAGGTCAATTTGCCGACAAAAGCTCTTAATGCCAGTTGCATCAGTACATACAATTGCTTTTCAAAATCTTTATTGTTAATCAAAGCCTTGTAAATATCAGCTATTTGGTAGCTCACAAAGAAATTGATTCGTAAGCCGGCTTTGTCTTTTGTCAGTAACTCTTGTCCGGAAATTTCCAATTGTTGCTGTCTTGTATCAATAGTCTTAATTTCGACCGCAACAGCATTGCTCCAGAAATAATATGCTCCCGCTGTCACTTCTTTGACAAAAGTACCATTAACGAATAACAGTCCTTTTTCATAACTGGCTACGTTAAAACGTCTTACATAGGTTCTCAACTTCACATTATCCAGTAAAGCCAATGGAATCTGTTCTGTAATATACACCTTTGACAAATCTGCTTTTACGAATTCGTTTTTGGCATAGCCTTTCCAGAAAGCATATCTTCCAGTAAGCAAAACTTCCTTAAAGATGCCGTTTACATAATACAACGCAATTTCATTATCAGCAACTTCGACAATTTCCAACAAAGAAGCTAAAGCTTCATTTTGCAACAAGATGTTCAATTCAACTGGAGCTACAAAAGATTGCTTTTTTTCAAAAACCATCAACTCTTTGTTTCCAAACAGCCAGGAGCTGCCTTCTTCCAAAACATCTACCAATTTCTTGTTTTCAAATACCAAACCAACCTGGTAGGCATTGATACGTACTTTTCTAATCATTTTTTTATATTTTTTAATATTCAACATCTAATAAAAAGAGAACCTTTTTCCATCCTTTCTTCTGAACGGGAGCACTGGTTTGTCTTTTTCTAATCGGAATTTGTTTCCGGCTATTTTTAAACAAAAAAGTACCATGACGATATTGTTTATCAAGCCTAAAAGAAAAACCAATATTCCAAAGCCGCTACTGCGCTCACAGGTCCTGTCAAAAGTGCAAAAGACCAGACATTTGCATTTAGTCATTGCTGATAGAGACAGGCTCTCTTTCTTTTTTGAGCATCTTTTTAAGAGTGATGCCTCTCTTTCTTGCAGATTTTGAGCCTGCGAAGGGACAACCGCTGTCAAACCGATCGAATTCGGTGTAGGATTCGAACCTACGTAACTTCTATTGTTCTATCCAGATTGAACTATCTGCCTAAACAGAGTGGGATTCGAACCCACAACCCTTAGATGTGTGACCGTTTTTTGGAAAACTGCCCTAACCTCCAAATCAAGTTGCATAGAAAAACATAATACCCTAAGGCAACATTTCCTACAATGGTGCTATTCAGAAACACGCAACAGGACTTGTTTGATATTTTAATTTCAAGGAACTTTCTTATTTCTTTACAAAGATTTCAAAACCACTGCGCAATTATTCTGCGCAGTGAATTTAATTTATAAAAGTCCCAGTCTTTTCTGATGTTCCCGGTCTCTTTGTTCGATTGCTCCAAAAGGACTTCCTTTGAAATAGCCTATATTAACAAAGCCATTTTCTTCAGTTATGAGTGACTCTTTTTTGGTAACCGCTCCTGTGTATTTGGAACCATAATTGCCTGTGAGCTTTTTTGTAGCCGGATCCAGGTCACCCCATTCCGGTGTTTTTCCGTTATAGATAGGCTCAACAAAATAAATAATACCGGTTATCCTCGATTTCATCAGGAAACGCCCTGTTTCGTCCGTATTGGTCAAAAACCTTTTCAAGATGTCTTGTCTCATAATTACCATTCTTTAAATTAAACATTGTGGAACAGATTCGAGTTGAACGAATACCTTTAGTGCTTCAAACTAACGTGCATACCACATACACTACTATTCCTTTTGTACAGGAAGAGAGATTCGAACTCTCAAAGAACAGATCCTAAATCTGCCGCGTATACCATTCCGCCATTCCTGCAATTAATATGTCTGGGAAGCAGGATTCGAACCTGCGACCTCCCGCGTCCAAGGCGGGCAAACAACCTCCGTTATCTTCCCAGTTTTTTTAGGGTGCTTTCGGGAATCGAACCCTGTTCTTCAGAACCACAATCTGAGGTTTTACCTAATAAACTAAAAGCACCATTTCGGCTCATATCAAATTACTTGCAACTTTCTCCAAGAGACAGTCGGGAAGGTTAGCCAGTAACCCCAATGAGCCAGTTCCTTTCCAGAACTTATGTGACCCTGACAGGATTCAAACCTGTAACCTTCTGCTTCGTAAGCAGTTGCTCTATTCAATTGAGCTACAGGGTCATTACGGAGAGCAAGAGAATTGAATTCTCATTCCCTTTTAGGCATAAAAAAAGCACCTCGTTAAAGGTGCTTCATATCATACTATCAGGATAAGATTATCCAATCAGCCTGTAATGATTATACACCTGTGTTTTATAAAATCGGCTATCCAGACTCGGGAAAGCTATATCTGTATTATGTCGTCTAAAAGCAAACACTTCTTTATAGTTGATAGTTGTTAGTTGATAGTCTATAGTTGTCATATCTTAATTCTTAATTCTTAATTCTTAATTCTTAATTCTTAATTCTTAATTCTTTCTTCGGCAAAGATAAAGTCGAAAAAATCAAACTTCCAAATTATTTTTACATTTATTTTATTGAAAATCAATTAGTTAAACTGAATTTTAGGCAAAAGAAACTCTGTCCGCGTTGAAGCAGATATTTCGAAATATTCAAATGACTGTCTCTCATTTGGTTAGTTTCCAATTCTTATTTTCTATTTTTTATATCAGGCATGAAACATTTTTTACTTTTTTTGACTATGTCTTGAAAGACACTTGTTTTTTATATCATTTCTATTGTTTTTTCATTTTCAAAATCTGTTTTAATCTGTCATAGCTGTTCTCAAAATGGCTGTAAAACAAAAAAGCGTCCTGATATCAGGACGCTTTTCTATATAGTTTTGGATTTATCAATTACAAATTGTACTTGAAATCTTTACAATACATACCACATCCCTGCCGTCTCGCCTGAAGTTTAGCTCCATTGCGATCGCTTACAAGTCTGAATGACGGTGCACTATGTTGGTGTATTGTATTCATTTCGAGGGCAAATGTAATTATTTTTTTGGAATAGTAACCAAGGCCATATTATTTAGTAAGAAAATATACAATTTTAGGAATACAAGCTCTTCCTCATCTCAATCAAATTTTCTAATGCTTTTTGCTCATCCGGATAATCTGGTAGAGTTGATGTATTATAATAATTTTCAATCGAAAGAATCAGTTGGTCTGCCAATTCCAACAACTCATCATATTCTTTTTCTCCTGATTTGATAGCCAGCAATTCTAGACGATTTGGAACACGAATATTCAGCTTTCCGGTAGAAAGAATCTGCTCGGCTGTTTGCAACAACCGGATTGTATGCATCATGTTTTTGCTGTCATAATTTTTTCCGTGCTGCTGATTGGTCTGGTATCGGTCTTCATTTCGTTTATCAATCCAGTTCCAATATTCTGAATATTCTTTGCAATATTTAGAATAACCATCTTTATTACACGAAAGATAAGCAACAAGTATCTCTTCTTTCGGAATAGATGAAAGTGAAACTTCATTAGAATTTTCTTTTTGGATAATTCCTTTATAGCCCAGGTTTCCTTCCGCATCATAAAACAACGCAAACATGTCTCTGGAATTTGGCAGATTAATTAAACCGCATCGCTCTTGTTGATAGTTCCGTTCCTCCAGCCATTGTAGTAGCGGTACAGTTGCATAACCTTGAAGTATATAACAGAAATCCAAAAGGCTTTTCTTTTCCTTAGCAATCGGATTCACGATTTTCTTTTTCAGTCCTCTTGCTTTTTTAATCTGCGTTATGGCATAGCCTGCAAAAGTATCTTTACATAACTTCGACAGAAAATCTTCTAACCGTATACGTTCTATTAATGGATGTTTGTAAAGAATACAATCCTCGGGTGAAGCCAGGATTTCTAAGATATTTGGATTATTTTAAGCAGTAATTCAACAAAACGACCTAACTCATAATATACTTCATCATTGGTTTCATTAGCTATTTGCGAAATATATTCCAGTCCATAAAACTTTTCTTTGGGCAGGTAAAATACTCCTTTGATATCGGTATCGGATGTAGGTGTGTCTAATCCAAAAGACTTGCTACCTGAAATGACTTCAAGGAGAATTAAATCTTTTGATTTGAGGTCTTGGATGGTCATGTTTCTTTGTAAATTATTTTATAATAAAAGTATCTACAACTATTGTAGTTATTCTACTCTATACAGTTCTTAAAAAAACTATCCAATTCACTACTTATCTTCTTTCCGCTAGCCAAACTGCCGGTATTCTCCTGATTAAACTCAATCGTTTCTATCAAAAAGTCTGTAATCAAAACTTCTTTCGGATGTAGATAACCTTCATCTTGTTGTGCTTTGATGTCTAACAATTCCATTATCTTTTCTTGTATTTCTAAAGGTGCTATTGGTAATAATTCAGAAAAGGCAACTGGCGGGAAAGTATTCTTTTCTATAATCCACTTGCCCGCTAATGCCGTACGCAATGCATAGAAATAACTTTTTAGCTTTACTTCTTCTGCTGAGCATACTTCCATGAAATTTTTTGTAGTACCCAAATAATGATGCAGACAAGCCAAAGGTGAAAAGCAAACTTCTGCTAAAGGCAATATTTCTTTCATAAAAGCCGCATTCTTGTAATATATTACGGGTGAATTTAGCCACTCCAACAAAGGTGCATTCGATTTTGCCAATAATTTTATAGCTTTTCTCAAATCCCAACCCGAGCCATCCAAATCCTCTTCAGTCATAAATTCAATCACATCAGGTTGTTCCCAAAGTGACAGGTAATAGTCAAGGTTATGTTTGTAAATAAAACGTATATCATAATCACTATCTGGAGATGCAAATCCCCATGCGCGACTTCCTGATTCGCAGGCAAAAAGAATTTCTACGCCTTTTTCTTTTTCTACTGTTTTTAATTTATCTAGTATTTTGTCTATCATAGTAAGCAATTTCTCAAATTTAAAAATATTTTAAAATAAATTCACTTTCAACCCTTTTTATGCTCTGAAAGAATCCCCTCCTTCAAAAATTTATCTCTCAGAAACATAAAATTTAATTTATTAGCCTAAGTTTGCAGTAGTACCCTTAAAACCAAACTAATACCTTCACGATTATGCCTTTATATTAAATCTCGCCATATAGCTTGTATTCGGAGTATTAGCAATCTACCAACACAAAGAAACCATGAAAAAAATTACCCAATTTTCAGCCTGTCTGTTTTTTATTTTTTCTTCTGCCTACAGCCAAAAAGAACTTTGGGGCTATAGGATGACTGCTCCCGGAACTCCCGGCAGCAATAATGGTATTATCATCAAAACGGCCCTAGCTGGTGATAGTTCAGTTGCTGAAACTATACATGAGTTTGACCCTAACGGTATGTTGGGAAAGTTTCCAAGAGGCCGACTATTTCAGGCATCCAACGGAAAATTATATGGTGTGACAGGTTATGATGGCAATACACCCGGTCCCGGAGTACCTTTGGGAGTTCTGTTTGAATATGACCTTATACTTGATCAATATAAAGTACTTTCTACAGCATTAATAGGTACCATGCATGGTGTTATTGAACCTCAGCCTAATATACTATATGGCATCACTAATAGCGGTTCTTCCATCTTCAAATACAACATCAATACGGAAGAAATGAGCATCGTAGCGACCATTCCTCCTTTTTCTTATAACAATAGCAACCAATACCCTAAATTTTTGGGAGAGCTTATGAAAGCATCCGATGGGAATTTATATGGTGTAACTTCTATGGCGCCATCTTCACAAAATGTTCCATATCCCGGTGGTATTTACAGGCTCAATCTTTCAAACAACCAACTGACCAAAGTTCATGTTTTTGGAACTCTGGGTCCAGGTTCCGATGTTATGCACACTATTTATGAAACCAAACTGGTAGAAGCTTTACCAGGAAAATTATATGGCACAGCATTGGGCGGAGCTAATATAGGTCCTCAGGGTGTTGCTCCTTTAGGAAGCGGTACGCTGTTTGAATTTACGATTGCAACCAATACCATGGTCAAAAAGTTTGATTTCAATTATGCAGTCAACGGTGCCAATCCTAGTCCTCTTATCAAAAGTGTCGACAATAAACTCTATGGTACGCTGGGAGGAAACAATAACAGCAGTTATCCTAATTCAGACGGTTTGGTATTTGAGTATAATCCTGCAACGGAAATGATGTCTATAGTACATGCTTTTTCTTATGTTGCGGACGATATGGTCAGGGCGCCATATGGAACCTTGCTGAAAGCCAGCGATGGTGCTATTTATGGCAGTAGTCCTCAGGGAAATTTCAAACTTGACCTGACGACCAACACTGTCAACCGAAAGATAATTGCCAATAATACCTATGAGCCTAAAGACCTTATTGAAATCTGCCGCAAGCCATCTTATCGTTTTTTTGATACTGCCTCTTTTGTCGTGTGCCAGAACAATCCTTTCACATTTGATGTGCAAAATACTAATGCCACTAGCTATGTATGGAAAAAAGGTTCTACTGTATTGCCCTCCCAAACTACAGGCATACTCTCTATTTCCAATCTTGCCTTATCAGACAGCGGTATTTATACCTGTACAATGACCAATTCTTGTGGTACCACCATAACCATGCCTTTACAGATTACTGTAGATGGCTGTCTGGGTACAGACGAGTTGGTTTGGAAAAATGCTATAAAACTCTACCCAAACCCTGGGGCTAATGTCCTGAACATTCAGCTTCCGAATATGCCTGATTTTGAAACAAAACAGATTCTGATAAGCAATATGTTGGGACAAACTATCTACAACGAAGCCTATAAAAATCCGTCTGTCGATATTAACTTTTTGGCAACCGGAGTGTACCAATTACAGCTTGTTACCAATAAAGGCGAATGGAAAGGCAAATTCGTAAAAGAATAATATTTATACAAAAACCCACCTAATACCGCAAAACAACACCTATGAAAATAAAATTACTTTTTTTTACATTCTTCTTAATGGCTGCTTTTCCCTGTTTCGGACAGTTTATAACGGAATGGAATACGGGTGCCAGCACAACAATTACGGTTCCAACAACCGGAACAGGATATAACTATACCGCTACGATTGCACGACTAGATACTCCTGCAACCATCATTACAACATTGAATAATGTTACTGGAAATGCTCAATTTACCGGCTTGGCAATCAACACCAATTACCAGATTAAAATTACCGGAACTTTTCCAAGAATCTATTTCAATAACTCTGGCGACAAGCTAAAACTGAAAAACATTGCACAATGGGGAAACATTGCCTGGACCAGCTTTGCCAGTGCTTTTTACGGCTGTACCACGATGAACATTACGGCAACCGATGTTCCTATACTTTCCGGCGTGACGAATATGAGTCAAATGTTTCAATTTTGTATCGCTTTGAATGGTCCTGCCAATATTGGAAGCTGGAATACAGCTACCGTAACTAATATGAGCTATTTATTTAGCGGTGCAACAATTTTTAATCAGAATATCGGAGCATGGAATACGGCTTCAGTTACAACCATGAATAGTATGTTTGTCAATGCTACTGCTTTTAACCAAAATATTGGGAACTGGAGTACAGGAGCCGTTACTGACATGGAAAATATGTTTTATGCGGCAAGGACTTTCAATCAGCCAATTGGAAATTGGAATACGGCAAGTGTTACTACTATGAATAGTATGTTTTCTCAAGCTTCTGCTTTTAACCAAAATATCAATAATTGGAATACGGGAGCTGTTACCAATATGCGTAGTATGTTTACAGCAGCTAGTGCCTTTAACCAATCTATCGGAAACTGGAATACAGGAGCTGTTACAACAATGTACGGTATGTTTAACGAAGCTACGGCTTTCAATCAAAATATTGCTAATTGGAACACGACAAGAGTTACCGATATGTCAACTATGTTTTCTGGAGCTACTGCCTTCAACCAGAACATTGGTAATTGGAATGTTAGTGCAGTTACAGGAATGAATGCCATGTTTAAAGGAGCAACTGCTTTTAATCAAAACATTGCCAATTGGAATGTTTCATCAGTTACCATTATGCTGAATATGTTTCTGCAGGCGACTTCTTTTAATCAGGATATCAGCAATTGGAATATTTCTTCAGCAACTTCTATGGAAGCCATGTTTAAGGATGCCACAGCATTTAACCAAAATCTGGGACCATGGGGATCTCGTCTTAATCCGAATGCGGCCTTAGGAGGTTTCTTTGGCGGTATGCTTGATAATTGCGGTATGAGCATAGCCAATTATGATGCTACTCTAATCGGATTTAATGCCAATGGTCCTAACGGCAGAACCTTAGGTGCTTCCGGATTGTATTATTGCAATGCCGGAGCAGTAGCCCATGCTAATCTTCTATTGCCTGTTGCCAACGGAGGAAAAGGCTGGAACATTACCGGTGACATTTCCCTGGCGGCTTCAACTCCGCTTTTGGCAGCGACGGGAACCACAACTACACTGGCTTATTCAGGATGCAATTATGATTGGTCAAATCCGACAAACCGTGCCAGAAAAATGCTGACCGTCAATCCAAATGGGAATACTTTTTCGCCTGCCAATGTACAAATCAACAACAATAACATAGGTACACTTCCAAGTGGGATTACTTCTACAGATGGCTATTACCAAATCAGCAATGGTACTCACAGTACCAGAGTCAGCAATCGTCTTGTTTCTATTACTGATAGTGGAAACCATACTGTAAATGATGGTATTATTGTGCGGGTTTATTATTCTATATCTGAATATACCAATCTGGTTGTAAATACACCTCCTGCGGGAGATATCGTCGATGCCGGATGGTTTCGTTCAGATAGCAATACCGCAGCAGCAGTAATCAGCACTATGTCTGCCGGTACTTATGTTCTACCTAATGCAGAAAAAATTATTCCTTTTAATTCAGGCTCTGAAAATGGTATTGCCTTTGTAGAATTTCGCCTGTCCAAAACCGGTACTATCGGGTTGTATGCAAAAACACAGGAAGGTTCACTGGCACCTGAATTATCTGTTCCGGATAGGTCAAAATCTTTAGCTGTAAAGATGTATCCGAATCCTGCTAAAAATCAACTGCATTTGGAATTTACCGAACCTCAAAATCCGGAAATACAAAAAATTGCCATTACGAATATGTTGGGACAGACAATTTACACCATTGCCGAAAACCAAAAATCTATAGACGTTTCATTACTCCCTTCGGGGATATACCAAATTTTGGTTGCCACAGACCGGGGTAATTGGAATGGTAAATTTATAAAAGAATAGCAGGCAATTCAGCCTGCTATTTTTAATCTTCCCTGCTTCCGTCATCTGCCATACGTACCATTTTAGGGGTAAATTTCGCTACTACATCCACCAGTTCCTGTTGTGATGCCATGACCTGATTGATATCTTTATAGGCCATAGGCGCTTCGTCCAGTCCGGCACCAATTAGCGTTACGCCATGATGATTTAGGACGGCCTGCATCTCATTTTTGGTAATCGTCCTAAAAGCCTGACCTCTGCTCATCTGTCGTCCTGCACCATGCGAAGCCGAATTGATGGCATTTTCTTCTCCTTTTCCTCTAACCAAAAAACCCGGTGCGGTCATACTTCCCGGTATGATTCCCATCACGCCTTTTCCGGCCGGAGTCGCTCCTTTTCTATGAACGATAACTTCTTCCCCATTCCAGATTTCTTTCCATGCAAAATTATGATGGTTCTCCACTTTCGCTAATACCTCAGCACCTAATGCCTGCTGCATCTTGTTGTGGATGATTTCATGACAGGCCGAAGCATAATCTCCTGCCAGATTCATAGCTATCCAATATTCTTGTCCTATCTCTGAATTCATATCCAGATAAGCCAGGTTTCTCGCCACTTCCGGTAACGGGCATAGTTCTTTTGCTAATTTGGTATAGTGCCCGGCAACAGTAGCCCCAAAACCTCTGGAACCGGAATGCGTCAGTAAAGCAACATATTTTCCTTTGGAAATACCTAAAACGGCATCATCCGATTCAAATTCTAAAATACCAAATTCTACGAAATGGTTTCCTCCTCCGGAAGAACCCAATTGTGACCAGGCCTTATCTTTTAAATTTTTGATAAAAGGATTGCTTTCAAAATTAGGATTCTCCAATACGGCATGGTCTGCTCTGTATTGCCCATGGAAACCGTGTCCGGCACCAAATTTAGAATGCGCAATCAGCTCTCTCTTAAATGTATGTTCGTTCTCATAATAATATGCTTCCGGAATATCATAAACCGACAAGGCCATTCTACAACCAATATCTACACCTACTCCATAAGGAATAATGGCATTCTGCGTAGCCAATACTCCTCCAATTGGTAGTCCGTAGCCTTGGTGTGCATCCGGCATCAGGGCACCGGCAACCGTAACAGGAAGTTGCATGGCGGTTTTCATCTGGTCAATAGCGCCTGCTTCAATATGGTCTAATCCATAAGATGAAAAAGCTTTTGGGTTTGGATTAAGGGCAATAAAATCTTCTGGTTTTTCTGCTAACTTTTCGATTAATGCCGTAGCCAGTTTCCCAAAAAGCGCATCGTCTATATATTCCTCCGAGGTCTCCAGTACTTTTTTATACAATTCCAGCATCTGCTCTTTTGTATGCCCGGTTCTCTTTTTGTTTACTTTTAAAGCAATCCCGATGACGCTTCCCTGAGGGTATCCTAATTCCAGCAAATCAGTTCCGTTGATTGGTGTTTTCATGTTTCTCATTTTTTGATGGTACAAAGCTGAAATCAAAGTACGCAATTATTTTGCGCAGTTATTTTTTTGTTATCTTACTGCTTAAATTGTTGATTCTATTCAAAATAAAAGGATATGAAAAAGTATGACTAATATCACTTTTCTATTTTAAACTTTATTTAATTTTGATTATAACAATCCTAATATTAAAGAGAAAAAACAGTTGAAAATAAATTAAAAATAAGAAAATGGACAAAACATTAGACAGAAAGCCAGCCAAGAAATGTTACGAACATATTGGAGGAAAGCTTGGAATGCTTTTATTAGAACAGTTTATAACAAAAGGCTGGTTAGCAAAGGAAAAACCGGATGACAAAAATTTTTATATCACTGATATAGGAATACTTGAGTTTACAAAATTAGGCATTGACCTATCACAAATTAAATCTTGATTTTATGAATATAAATGACTTCGATAATTTTTTCCTTCCTGCCAAAAATCTTGACGAGGCAAAGGAATTCTATAAAGACAAACTCGGACTTGAGATTAAGTTTGATTTTTCAGATAAAGGTATGACAGCCTTTAAAGTAGGTCAAAATGAGCCGGCAATTATTGTAAGTACTATGCAAAATGCAAAACCGGCTATTTGGTTTACTGTAGATAACGTACAGGAAGCCTACGAGATTCTAAAGCAGAAAGGAATAACATTTTTGAGCGAACCCTTTGAAATAATGACCGGCTTGGCCGTAGAATTTAATGACCCGTTTGGCAATAAACTAGGATTAACCGATTATTCCAAGCTAAACAAAAAGGAATGAAAAAATAAATCCGAAACAATACCACTTAAAAGACGAAACCAATCAAAATGATTCTGATTGGTTTCTGAATGTAACCTTGATGAGATTCGAACTCACATTCCCTCTCGGGCATTAGGGCTGCAAATACGCTTCCCTACTTTCCCTCAAGATTTCGGTGCTTCTGTAAATTCTACCCATTAGTCCGCGCAGGTCTAACCGGAATATCCGTAAACTCAATGGCCAGTAAATTTTGCCACAGGCTTTTCCCTTTAAGCTACAAGGCCATTTTGATGGTACAAAGATGACAGTATTCCTACGCAATTATTTTGCGCAGTAAAAAGGAATTTTTATTTTTGATTAAACCAATAAATATCTCTTTCACTTTCTATTTAAAATCAGAAAAAATGTCTCAAAACAAAAATGCTCTTATCCGTTATAAAACCATTGACAAATGCCTGCAAAACCAGTACAGGAAATGGACTCTGGAAGATTTAATGGAAGCCTGTTCTGAAGCATTATTTGAATATGAAGGCAAAGAAAGTTCCGTAAGCAAGAGGACAACACAACTCGACATCCAGCTTATGCGAAGTGAAAAACTGGGCTACAATGCGCCTATTGTCGTCTATGACAAAAAGTATTACAAATATGAAGATGAAGAATATACTATTACCGACATCCCATTAACTGAAACAGATATCAATGTATTGACCGAAACCGTTTCCATGCTCAAACAGTTTAAAGATTTTTCTTTGTTCAGCGATGTATCCGATATATTACAGCGTCTTGAAGATAAGATTTATGCGGAGAAATCGCATACGCAACCCGTTATTTATCTGGACAAAAACGAAAACCTAAAAGGATTGCATTTTCTCGACATACTCTATCAGGCCATTATTAAGAAAGTTGTAGTAGTACTTAATTATAAATCGTTCAAATCCAGAGAACCACAGCAATTTATCTTCCATCCGTATATATTAAAGGAATTCAACAACCGCTGGTTTCTGGTTGGTAAGAAAAAAGTATCCCAGCCTATTGTTAACCTGGCATTAGACCGCATTGAGGCAGTAGATTTTGATTTTGGCCATCCGTATGCGGAAGAAAATTTCAATGCCGAAAATTTTTATAAAGATGTCATTGGTGTTACGGTCAACCAGGGACAGCGGGTCAGAACTATTCGTTTATGGATAGATGCCGATAATGCGCCTTATGTAATAACAAAACCATTCCACCACTCCCAAAAGATAGAAGAACATCGGGAAGACAGAAGCATTGTAATCAGCTTGATGTTAAAAATCAATTACGAATTCGAAAGACTGATTATGGGATTTGGGGAAGGAATTGAAGTACTGGCACCCGAAAGCCTAAGACAGCGAATCAGGGACAAACATAAAAAGGCATTGAGAAAATACGATTTGCCCGTTAAATAAATCCCAACACCTATCGTCCATATCAGATAAAAACAGAACTTAGCATTATGCAGCTACAGTATTTTAAGCCCAAAAGTAAACTCCTTTCCCAATATCTCGAAGGTTATTATTTCTTAGAAAAAGAAAGAAATGAACCTACTGTGGAGTATTTTACTTTCCCAAACAATTTTAGTATCGTATCCGTGCTTGACGATACCCGATTAGTGATGGATAATAATGGTGCTTTTGCCAAAGAAAAAAAAGGAGTTCCTTTTATTTCTACACTTATCTGCCATTATAAAAAACCTTTCAAAATACATTATGAAGGTAAAATCAGAGAAATTACTTTTTACTTCAAGCCATTAGGACTGAATGCCTTTATTCCAAAACAGTTGAAATATTATCTTGAAAACTATTCCAGTTCTTTTATTCCTTTCGAAGATTATGAAACGACCTTTAAATCAATCTTAAATGAGAGTAACATGGAAGAACAGCGAAACCAGATTGAAAAATACTGGCTGTCCAAACTAATCGGTTTTGAAAATCCTTTAATACAGGATGTGGCGCTGGAACTGACACAAAATGCTGAAGCAGCTTCTATTGAACAGCTTGCAGCAAAACACCACACGAGCCGGCAAAATATTGCAAGACAGTTCCATATCCATTTAGGCAAGACACCTTCAGAATTTAGAAAAATCCAACGATTCAGGGAAACGATGGCTAAAAATACCGGGCTTGCCAATAACGATAAAAACAAAGGAACCTTGAATTACGACAGCTCTTTTTATGACCAGTCACACCTTATCAAAGATTTTAAAGCCTTTACGGGATTAGCTCCCAAAGCATTTTTTAAGTCGGTTTCTTTACAGGAAAATGCCACGATAAACTGGCTGTTTCTATAAGGAGCAAAAGTTTTTTACTAAACTTAGAACCATATAAAAAAGGCTGCCGGTTGGTATTGGCAGCCTATGATATGCTTTATAAAAAATCGTATTACGATGCCAAAAGCGCATCCAGATTTTCCAATCCGGCAGTAAATCCTTCTTTGAAGCCCATTGCTATTATCTTTTCAAGGTCCTCCAAACTTTTATACACGATTTCGATATTCACAATCGTTGAGCCGGATTGTTCCTTAAATGTATTAGTCCAGAACGACCTTTCGAAACTGGTATCTACGGTTCCGTTTTCATCACAGAAAGCATCAAACGTAGAAAAACTTTCCAATTCCCTGATTTTTTCAAAGTCTGCCCTTGCCCAATGTTTTGAACCATCTGGACCAACCATAGCATAAAGCCAAAATCCTCCGTCACTGAAATCCATGGTCTTCGTTTCCGCTTTCCATGGTTTTGGTGCCCACCATTGGTCTAAAAGTTCACTTTTGGTCCAGGCAGCCCATACTCTGTCACGGGTTGCTGCAAATTCTCTTTCTACCCTGATTTTGTTATTTTCCTTATCAACGGTAAAATTCATTAAAAGATTGTGTCTCATTTTTTTTGATTTAAGTTATTCAATATTATCCAGTTAGCAAAACACTTTATACAAAATTTAGAAAATTGCTTTATTATATTATTTATTAGCAACCATTCAGTTGCAAATATAAGCAACTTTTTGGTTGCGCAAAATATTTTGAATATTTTTTTAGACAATTAGATTTAAGAGCACAAAAACAATCAAAAAAATACTTGAACCGACATTGATTTCTTTAAAAAAAACAGTTGTGAATCGTAATTGTTAACGGCTTATCAAAATTTATATATTTGTACCAAAACAAACCCAATGCTGCACGAATTTCCTTTTTATCTTGCTGTTATCCTGGCCATTATTTTTTTGGTAATGCTGGCCAACAAAATCAAAGTTGCTTATCCTATCCTATTGGTATTGGCAGGCCTTGCCATCAGTTTTATTCCGGGTATTCCATTAGTCAAAATTGACCCCGAATTAATCTTTATTATCTTTTTGCCACCGCTTTTATATGAAGCGGCATGGTCTACTTCATGGAAAGAGCTTTGGCGATGGCGCAGGATTATTGGCAGTTTCGCCTTTCTGATTGTTTTTCTTACGGCTCTTGTTGTTGCAGTTGTTTCCAATCATTTTATTCCCGGATTTTCCCTGGCGCTTGGTTTTCTTTTGGGAGGTATTGTTTCACCTCCGGATGCCGTGAGTGTTGGCGCCATTCTGAAATTTGTAAAAGTACCCAAACGATTGGCCTCCATGCTTGAAGGCGAAAGTCTGCTCAATGATGCATCCAGCTTAATTGTTTTCCGTTTTGCCCTGATAGCTATCGGGACGGGACAGTTCGTATTACAGGAAGCCGCCATCAATTTTAGCTGGATGGTATTTGGTGGAGTAGCTATTGGCGTGTCTATAGCTTTTGTATTCTTCAAAGTACATAAACTCCTGCCAACAGATGTCAATATGGATATAGTACTGACACTAGTGGCTCCTTATATTATGTATATGCTTGCGGAAGAACTGCATAGTTCCGGTGTATTATCTGTTGTTAGTGGTGGCTTATTTCTTTCTAAAAGAAGTCACCAGTTTTTATCCAGCAGCAGCCGATTACGGGCCGTAAATTTTTGGGAATCCTTAGTATTTGTGCTCAACGGACTGGTATTCATGTTTATCGGGCTTGAACTTCCTGAAATTGTGGACGGTTTGGGTGCTATTGGCCTTTCAACCGCCATAGGATATGGAGTGCTGATTACAGGAGTATTGATTGTTGTACGGATTCTCTGTGCTTATGGCGCTGTTATTGTCACATTGATTGCCCGTAATTTTATTACCGTAGCCGAAACAAGAAATCCTGGCATAAAAGGTCCCTTCGTTTTAGGATGGGCGGGCATGCGAGGCGTGGTGTCATTAGCAGCTGCCTTGTCGATTCCGGTTCATCTGGATAACGGTATGCCTTTTCCGCAACGTCACCTTATACTGTTTATCACTTTTGTAGTCATCCTGCTTACTTTGGTATTGCAAGGACTTACACTGCCTTTTATTATCCGGAAATTCAATCTCCCGGAATACGACCATCCGCTAAGCGATGAAGAATCCTACCATCAGATGTATAAAAAGCTTACGCAGCAAAGTCTGGAACATTTAAAAAGTAACTTTTCAAAAGAACTCGAAGAACAGGCTGTTTTACAACAAATGGCCCGCAAATGGGAAGACGCTAACTATCTGCCGGACGATGCTTCAATGGTAGTCGAATGTAAAACGGTGTATCTTTCTATACTCGACCAGCAACGGCAATGGCTTCGTGACTGGAATCAGGACCATCATATCAACGAAGAAGTCGTGCGCAGGCATTTACGTCGATTAGACATTGAAGAAGAAAAAATGTCATTTCAATAATTTGTATCAATAAAAGAAATAAATCAGCCAGGGTAGCCTGGCTTTTTTATGCTTTTATCCAAATCAAACCTCATGCCTGATGAGCTTTATTGAACATTGCGTAAAAGTTAGAAAAAGTTTAAAATCATTTTTTTTCTGTTAAAAAATAAAAATAAACTCATTTACTATGCATGCATAATATTTTATTTTGTATATTTGAAATAACCTAATACTTTATGAAAGATAAAACTATAGACTATATACTAAGAGCGACCTGGCAAGCCGTCTCAAGAATGTATAATGAAGAAGCCGCAAAATATGGGGCCACTATGGCCACAGGATTTGCCTTGCTAAGCCTTGACAAAGATAAAGGTTCACCATCAACAACCTTAGGTCCTAAAATGGGTATGGAGCCTACAAGCCTTACCCGAACCCTGAAATCGATGGAAGAAAAAGGATTGATAACCCGAAAGAAAAATCCTGTTGATGGACGTGGCGTATTGATTCATCTTACAAAGTTCGGAAAAGAAAAAAGAGAGCTTTCTAAGAACACCGTACTTAAATTTAATGAAAAAATAAGGGAACATATACCGGAAGAAAAATTGCTGCATTTTATTGAAGTGGCTGAAACAATCAATACACTAATCGCAGACAAAAATATCTTCTCGGACATACCCGAAGAAAAACAGATGCAAACAACAAACAAATAATAGTAAGGAATGAAACGACTGATTAAAAAAGTTGCTGTCATAGGGTCAGGAATCATGGGGTCAGGTATTGCCTGTCATTTCGCTAATATCGGAGTAGAAGTACTTTTACTTGATATTGTTCCTCGAGAATTAACCGAAGCAGAACAAAAAAAAGGACTCACGCTTGAAAGCAAAGTAGTCCGAAACCGAATCGTAAACGAACACTTGGCGAATGCCTTGAAATCGAAGCCCTCGCCTATTTACAATATAAAATTTGCTGACAGGATAACTACCGGAAATACTACAGACGACCTGTCAAAAATAGCAGAAGCCGACTGGATTATCGAGGTTGTTGTAGAACGACTTGATATCAAAAAACAGGTTTTCGAACAAATTGAAAAATATAGAAAACCAGGCACCTTAATTACTTCAAACACCTCCGGAATCCCGATTCATTTTATGAGCGAAGGAAGAAGCGAAGATTTCCAGAAACATTTCTGTGGAACACATTTCTTTAATCCGGCACGATATCTTAAACTTTTTGAAATCATACCAGGTCCAAAAACCTCAACAGAAGTATTGGATTTCCTGAATAATTATGGAGAACAATTCTTAGGTAAAACATCGGTCATAGCCAAAGACACCCCGGCATTTATTGGAAACCGTATCGGAATTTTCGGTATCATGAGCCTTTTCCATCAGGTCAAGGAGCTTGGCCTTACCATAGAAGAAGTAGACAAATTGACCGGACCGGTTATTGGCCGACCAAAATCAGCTACGTTCAGAACCGTAGATGTTGTAGGGCTTGACACATTGGTGCATGTAGCCAACGGACTTTATGAAGGAGTTCCGAATGATGAAGCCCACGAACTCTTCAAACTACCGGAATTCATCAGCAAAATGATGGAAAACAAATGGTTGGGAAGCAAGACCGGACAAGGTTTTTATAAGAAAGTAGACAAAGACATCTTATCGCTTGACTTAGATACTTTAGAATACAGAGCGCCTAAAAAAGCATCTTTTGCAACTCTGGAACTCACAAAAACAATTGACAAACCAATTGACCGCTTTAAGGTTCTGGTAAAAGGAACAGACAAGGCAGGAGAATTTTACAGAAAGAATTTTGCCGGAATGTTTGCCTATGTAGCCAACAGAGTTCCTGAAATTACTGAAGATTTCTATAAAATAGACGATGCCATGAAAGCCGGTTTTGGTTGGGAAAATGGCCCATTCGAAATCTGGGATGCTATTGGTGTTGAAAAAGGAATCGAACTGATGAAAGCCGAAGGACACGAACCGGCAGCCTGGGTTACAGAAATGCTGGCATCCGGAAATAAATCGTTCTATACCATCAAAGATGGCGCGACTTATTTTTATGACAGGGCTTCCAAATCTCAGAAAAAAGTTCCGGGACAGGATGCTTTTATACTACTGAACAACATCCGCGAAAGCAAAAAAGTATGGAGCAACAGCGGAGCCGTTATTCATGATTTGGGCGATGGAATCCTGAATCTGGAATTCCAGTCCAAAATGAATACTATTGGTGGTGACGTACTTCAGGGAATTAATAAAGCCATCGACCTTGCTGAAAAAGAATATAACGGATTAGTTATTGGAAACCAGGGGGCTAATTTCTCTGTAGGTGCCAATATTGGAATGATTTTCATGATGGCTGTTGAGCAGGAATATGACGAGCTGAATATGGCTATCAAACTGTTCCAGGACACTATGATGCGTGTTCGTTATTCCGGTGTTCCTGTAGTGGTAGCACCACACGGAATGACTTTAGGTGGCGGCTGTGAAATGAGCATGCACGCAGACAAGGTTGTGGCAGCGGCAGAAACCTACATTGGTTTGGTAGAATTTGGAGTAGGTGTTATTCCTGGCGGAGGTGGTTCTAAAGAAATGGCTTTGAGAGCCTCAGATCTTTTCCGAAAAAATGATGTGGAATTAAATGTACTTCAGGAATATTTCTTAACGGTTGCTATGGCTAAAGTTTCAACTTCGGCTTATGAAGCTTATGATTTAGGCATTCTGCAACATGGAAAAGATGTGGTAGTCGTGAATAAAGACCGCCAGATTGCGGAAGCCAAGAAACACGCCCTGATTATGGCAGAAGCCGGATATACACAGCCTGTAAGACGCAAGGATGTAAAAGTTTTGGGAAAACAGGCACTGGGAATGTTCTTGGTTGGAACAGACAGTATGGAAGCCGGGCATTACATTTCTGAACACGATAAGAAAATTGCCAACAAACTGGCCTATGTTATGGCTGGAGGTGATTTGTCTGAACCAACATTGGTTACTGAACAATATCTTTTGGATATTGAAAGAGAAGCCTTTTTATCATTATGTACCGAAAGAAAAACTTTGGAAAGAATCCAGTACATGCTGACCAAAGGGAAACCATTGAGAAACTAATCGAGATTAAAGAGACTAGAAAATGAAAACAGCATATATCGTAAAAGCATACCGCACAGCCGTTGGAAAAGCGCCAAAAGGAGTATTCCGTTTTAAGCGTCCTGACGAGCTTGCCGCAGAAACCATTCAGTATATGATGAATGAGCTGCCAGACTTAGATAAAAAAAGAATCGACGACGTTATGGTAGGTAACGCCATGCCAGAAGCAGAACAGGGATTAAATGTTGCCCGACTGATTTCTCTTATGGGATTAAAGATAGACGACGTTCCGGGAGTAACCGTCAATCGTTACTGCGCTTCTGGTTTGGAAACTATTGGAATGGCAACGGCTAAAATTCAATCCGGAATGGCAGACTGTATCATTGCAGGTGGTGCCGAAAGCATGAGTTTTATTCCAATGGGAGGTTATAAACCAACACCGGATTACGCTGTGGCAAAAGAAGGCCATGAAGATTATTACTGGGGAATGGGACTCACAGCAGAAGCTGTTGCAAAACAGTTCAAGGTTTCCAGAGAAGACCAGGATTTGTTTGGCTACAATTCCCACCAAAAAGCATTAAAAGCACAGGCAGAAGGCAAATTCGACAAACAAATAGTGCCAATTACTGTTGACCAGACCTACATTGATGAGAACGGAAAAAAAGCAACCAAATCTTATACCGTTACCAAAGATGAAGGTCCAAGAGCCGACACTTCATTAGAAGCTTTGGGCAAACTGAAACCGGTCTTTGCCGCAGATGGTAGTGTTACTGCCGGTACTTCTTCTCAAATGAGTGATGGTGCCGCATTTGTAATGGTCATGTCTGAAGAACTTGTAAAAGAATTGAACCTGCAGCCCATTGCAAGATTGGTAAGCTACGCTGCTGCCGGAGTGGAACCGAGAATTATGGGAATCGGGCCTGTCAAAGCTATTCCAAAAGCATTACAGCAGGCTGGAATGTCATTAAATGACATCGCATTGATTGAATTAAACGAAGCCTTTGCATCACAATCATTAGCCGTTATTCGTGAGTTGGGAATCAATCCTGATATCGTTAACGTAAACGGTGGTGCTATTGCATTAGGCCATCCGCTAGGTTGTACCGGAGCTAAGCTTTCCGTTCAGCTTTTTGACGAAATGAAACGAAGAGGCAACAAATATGGTATTGTCACTATGTGTGTAGGTACCGGACAAGGTGCTGCCGGAATTTATGAATTATTGTAAAGAAGATAGATAATAGAGGATAGATAATAGAAGATTAGACGAAAGATAAAAGTATGGCTGAATTTAAGAGACATAATTTTAAAAAGCTTAAAATTTGGCAGATGGCGATGGACATTACAAAAATGATTCTTGACTTGACGGATACATTTCCTGAGAGTGAAAAATTTGGATTGAAAAACCAAATGGACAGATGTAGTGTTTCGCTTCCTTCTAATATTGCCGAAGGTTCAAGCAGATCATCAAAATCGTTCAGTCATTTCTTAGACATTTCTCTAGGTTCTTCTTTCGAATTACATACACAATTATTGCTTGCAAATCATAGAAAATATATTACTGATGAAGTAACAACAGAGTTAGAAAATAGAATTGAAGAATTTCAGAAAATGACAATGGGGTTTCAAAATTCCCTGCAATCCCAATAAAGTCTATTCTCTCTCATCTATTTTCTATTCATCTAAAAAAGTCTAACAAAAAACAAAAAATACAATGGCAGATACTATCGAAAAAGACGTTACCCGTGGCGGGCAGTTTTTGGTAAAAGAAACAAAATGTGAGGACATTTTTACTCCGGAAGATTTTTCGGAAGAACAATTAATGATGAAGCAGACGGTAAAAGAATTCGTGGATAAGGAAATCTGGCCGAACAAAAACCGTTTCGAAAATAAAGACTATGCCTTTACGGAAGAATGCATGCGTAAAGCAGGTGAGTTAGGACTATTAGGCGTTGCAGTTCCTGAAGAATATGGCGGACTGGGAATGGGATTTGTTTCTACCATGCTGGTTTGTGACTATATTTCCGGAGCAACCGGGTCATTCTCCACTGCTTTTGGTGCCCACACCGGAATTGGAACTATGCCTATTACCTTATACGGTACCGAAGAACAAAAGAAAAAATACGTCCCAAAATTAGCTTCCGGCGAATGGTTTGGCGCATACTGCCTTACTGAGCCTGGTGCCGGTTCTGATGCCAATTCAGGCAAAACCAAAGCAGTATTGTCTGATGACGGTACGCATTATAAAATCACAGGACAAAAAATGTGGATTTCGAATGCCGGGTTCTGTAGTCTCTTTATTGTATTTGCGAGAATTGGAGACGACAAAAATATTACCGGATTCATCGTTGAAAACGACCCGTCCAACGGAATTTCAATGAATGAGGAAGAACACAAATTAGGAATCCGCGCCTCCTCTACCCGTCAGGTATTCTTCAACGAAACAAAAGTTCCGGTTGAAAATATGCTTTCTGAAAGAGGAAACGGCTTTAAGATTGCCATGAACGCTCTTAACGTTGGTCGTATCAAACTAGGTGCTGCCTGCCTTGATGCACAAAGAAGAGTTACATCCGGAGCTATAAAATATGCTAATGAAAGAATACAATTCAATACACCTATTTCTAATTTTGGCGCTATCCGTTCCAAAATTGCTGAAATGGCAACATCCTGCTATGCGGGAGAAAGCGCTTCTTACCGTGCAGCAAAATCCATTGAAGACCGAATCAATGCACGAGTAGCAGAAGGTTCTTCACATCAGGAGGCAGAACTGAAAGGTGTAGAAGAATTTGCAATCGAATGTTCTATTCTAAAAGTGGCTATTTCTGAAGACATACAAAACTGTTCTGATGAAGGAATCCAAATTTTAGGTGGTATGGGATTCTCTGAAGACACACCAATGGAAAGTGCCTGGAGAGATGCCAGAATTGCCAGAATCTATGAAGGAACAAACGAAATCAACAGAATGCTTTCTGTTGGAATGTTGGTTAAAAAAGCCATGAAAGGTCACGTAGATTTATTAGGACCTGCTATGAAAGTAGCAGAAGAATTAATGGGAATTCCTGATTTTAATACTCCTGATTATTCTGAATTATTCGCCGAAGAAAAAGAACTGATTGGCAAATTGAAAAAAGCATTCCTAATGGTAGCCGGAAGCGCTGTACAGAAATACGGTCCGGATTTAGATGCCCATCAACAATTGTTGATGGCTGCTGCCGATATTCTTATCGAAATCTATATGGCAGAATCTACTATTTTAAGAACAGAAAAACTGGCAAAATCAAAAGGTGCTGAAAATGTAAAAGAGCAGATTGCCATGGCACAATTATACTTATACAAAGCCGTTGACATCATCAATACCAAAGGAAAAGAAGGTATTGCTTCCTTTGCCGAAGGTGATGAACAGCGAATGATGATGATGGGACTGAAACGTTTTACCAAATACACTAACCTTCCTAATGTAGTAGCGTTGCGGGAAACTATCGCTTCCAAACTAATACAGGAAAATCAATATTGCTTTTAGTTACGTTTTAATAGTTGGTTAATGAAAAAGCCCTGGCAAATGCCAGGGCTTTTTTTGTTTTTGGCAGATTCAAAACTTATAGCGGTTTTCTTCCTTGAATAATTCTAAGCAATACGATAATGACCGCAATCACTAACAAAATATGTATCAACCCATTTGTTGCAATTCCTTCACCAAGAATTCCGAAGAATCCTAATGCCCAGATAATTACTAAAATTACTGCAATTGTATAAAGTAAATTTCCCATGATAGTGTTTTTTATTGGTTAGACTATTTGTTTTTTATGAAAGAGACTACTCTAAAGGCTTTCTTCCCTGAATTACTCTTAAAAGCACGACAATGATGGCAATTACCAACAAAACATGAATAAGACTACTGGTAACCATTCCGCCTAAAAAACCGATGGCCCAGACAATAACAAGAATTACGGCAATTGTATAAAGTAAATTTCCCATGACTGTAAATATTAAATTGGATTATTATTATTTCTTAACTAATGTCGATTGCAACTTTTCCACTTCGTCATGATGGTTTTTCAAAGTACTAATCATGCTTTCCAGATAAGCTTTGATTTCAACACTCTTTGTAGCTTGTGCATCCTGTGTAAAATCATCTATGGCATCATGATGTTCTTTGTACACACGGTCAAGATACTCTTTGTCAAAGTTTTTGACATCAACCTTACTTAGTCTGTCATATTCTTTCTGACCATCTTCGGTAATTGCTGTAGGGATAGAAATCTGTTTTTCCTTAGCCAAAGCAGAAAGCTGGGTAAAAGCCTCGTTATGATGTTTTTCCATCATTTTACCTAAATCCTTAACCGCTGCCGAAACACCTCTGGATTGGGCCAATTTGCCCAATTCTCTTTGTTCCAAATCAAAATCAGCGGCATCCACAAGAATCTCAGCATCTTTTTCTGCTTCTTTAGTATTGTCAAATTTTGCTTCGTTTTCGTCTTCAGCAACCTCTTTCGGGTCTTCTGCTTTAGGTTCATTCTTACAGGAAACTGTTCCTAAAGACAATGTCAAAACACCCAGACTTAAGATTGCTTTTCCAAAAATTATTGGCTTTTTCATACGATATAAATTTTAGTTGGTTCGTAATTTTTTCGAGTTTATCTAAATTACCCAATAAAAAAAATACCGTACTTACAGAATTAACCTATAATGTTATACGATTCAGATAAAGTAATTCCAGTTCGGATTATACCCTGTCAAAAGAGAAAATAGAAGCATCTTTATTTTCCTTTCCCAGCAAAAGGTCTCTTATAATTTCTGCAGCAATCAGACTGAAAGTAATTCCATTGCCTCCAAAACCAAGGGCAAAATAACTGTTGGGTAGTTTATCATAGACACCTATAAACGGGAGTCCGTCTTTTGTGGCTCCAAAAGTCCCTGTCCAACTAAATTCAGGTTTAAAATCCAATTGTGGAAATAGCGTGTTAATGTCTTTTGTGAGCTGTTTGGTCTTTTTAGAAATCAGCTTATTTCTTTTATCCGGATTGTAGAAATCTTCATCTCTGCCACCTACAAGCACTCTTCCATCTGGTGTAGTCCGCACATAAAGATAAGGATTGGCTGTATTCCAGATTAGGACTTCGTCTTTCCAAAACTTCCTTTCATTATACTGTTCGCTCACCACCGCATAGGTTGATTTGAGGTCGACAATTTTCTTATCAATAAATTCCACAACTTCATAGCCTGTAGCATACACTACCTTTTTTGCTTTGATGGTAAAACCTGATTCGGTTTTAAGGACTGCCCCTTTTTTTTGGGTATCGATTTTTACAATAGGGCTGCGGTCATAAATATCAAGATGGCTGCCTTTTTTGACCTGCAATAATTTATGCGTAAAAGCATAGGCATTTGTCTGAGCGGCATTAGCAGAAAGTATAGCCAAGGGAGCCTTAAACCCAAACTGCTTATAAATTTGCTTTTCATCAAGGAGACTCACGTCAAAACCTGCTTCTTTTCTGGCCTGGAATTCCTTTTCCAACATTGGAACATCTTTTTTATAGGCAGCATAAAAAAGGCTTTTTTTCTTTTCGAATTCGTCAAGTTTTAGCTCTTTGGCAATCTTCTCCAGTTTATCAATTGCATAATTACACAAATGATAGGCCCATTCTGCTTTTTCTTTTCCAATTTTATCGATTAGTTCATGGAGCGGCGTGTCTATTTCATATTGCAAAAGTGAGGTACTGGCAGAAGTACTCCCTAAACCTATTGTTCTGGCATCAATCATCACGCATTGGATTCCTGCATTGATTAGATAATAACGTACCAATGCGCCTGAAATACCGGCTCCTATAATAATAACATCTGTCTCGATATCCTTATCCAGTTTTGGAAAAGTATGAGGTAGTCCATCTTTAATAAGCCAGAAAGGCATTCCTGATTTTAGATTCATACATTGCTATTTATTCTATTAAATATAAGGATAAAGCCACAAAAAACCTTCAGCATTATAAGTAATTTAAGTTTTTTCAGCATAATATTATGATTTGCGGCTCTATCCCTTTGCGTAAAAAAATACTCGCAAAGACGCTCAGGCGAAAAATTTACAACAGTCATCAATTATTTTTGACTTCATAATAAAAAACATAGCTTTGCATCAGAAATTTGAATCATGATTAACCCTTCGGCACATGGCTGGATAGACAAGTTTTTTGCAGAACAAAAGTACCTGCAATTTCCTGTTGCGGACAATCCGTTGGAGTTTTACAAAAACACACGCAATACCGGTTTTATCTACGGGCATGTAGTGTCATTTGATACACCACAGCCTATTGATACAAAAGGTTGGATTTCTGAGGAATTTTCAAAAGTTGCTCTTTTGAATACGCTGTATCGCGTTTACGGACTGGTTACACATGACACCGACCCTAAAAACTTTATCGCAAAAGTTATTGCCTTTTACAAGGAAATGCATCCAAAAGGCTTTAACCTACTGGATAAGATGTTGCCCGAAAGCATACCGTCCCATAATCTGGAAAAGATTATAGCAGAACGAATACAAACCAATGAGGATATCATCAGTAAAAACTTTTCACATATCCTGACCAACGCTTTGCTATTTATGGATGTGCTGGCTTTCCAGCAATATCTTATGAACCATTCTATTCCGGATAATTATTTGAAAAAACTGGAAGAAACCATCGTAAGCATTATTTCTTTAGCCTTAAAAACAAAACTAAAGAAATCGAAATATGATGATTTGCTGATAAAACTGTTTGAAGCCTCTGTGCGCTATACCAAATTTTCTAAAGTCAACGTACAGGATATGGAAGCATTAGGGTTGGACATTTTCACAAAACAGCTGGAAAAACTATATCTGATTGACATGGCCGGAATGGCACTTTGGAGCGATATGGAGATGGAAAGCAATGAAGCCTACTTTTTATATGAACTGGCAAAAATCATGGATGTTCCAGATAATTTTGTTGCTGAAAGTATTGTCTCTACGGATGATTTCATCAACAAGTACAAAAAACAGATTCCGTACTTCAATTATTCCAATCCGGTCAGGCATTTTTATGACCAGGCCACACAAAATGTGAAAATACTGATTACAAGAAACAAAACCCGATTGGTTAAAGAACTCTCCAACAACGGCGACCTTATGCTCCTGCTCACACAATCCACACATCGCAGTCTGGATGCCAAAGAAAAGAAAAAGGTAAAAAAGCAGCTTTTGGAAATCTGCAAGACCATTCCGTCATTGACTATTTTCCTTTTGCCGGGCGGCAGTCTGCTTTTACCGATTTTGATAAAATTTATTCCGCAACTATTGCCATCCACATTCAACGAAAATCTGGATGAAGAATAAAAAAAGCCTCTTTTTCAAGAGGCTTTTTATTTAGAATTTCAATTGGTATACCTGATCTAAATCTTCATTACCACATAGATTCACTTCCAGGTCTTTTACGATTCCTGAATTTAATCTGTAAACCCATCCGTGAAGGCATAAATCCTGTCCATTTCTCCAGGCTCCCTGAACAATTGAAGTTTTAGCCAAATCATAAACCTGCTCCTTAACATTCAGTTCAACAAAAGCATCGAAACGTTCCTTTTCGTCAAGAATTGAATCCAGGTAATGGTGATGGTGTCTGTAAACATCTTTAATGTGACGAATCCAGTTGTCAATCAAACCGATAGAATCGTTACCCATAGCCGCTTTTACCCCACCACATCCATAGTGTCCGCATACAATGACATGCTTCACTTTCAAAACGTTTACGGCATAGTCCAAAACGCTTAGCATGTTCATATCAGAGTGCACCACCATATTAGCAATGTTTCTGTGTACAAAAACTTCTCCTGGTTGTGCTCCAATTACTTCATTCGCAGGAACGCGGCTGTCTGAACATCCAATCCATAATAACGGTGGTGACTGCCCTTCAGCTAGTTTTTCAAAATATTTTGGGTCCTGGTTAATTTTAGATTCTACCCATTTCCTGTTTCCGTCAATTATTTTTTTATAAAAATCGCTCATTGTTTTTTTATTAATAGTTTTTAAATTTTCGTCAGTTCTCCTGACATTTTTTTGTTTTTCTTAATTCTCTTTTGATTTTTCTACTAATGCCATGCATCGGTCATAATCTGCTTTGGCTTGCTTTCTGGCTCTGGCTTCTTCATAGTTTTCAAAGAAAACATGATTGGCTTTGTCATCAATATCATTCAGTTCATATGCCTTTTTAAAGCCTTTAAGTTTCACCTTAATGTTTTCATCAGCTGCCCTGATGGTGGCAAACTCATGAATCAAATCCAATACATCATGGGCGATATAAACCGTATCTGATGCATTGATTACTACTTTAGAATTTTCAGGTATTTCAGCCAAAGTCGTCTTTATTGCTGCCTTATTCAGGAAGGATACTTCTTGTGCCAGGTCTATTCTGATAACATCACCATCTTCAAATTTTTCTTTTCTGAAACGGTAGGCTCTTTTCAGGTTTCCTCTCAAGATAAACACAACACTGATAGCGATACCCAAAGCAACACCTTTTAGCAAATCCAGGAAAACAACTCCCAGTAGGGTTATAATGAAAGGAACAAACTGATACTTGCCTTTATGCCAGAAATGCATAAGCACGGTAGGTTTTGCTAATTTGTATCCTACCATCAAAAGAACGGCTGCCAGGGTTGCTAAAGGAATTTTGTTCAACAGAACCGGAATCGACAATACACTGATTAGTAATAAGACACCGTGAATAATGGTAGACATCTTGGATTTAGCTCCTGCATTTGCGTTTGCTGACGAACGGACTACGACCGAAGTCATAGGCAATCCTCCCAGGAATGAACTCAACATATTTCCAATTCCCTGAGCTTTCAACTCTACGTTAGTATCTGTATAGCGTTTTTGCGTATCCATCCTGTCTGATGCTTCAATACATAAAAGTGTTTCTATAGAAGCCACAATAGCAATCGTTGCACCCACAACCCAAACTTTGGGATTCATAAATCCGGCAAAGTCAGGAGTGACAATGATATTTTTGAAATCATCAAAAGATTGCGGAACCGGTAAAGAAACCAAATGCTCTTTAGAAATAGCCAGTGAGCTGCCGGAAGCTGTAAAAATTTCATTCAGCACTACACCCACTATAACAGCCACTAAAGCTCCCGGTACCAATTTCATTCTTTTTAAGAAACTGAATTTGTCCCATGAAATCAGTATAGTCAAAGATATTAGCGTAATCAGAATGGCTCCCAGTTGCAGGTGTCCTAATGAATCCATTAAAGATTCCAGAGCATTGCCGCCACCTTTTTCCACGAAAGTTTCATCACCTTCAAAATCACTGTCGTAACCAACAGCATGTGGAATTTGCTTTAAAATAATGATGACACCAATACCCGCAAGCATACCCTCAATAACATTGGTAGGGAAATAATTTGAAATACTTCCCGCTTTGATAAAGCCTAATATTAATTGAAGCAAGCCGGCTATTAGTCCTGCCGTCAGGAATATATTGAAAGCACCCAAATCAGTAATAGCTGTCAAAACAATTGCAGTCAGGCCGGCTGCAGGGCCGGACACGCTGATATGTGACCGGCTTAAAAACCCGACAACTATACCCCCAACGATTCCAGCAATTATACCTGATAATGGTGGCGCTCCAGAAGCCAGGGCTATACCCAAACACAATGGCAATGCTACCAAGAAAACCACTAAACCAGAAGCAAAATCTGATTTAAGGTTAGCAAAAAGATTGATTTTTTTTGTCATACCTAAAAAAATTTAATACAAGGATTTTAGTCGCATTAAAAAATACGACCTCAGATTTTGAAGTATTCAAAATCCTAAATTGTATTAAACCTGTTCAGGCGGTGGAGAAAAGATAGTCGAAGCCGCATTATCATGTTTCAAACTGTGCTGTGAAATGATAAGGCTTGAAGAACTTTCTGTATAGTGAGAGAAAGTGAGGTAATCTGCAACTTTAAAGTCGGCTTTTAATTCTTTACAGCTATTGTGATTGTGCTGTTCTTCTTCCGACATGCTATAAACCATAGATGTGTCAACGTCTTTTTTTATCAATCCTACAATGGTAGGAGTAACAATAAAAGTCATAAACATTAACAATACTATTTTAACAGCCAGTTTCATATGCGCGAAATTAGAGATTTAATTCTTATTTAAAAACATGATAAATTAATTTAATCAAATTTTAACAACAAAAAAGAAGCAACAGCTAAAGTCGCTTAGCTGTTGCTTCTTTTCTTAGAAATCATCAAAATAATTTGCTGAAAAACTGACCGGCTTATATTTTTTCTTCCAGCCAGGCTTTCATCATCCAGATTGTTTTTTCCTGTTCTTTAATAAAGTCACTCATCATAGAATTGGTACCTTCGTCATTTGCATCTGCAGATTTCGACAAAAGGTCTCTTTCAATCTTTAAGAGGTCAGACAGCGAAGTAACAATCAGATGTACTGCTTCTTCATCTACAGAAATATTCTTCCCTACTTTTAGCTTGTTGTTCTTCATATAATCTTCGAAAGTATGAAGTGGTCTTCCGCCAATTGTAAGCACTCTTTCTGCTATCATATCAATTTTTAGCTGGGCATCATTATATAATTCTTCAAACTTCACGTGGAGGTCAAAAAAACGTTTCCCTCTGATATTCCAATGTATTCCTCTAAGGTTTTGATAATACACCTGAAAGCTGGATAACAATATGTTTAAATCGTTTGATATTTCTTCGGTTTCTTTAACTGGCAGTCCTAAAATATTCGTTTTCATTTTTGTTATTTTTATTGGTTCGTAAAATTTATCTACTATAAAATTACAAAAAATAAGGCAATACAAATAATAAATAAATATTATAGTTTTTTATATTTGCATCACAAAATATTATAACAATGACAATCACTCAATTATATTATGTTCTGGCAGTAGCCGAGAATAAGAACTTTACACTTGCCGCAGAAAAATGCTTTGTTACTCAGCCCACGTTGAGTATGCAAATTCAAAAACTCGAAGATGAACTCGGGGTTTTAATTTTCGACAGGAGTAAAAAACCGATACAACTTACCGAAATAGGGCAGAAAATAGTAACGCAGGCCAAAAACATAGTTAATGAGTCTGACAGAATCCAGGATATTGTTGACCAGCAGAAGGGATTTATTGGAGGCGAATTCAAATTAGGAATTATTCCTACCATCATGCCTACGCTGTTGCCGATGTTCCTGAATAATTTCATTAAAAAATACCCAAAAATAAAACTGATTATCGAAGAACATAATACAGAGGAAATTATCACACGCCTTAAAAACGGCCATTTGGATGCGGCAATTGCGGCTACTCCTTTGGAAGATGAGAAAATCAAAGAAATCGTCTTGTATTATGAACCTTTTGTAGCTTATTTTCCTGAAAGCCATCACAGCTTCCATAAAGAAGAAATTGAAGTCGAAGATATTGATGTGGATTCGCTATTGCTTTTGCAGGATGGACATTGTTTCCGCGACGGAATTCTAAACTTGTGCAAAAACGTAAACAATTCTGAAACATCGCCCTTCCAGATTGAAAGCGGAAGTTTTGAAACCCTGATTAAGCTGGCAGATGAAGGACTCGGCACCACACTTCTTCCCTATTTGCACACTTTGGATTTAAAAGAAAAGGACAAGCTGAAATTACGCCATTTTAAGGAACCAAAACCGGCGCGTGAAGTCAGCCTTATATTTCCGAAAAGTGAGTTAAAAATACATATTATTGACGCTTTACGCCAGGTTATTGCCGGTGTTGTAAAAGGAGCAATCGTTTTTCAAAACGTACAGATTATAAGTCCGCTATCCAAAAAGAATCAATAAAAAGGAATTAAATAAAAAAGGAGCCGAATGGCTCCTTTTCTTATTTGTTAACAATTAATAGACATTGTTTCAATTCCGGTTTTTCGACTGTGTAGCTTAAAAGCCATTCCGTTAATTGCTCAATTTCATATGGAAGTAACGATCTTATCGCTTTTTCAAGCTCTTTGCAGAACAACAAGGGGTCGAAACTCACTCTTTCAAGAATAGATTTCGTATAAGCAAACATAGGTCTTGTCATAGTCAAAATTTAATTTGGAGGTTAATGCTTTTGTAAGAACGTTTGGTAAATTTACTGAAATTAAATACTCAATTCCCTAAAAAAACGTTAATTCACAAAAAGTATTGTATTAATTAACATTTAATTCTTGATTTCTAAATATTACAATCAAGCTTACTTCCTCGCCCTCAGCATTTCCCTTTTTCCGGGAGGCCCGGGCAGCTTTTCGGTTAAAAAACCTGCTTCTGTCATTGCATTTTTTATAGGACTCCGACAGGCATAAGTAACCAAAATACCGTTAGATTTTAATGCCGCATACATCTTTTGGAAAATTTCCAGGCTCCATAGTTCGGGCTGTACCCTAAATCCGAAAGCATCAAAATAAATCAGGTCGTATTGATTGGTGTCGGTTATTTCCTGAAACTTGATGTTTTGTTTCTCTAATGAAAAATCAGGAGACAATATTTCACTTTGGTTCCAATCGGATTCGTGCATCTTTAAAAAAATGTCTTTTTCACTTTCTGCATCCAATTCAGTCACATAATTCATTTTAAGCACATCTTCGGCTCCAACCGGATAAGCTTCAATTCCTGTATATTTAATCTTCTGTTGGAGCTTTTGTCCTTCCAGATAGGTTATAAAAGCATTGAGTCCGGTACCAAAACCTATTTCTAAAATGGAAACGGACTGACCTTGAAATAAGGAAAGTCCGTTTTGTATGAATACATGTTTGGCCTCTTGTATTGCTCCGTGTTTTGAATGGTAGGTTTCGTTCCATTCAGGAAGCAGAATTGATGTAGAACCATCCGAAGTCTGGATAATTTCTCTTTTCATTATAGCCGCATGAATTTATTATTCTATAAACAATTTTTTGATTCTCGGAATCGGTCCGCTACATTTCACTTCATGGCAGGTAACACAAGCCGATACCGCTTTGTTGAAATGAGCTTTGGCATTTTTAGGATCTTCATAAATCTGCTCCTGGGCCTTAATGAAAACGGCAGCCTGTTCTTTAAAAAAAGCATCGTTTTCAGCCTCATCCGTCATGGCTCTTTTATGAATTTCTAAGAAATGAGAAGGAAACTTGCCAATGGTATCGCCATTCTTGATACGTTCTTTCAAACGCTGATTGTCCACATACATCTGTTCCATAAGAGCCGCCATTTCAGACATCTCATACATCTCAAACTCTTTTGCTCCTGTAGTTTTTTCAGGAACTTCTTTTTTAACAACGGGCTGCGCTTCTTCTTTCTTATTACAGCTTGAAAAGGCCATAATAATTCCGGAAATCAAAAGATATTTCTTCATTATTTGCTGATTAAAACTCCGTCAGCCTGGAAAGCATACGTAATTTTAGGCTGAGTAATTTTATCTATTTCTTCCTGAGATTTTCCGCCATCTTTTGCGTAATGCTTTAACTCGGCAACAGAGATTTCGTCAACAAAAGCTCTTCCGCTAACGATTGCCTCCTGGCTGTCAGCATTTAATGGAACAAAAAAACCGTAATCTTTGAAACGCACAAAAGATTCTGCCTGACCCGGTAATTCCATCTTCATCCAGCATCCTTTTTTCTTGCAGACAGAGTTAATTTTGGATTTGAATTTCACCGCTATCGTGTCACCTTTTTTCATAGACTTGTATTTCTGGAACATCTGTTCTTTACTTAAAGCCTTGTCAGCTAAAATCTTATCTCCAAATGATGCGTACTCAACTTTTATTTCCTTAGCCGGAGTCACTTCAATTACTTCATCTCCTTTAGCCGCAGTTTTAGCATCAACTTCAGGAGTTTGTGTTGCTTCTACAGGTGCTACGGCAACTGAATCTGTCTTAGGCAAACTATCGGCCGGTGTCTGAATCGTTTCTTCTGTTTTTTCTGTTTCTTTATTTTTATCGGCACAGCTTGCAAAAATTGCCAGCGAACAAGCCAAAACAAATATATTTTTCATGATTAGGTATATTTTTTTAATTCGTTACAAAAATAGAGAGTTTCCTCAAAAGTAATGCCCTCCTGATTAATAAATTTTAAGTTTCATTGCTAATTATACAAGATTTTGAATCTGATGCAATCAATTCACAAAAAGCAACAGACAAGTTGGAATATAATTGCCTTTTTATCCAAAAACTTTCCAATTTTTATTAATTTAGCATTGATTATAACTATTGAAAATCAGCATTAAACCATTAACAAAAACAGCTGGTTTTCAATTATTTAAAACCTAAACCAACCTCACACCAATGAATCTAAAAAATAATCCCGAAATTGACATTATCAGGGCATCATCGACCAAGATTAATGATGTTGATTTCGAAAATCTTGTCTTCGGAAACATCTTTACTGACCATATGCTGGTTTGTGATTACAAAGATGGAAAATGGCAAAAGCCTGTCATCAGGCCTTATGAGCCATTCCTTCTGGATCCTTCGGCAAAAGTTTTCCACTACGGGCAAGCTATATTTGAAGGTATGAAAGCCTACAAAGACAATAATGATGACGTCTGGCTTTTCAGACCGGATGAAAACTTTGACCGATTTAATAAGTCGGCAGTAAGAATGGCCATGCCTGAGGTTCCTGAAGAAGTATTTTTAGGCGGGCTTCATGAAATTTTAAAAATAGAAAAAGACTGGGTTAAAAAAGGTAAAGGCAATACGCTTTACATCCGTCCGTTTATGATTGCAACGGGTACAGGTGTAGTCGCTGCTCCGTCATCACAATATCGTTTTATGATTATCCTTTCTCCTGCAAAATCCTATTATTCCGGAGAAGTAAAAGTAATCATCGCCGAACATTACAGCCGTGCAGCTAACGGCGGTATTGGCGCAGCAAAAGCAGCCGGGAATTATTCTGCCCAGTTCTATCCGACACAATTGGCAAACAAAGACGGTTTCCAGCAGATTATCTGGACAGACGATGCCACGCATACAAAACTGGAAGAAGCAGGAACTATGAACGTTTTCTTCAGAATTAACAACACCTTGTTTACGGCACCAGCCAGCGAAAGGATTTTGGACGGTGTAACCCGAAAAAGCCTTATCACTCTTGCTGAAAAAGAAGGTATTGACATACAGGTACGTTCCGTTTTGGTTTGGGAATTGGTGGAAGCAGCTAAAAATGGTACTCTGAAAGAAATCTTTGGCGCAGGAACCGCCGCTGTAGTTAATCCGATTGTCGGGTTCTCTTATAAAGGCGAATATTTCGAGCTTCCAAAAGTAGAAGACTCCATTGCTTTGCAATTGAAAGAAAAACTGACCAATATTCAGTACAAACTGGCAGAAGACCCTTTTGACTGGACGGTTAAGATTTAGAAACTTTTAAAAATATAAAAATATGCTATATCCATTTATGACCATCGGTTTTTTAATTGTGTTTATTGTTTATGTTTTATATTTAGCTCTAACGAAAAAATTAAAACAGAATATCAGTACAGTCGTTTATCCCGGATTGTTTTTTATTTCAGTTTGGGCGGGCTTATATTTTCTGGTTTTTAGTTAATTTCATAAAAAAATCCCGAACTATTTCGGGATTTTTTTTATTTCAATATCAGGGAGAAATCAGGCTTAAAATAATTTGGCCCTTTCATCACTTTTCCGTCTTCGCGGTAAATCGGCTTTCCGTCCTCTCCCAGCTTGCTCATATTGCTGCGTTGAATTTCATCGAAAACCTCTTCAATCTTATGCTGTAATCCGTGCTCAATAATGGTTCCGCACAAAATATAAAGCATGTCGCCTAAAGCATCAGCAATTTCAATTTTATCATCATTCTGAACGGCCTCAAGATATTCCTCGTTTTCTTCTTTCATCAAATTGTAGCGTAGCCTATTTTTGCTTTCACCTAAATCTCCTTTTGGGGTTTCGCTTACGCCAAGACCAAATGCCTGGTGGAATTCTTTTACTGCGTTGAGTTGTTTCTGCATGATTTTCAAAAATTAAATGGTAGTGCAAAATACTGACTTTTGGATACAAATAATTACTTTTGCACAAAAACTTATCCACTATGTTTACTCAAGGTCAATGGACTTTTGCCGGCTTCTTTGTAGTTGCTTTTATTATAGCAATGATTTATGCTTACCGAAAAGATTTGAAACTACACAAGCTATTCTACAAAAGAAGTTATCTGGTTTTATTAGGCTTTTTAGCTTTTATCGGATTGCTTTTTGTGATAAAGGTGTATTTGAAGCATTAAAAAAACGCCTCGATTTCTCGAAGCGTTTCTTATTTATAAATCTTTTATCCTAGTTTTCTTCAGGCAAGAAACCATATGTTTTAGAATAATAAAGCATCTGCTCAGCAAAAGTTTTAGGCTGTTGGATTTCAAAAGAAATGATTTCTCCTTTGGCATCTGTTTTAGGAACCAAAACCGGATTTACAAATCCGCTGTAAGGTGCCGATTTGAATTTCTTGTTTCTTTCCAAAACTTCCTTATGCAATTTCTGGTCTACTTTTACACCATAGTTTTCTACTAATGCTTTTCCGGCTGCAAAATCACCTTCCGATTTGATTCGTTGGGTTTCTCTTAAAAGCTGACCAAAAAGTTCGTGAAGTTTTTCGTAGTTTGTAATATTAAAATACGTTTTGCCGTCACGTGTAATCTTCTCGATTACATTATCTTTTTTACCTTTTTCAAAAACCCAGGCACTCACCCACTGGCGGTTTCTCATGTGCGCTTCTTCAATGTCAGCTCCCGGCTCCAAACGAATCAACTGTGTCATCAATCCGTTTCTGATATAACCGTCATAAGCTGCCATACCTACTTTTTTCCAATCGTCAACCAGGCCTAGCTCTTGTAGTTTTGGATTGTACAGATAATACAAACCAACCAGGTCAGCTCTTCCTTCTTCCAAAGTCGAAGCATAACTTTTTAAAGTTTCTTTTGGCGTTCCTACACCCGGATTGATTTGTCCGGAAGCATGTCCTACCACTTCGTGCAATGCCGTATGCAATTTGTCTGCAACTTCACCATATTTTTCTTCCAGTTCAATTTCTTCCTTATCGTTTGCAAATTCTTTCAAACGGTCAGAACCACCTGCATGGTTATAAGAATCTACAATATTTCCTAATGAAACCGATTTAGAACCATGTTCAGCACGAATCCAGTCCGCATTTGGAAGATTGACACCAATTGGAGTACTAGGTGAAGAATCACCTGATTCGCCAGCTACGACAACCACCTTGTAAGATACGCCTACAACATTTTTCTTTTTATGCTCCGGCATTAGGGTTGAATTGTCTTCAAACCATTGTGCATTGGAAGAAATCACTTCCATTTTTTTAGACATATCGAAGTCTTTAATCTGTACAACCGATTCGTAAGAACCTCTGTAACCTAGCGGGTCGTTATATACTTCAATAAATCCGTTGATGTAGTCAATATTTCCTTCCGTAGCTTCCGTCCAGGCGATGTTGTAATCGTCCCATGTTTTTAAATCTCCGGTTTTATAATATTTAATCAAGAGGCCAATCGCATCACCTTGTTTTTTATTCTCAGCAACTCCCTGTGCTTTTTCCAACCAGTAAATAATTTTATCGATAGCCGGTCCGTACATACCACCGCTTTTCCATACTTTTTCTTCAATCTGGCCACTGGCATTACGCACTAATTTTGAGTTCAGTCCAAAAGAATACGGTCTTTTAGCATCCGGACTTTTCTTTGTCTTGTAATATTCCTCAGCCTCTTTGTCTGTAATTCCCTTATCATAAAAGTTTACTGCAGAACCGGCAAGCAATCCTTTTGATTCGTCCAGGTTTACTTTTTTAGCATCCTGATTGTTAAAGAGGATTTCTACTATTTCCGGAGCAAGTGTCGTTTTTGTTTCCGACAGTAATTTTTGGAAATACTCCTTTGTAAAAGCAGGTTTAATCTTATCGCTTGAATAATGGTGGTGGATTCCGTTAGAAAACCAAACCCTTTTCAGATAGATTTCGAAGTTTTTCCAATCTTCTGAAGCCTTATCTCCTTTATAATTCTCATAGATGTTCTCTAAGGCTTTTCTGATTTTTAAATTATGCTTGTAGTTTTGATCCCAATGAATATCACGGCCCGCCATACCAGCCTGCGTCAGATAATAAACGAGTTTTTGCTCTTTGAGGGTAAGCTTTTCCCAACCCGGAACCTGATAACGCAATACTTTTATATCTGCAAACTGCTCGACTTCATATTGAAAATCTCCTGTGTTTGCCGCGACTTCTTTCGGCTCTTCTTTGTCTTTTCCGCAAGAGACAAGAAATGCCGATGCAAGAAACATTCCTGCAATGGTTTTTAATTTCATATGCTCAGTTTTAGTTACTAAAAAACAAATATAATGATTTCCTAACGGAACTGAAGCGAGATATTCTACCAATCGATATCAAACTATTTTTCTTACTTTTGTATTGCGAAAAGTGCCTAATAAAAAACCTTATGAAAATACTGAAATACATATTGCTCCTTATTCTTCTTGCTGTTATCGGATTGACTGTTTATATAGCAACCCAGCCCGGTGAATATGAATCGGAACAAAGCAGAATAATCAAGGCGCAGAAATCTGTTGTCTTCAGTTATGTCAACGATTATAAAAACTGGGAAGATTTTGGTTCCTGGAAAGATGATGACCCTAACATGCAGTTTACTTATTCTGACACAACTATAGGGAAAGGTGCTTTTTATACATGGAAAGGCAGTTCCGGTGAAGGAAAAACCGAAACAGTATTTGAAAAAGAAAACGATAGTATTGCACAAAAAACCACTTTTTCAGGTAACGAAGGCAAAGCCTATCTTACATTTAAAGACACCGTTGGCGGTACGAAAGTCACATGGCACTCTCAAGGTAAGTTGAGTTTCATGGATAAAGCCTATGCAATATTTAAAGGTGGTGCAAAAAAGATGGTAGGCGATATGCAGGAACGTACTCTTGCCAAGCTGGATAAGGTCATTTCTTATGAAATCAACACCTACTCAATACAGGTGGATGGTGTTGTACAGAAATCAGGAGGTTATTATTTCCAGCAAAAAGTGACCTGCAAAATTTCAGAAGTCCAAAAAAATGTTGGAATCATATTGCCGAGCATGCTTCGCTTTTTTAAAGATAATAATATTGCGCTAACAGGTAGTCCTTTTATTCTTTACAATACCTACGACGTTCCAAACAATAAGGCAAGTTTTTCCGTATGTCTTCCAATGCGCGAAGAGATTTTTACGGCAGAAGGAAGCGATTATACAAGCGGTAAGTTAGAACCCTTCCAGGCTTTGAAAACAACCTTAAAAGGAGACTATTCGCACGGAAAAGAAGCCTGGGATAAAGCTCTGGCCCATATCAAAAAGAACAACCTGACTGAAAATAAATCAGGAAGCTATATTGAGGTTTATGTAACTTCTGCCGCACAGGTAAAGAATCCTTCGAAATGGATAACAGAAATTTATGTTCCGGTTGGACAATCTGCCCCAACGGAAGCAGTTACACCTTCTGCCGTTAGCGGAACTTCTGCAAAAACAACCACACCAGCCAACAGCACTACAAAAACTGTAACTCCAGCCAAACCACCGGTTGTTAAAGAAAATCAGGTCATAGAATAAAAACCAATAGATACCAAAAGCCGGACAATTGTCCGGCTTTTTTATTGGATAGTTTAATTCAGTATTAAACCTTTTCCGTTATCTTTAGTCTTACTTAAAAAAGAAATTGCTTTTGCTGGACGAACAGGCTTTCATAAAAGAATTATTGGACCCTAAAACGCAGAATAAAGCGTTTCAGACATTGCTGTCTTCCTATCAGAAACCTTTATACAGCCATATCCGTAATATTGTCCTAAACCATGATGACGCTGACGACGTATTGCAAAATACATTCTTAAAAGTATTCCAACATTTGAAAAACTTTAAAGGCGAAAGTAAATTATTTTCCTGGCTGTACCGGATTGCCACCAATGAAGCCATAACGTTTCTGAACGCAAAAGCCAAGCGGAATGGCATGACCAGTGAAAATTTCCAGCAAAAACAAATTGAAAGCCTGAAAGCCGATGATTATTTCGAAGGCGATGAAATACAGCTAAAGTTACAGAAAGCCATAGCAACACTTCCTGAAAAGCAGCAGTTGGTTTTTAAGATGCGCTATTTTGAAGAATTAAAATATGAAGAATTATCTGAAATCCTGGATACTTCTGTAGGTGCCTTAAAAGCCTCATACCATCATGCGGTAAAGAAAGTAGAAGAATATATGCTCAAACATTAAACCTTTTCAGATTTATAAAGTCAAAAGAATATGAACTCATTTAATTTAGAAAACGGACCAAAAATAAAGCCGGGATTCAAAACTCCTGATAACTATTTTGAAAACTTTTCGGAACAGATGCTAGCCAGGATTGACTCCAATGAAAAACCGGTAAGCTCAATTTTCCAGAGAAGGAAAAACTGGTTTATGGCTGCAGCGGCTGTGCTTATAATTGGATTTGCAATTCCTTTTCTAAACAAACCTGCCAACAATGCTGCTATCGATGGTGAAAGTTTAGAAAATTACCTGGCCTACCAATCTACTATAAGCCAATACGACCTGATTAATCTTCTGGACAAGGAAGATATCGAAGCATTGGAATCTGACCTTAAAATTGATGATGCCGTTGTAGAAAGTGCCCTGTCTGACAATACTAATTTAGAAAACTACTTAACAGAATAATTATGAAAAATCTATTTCTTATTTTGCTCGTTTTTGGATTAACTGCTTCTGCCCAGGACGATAAAAGAGAACAAATCAAGTCCTTAAAAACGGCTTTTATTACTACTGAACTTTCGCTTACTTCTGATGAAGCTGCAAAATTCTGGCCTGTCTATAATGCATTTGATGAGAAGCAATTCGAATTAAAACATCAGAAAATGCGTGCCTTAGGAAAAAAACTGGATGCGATGGATGCGATGACAGACAAGGAGGCTTTGGCTCTTATCAACCAGATGGAAGATTATGAAAACGAATTGTTTCAAAACAGAAGAAAATTGGTCAGCAGCCTGAAAACAATACTCTCGCCAGTAAAAATCTTAAAACTGAAAAAGGCGGAAGATGATTTCAACCGAAAATTATTACGTCAGTACAAAGACAAAGGTCCTAGAAAATAGGACCTTATTTTTTGAATTTTATCCTGACAATCTTATTCTTTCCGGCAGCGATTGCCATGTTATTGTCTATAAAACGAATCGTATATAAATCTTTATCTTTAGAAAATTGCTTCCAGGTTGCGCCATTGTCTGAAGAATATTGCAATCCGGAAAAACCAACCGTCACCAGCTGTTTCCCTCCCGACTCGGGAACAAACTGCACACAGGAAGCATAACCAAACCCTGTATTATCTCCTATCAATGTCCAGGTTTTACCGCCATTTATGGTCAACGCTTTATTTTTTGAGTTCAGTTCGGGCTTTTCATAATTCCCACCCACAATAAATCCGATATTTTCATCATAGAAATCGGCTGAAAAAATGCCTGTCATTGCTTCACCCTGAACAATTGGGGTAGTTGAAACTTCCCATGAATTTCCTTTATCTGAAGTATAAAAAATTCTGGCTCGCTTTCCTCCTGAAACAATCCATGCCGCATTATTTCTCACAATAAGGTTTGTATTGCTGGCTGCGAAAGCAGCTTCCCCTTCGGTTATTTTTGGAAGTTTCTCACAAGGTATTTTCTGCCATGTATTTCCGGAATCTCTAGTAATAATCACAGAAAAGCAGTCACCAATAGGGTCGCCCACGGCTATACCTTCTTTATCATTCCAAAATTGCATCGAATCATAAAAGGCTTTTTCGTTGTCGTCTTTATAAACCAGCTTCGTTTCTGAGCCATCTTTCGCTATTTTGTAAAGCAATCCGGGAGTGCCAACGCTCATCACAAAAATAGCACTGCTGTTTTTTGCAATACTTCTAAACTCAGGATTGACCGTATCTTTTGAAATCGTTTTTTGAAATTTCTCTTTAGAAGTTAAATCGTAGTAGCCATATTTTCCCTTATCGGCAGCATACCATAGCTTATCATTTTCTATCAGAATTGCCCTGATACTAAAATTATCCTGCCAAAGCGTATCAATAATAACATCTGAAAAATAATGGTTTTTTTCAGGTTTTATTTCATGCTTGCATTGGGTAAATGCAACGGATAGTAAAAAAATACACAGTACTTTTTTCATGGTTGTTTTTGGTTATAGGCTGCAAAGAAACGAAAGAACTCATAACAAACTCAAAATCATCACTTACAATCAGCAAAAAGCAAAAAAATTCGTTGAAATGCATTTATAACACAAAACGAAAGAATGCTGTAAAATTTTAGAATAAAAAACAGTAAAAATCAATTATTCACGAAAGAAAAACAATTGTTGAAAAAATCGCATCATATAAAGAATAAAAAAAATAGTAACACAATTATACTCTTTATATTTTAGATAAACTATAAAACTTCAAATTTATTTTTAATTGTTCTAAATAAATCTTGTTTGCTTGTTTTTTGAGAATTACTTTTGCACCAAATTTTAAACTCAAACAAATCTCACTACAATGAATAAGCTTATAATAACGCTCACCATTGTTTTATTTAGCGCCATAACCTTTGCGCAAAACGGAACATTAAATGGACGGGTTGTTTCTACAGACAATACCCCACTTGAATCTGTAACAGTTACTGTAAATGGCACAAGATTCGGAACCCAGACCGGTACTGATGGTAAGTTCGAAATACAGAACATAAAGCCAGGCGATTATACCTTAAAAATTGCCTTTGTTGGATATACCTCTAAAGAAGTAGCTTTCACTATCACAGAAAATGCAACCACAACTTTAGAAAACATTTCACTGAACAGCAAGAATGAAACATTGGCAGAAGTGGTAATTACCGGCAACATTAACAGATATACCAAAGCAGAAAGCAATTATGTCTCCAAAATGCCAATCAAAAATCTGGAAAACGCACAAGTGTATAGTGTGGTTACCAAAGAGCTGATGAAAGACCAGCTGGTGGTTAATCAGGATGAAGCTCTAAAAAACATTCCGGGATTATACCAATTATGGGCTTCAACCGGCCGTGTTGGCGATGGAGGTTCTTACTTTTCATCCCGCGGATTCATTACCCAAAGTTTATTAAGAAATGGTATTGCCGGAAAAATCACAAATAACGTCGATGCTTCAAACCTGGAAAGATTGGAAAGTATCAAAGGGCCGTCTGCCACTCTTTTTGGTAGTTTACTTACTTCTTACGGAGGTTTGATTAACCGTGTCACTAAAAAACCTTATGACAACTTTGGCGGTGAGATTTCATACCAGGCAGGAAGTTTTGGATTAAACCGGATTACTGCGGATGTCAATACACCAATCAATGATGACAATACTGCTTTGCTAAGAGTAAATGCAGCTTATAATAATGCCAATACTTTTCAGGATTATGGCCATACAAGAAGCTACTTTTTTGCGCCATCATTCTCTTACCAGGTCAATGAAAAACTTTCCATCTCTATTGATGCAGAATTATCGAATGTTGATGCTTCATCAATGCCTTTAATTTACATTCCATTTGACAAAACTCCAAACAGTTTAGGTCTTCACAGTGCCACTGATATTAAAATGAACTGGAAACGTTCATTTGTAGGCGATGAATTTATGATGAATACCAAAACAGCCAATATTTTTGCTGAGGCTAACTACCAAATGTCTGACAACTGGAAATCACAGTCTGTATTCAGCACCAGTTCCAATCAGTCTGTAGGACCACAAACCTGGTTCTACCTGTTGGGTAATAATGAAATGTCAAGAAACGTATGGAATATTGATGGTAGAGACAACATCATCGAATTCCAACAGAACTTCAACGGAGAATTTGACCTTTTTGGAATGAAACACAGATTCCTGCTTGGTGGCGACATCTACCGTATGGAAAGCAAAGTAGGTTATGGATACCTTCCTACCTTCTTTTACTTTGACACGGTAAATTATGCAGGACCTAACGACAATTATTACAACTTCACACCACAAGCCACAGAAGCTTTGTTTGCGCAGGGAACGCATTACAAGACCCATAACTCACTAACAACATACAGTGCCTATATTTCTGATGTAATTAATGTTACCGACAGATTGATTCTTTCAGCAGCCTTACGTTTTGACCATTATAACAACGATGGAAATTTTGACCCGGCTGCCAATACAACATCCGGTGCTTTCTCCCAAAATGCACTGTCTCCAAAATTTGGTGCCGTATATCAAATCGTAAAAGACCAGGTTTCTGTTTTCGGAAACTACCAGAACAGTTTTAAAAACATTGGTTACCAATTGGCTGATGTAAACGGAACTCCGCAACTAAAAGCTTTTGACCCGGAACAGGCCAACCAGTTTGAAGCCGGAGTAAAAATCAATACGTTCCAAAATAAGCTAAGTGCTTCTTTCAGCTATTATAATATTGAAGTTAAAGACATTCTTAGAGCCGGACAATTAGCCAATACCAGCGTTCAGGACGGTAACCAGACCAGCAAAGGTTTTGAAGCAGAAATTACTGCCAACCCAATTCCGGGATTGAACTTTATCATTGGCTATGCGTTCAACAACAGCAAAATCAACAATGCTGCTCCTAATGTAAACGGCCTTAGACCAGAAACTGCAGGTCCGGAAAACATGATTAACTATTGGATTAGCTACAGTTTGCAGACAACCAAAATGAAAGGTCTGGGCTTTGGTTTTGGAGGTAATTATGCGGATAAGACGTTTATTTATAACAGAAATCCTACGGGTTCAGGAAATAGTGCCGACGTACAGACATTCTCTTTGCCATCCTACGCGGTTATTAATGCAGCATTGTATTATGACCAGCCAAAATACAGGCTTTCCCTAAAAATAAACAACCTGACAGATGAATTGTATTTTAACGGTTATACTACAATCAACGTACAGGCTCCAAGAACCTTCATGGGAAGCGTTTCGTATAAATTCTAAATGGGTTTTAAAAAAAATATAAGATTCTTACACAAATGGCTCGGACTCACCTCCGGGCTTATTGTGTTTATAGTGAGTATCACTGGTTCTATTTTCTGTTTTCACGATGAAATCAAAGATCTGACAAGAGATTACAGAAAAGTAAACATTGAGGACAAATCTTATATTTTAGCTTCAGAATTACAGTCGAAAGCCAAAACAATGTTTCCGGAAGCCACAGCCGACATGGTTGTTTTTTACGGAAAAGACAGACCCGCCATTGTTTATTCATCTATTGGCAACAAACCTTATAATTTATATTTTAATCCTTATTCCGGTGCTTTTTTAAAACAGGAAAGCATAGAAGATGATTTTTTTGCCATTATAGAAGACCTCCATATGCATCTCTGGCTACCGCCGGAAATTGGAAAGCATGTTGTTGGAATAGCGACAATTGTATTTATTATCATGCTTATTTCAGGAATTATTTTATGGTGGCCCAAAAAACGTAAGGACTTAAAAAACAGAATCAGGATTAAATGGAAAGCCAAATGGCGACGCGTGAATTATGACTGGCATAATGTAACCGGATTCTACGTCTCGCTATTCGTATTGGTAATTGCGCTGACAGGACTGACATTTTCTTATGAGTGGATGCATAAAACGATGTATTTTGTTGGAAACCTTGGACAGGAATATCCAAATGATGACTTTTCACCGGCAATCGATTCTACATTGGTACCAAATACAAAAGCCAATCCAATGGATATTGCCCTTTCACAAGCTTATAAAGCCAAACCAAACGACGAAATGTTTTTTGTATGGTATCAGGGTGAAAAATCAGCAATCATAACAGGTTCTTATCCGGATGCTCTGGATTTTGACCATCAGTCCAATCTGTATTTTCATCCAAAAACCGGAGAACTCCTGAATACGGATTTATACGAAAATAAAAGTCCCGGAACACAGTTACAGGAAATGAATTACGGATTACATACCGGGCAATACTTTGGCCTGACCGGAAAAATAATTGCTTTTATACTCAGCTTGCTTGCGGCTGCCCTGCCAGTTACCGGATTTATAATTTTCTGGGGAAGAAGAAACAAAAAGGCAAAAAAATAATCTGTGGCAAAGAAGAAAAACAAATACGGCTTTAAGCATTGGATTGGAAAAATACATCTTTGGCTTGGAATGGCTTCAGGCTCGGTTGTACTGTTGCTTTCCGTTACCGGCTGTATTTATGTTTTTAGCGTCGAGATTACGGAAGCACTACGCAAAGACGTTATGTATGTTTCCAAAACGGAATCCGCGCCCATTCCCATTTCAAAGCTTTGGGACGATACACAAAAAAAAATCGGAAACAATCTTAAAATTTCCAGAGTAAAGGTTTCTAACAATCCTGAAAAAACATGGGTTTTTGGCTGCTATAAGAAAAATGAAAATGCAATTACCTATTTTGGAGCAATTGACTATTATAAGTCGGTTTATGTAAATCCCTATTCCGGAGAAATTCTGGCGGTTTACGATGAAGAAATGGACTTTTTCAATATTGTGAAATTTATCCATTGGAGTCTTTTGCTGGAGGTAGGTCTTGGACAACAGATTGTGGGCTGGTCCACATTCATTTTTGTCATCATGCTCATTACCGGAATTATTTTATGGTGGCCCAAAAACAAAGCCGCACGCAAGCAGCGTTTTAAATTCCAATGGAAAGAAACCACAAATTGGAGAAGAAAAAATTATGACATCCACAATATTTTCGGTTTCTATATCGCTACAATCGCATTGATCATAGCCTTTACCGGAATGGTATGGGCATTTTCATGGTTCCAGGCTGCCGTTTATGTAGCCGGTTCCGGCACAACTGAACGGCCGGAAGTCGTAACAAAAGAAGCGGATAAAAATCTTCCGAAAATTTCCAATGCAATGGAGGCCATTCTGGAAAAAACAAAACTGGCTTATCCCGATGCCGATGCTTTCAGCTTAAGAAAACCTGCCGATTCTTTAGCAACTATGGATGTTTATGTCCAGCAAAACGAAAACACTTATTATGTTTCACATGAAATGCGTTTTGACCAAAAATCCGGAGAGATTCTATTGAACAGAAACCATTCCCAAAAAAATTTCGGAGAAAAATTAATTACGGCCAACTATGACCTGCATGTTGGTGCTATTCTAGGAATTCCCGGAAAAATAATCGCTTTCATCGCAAGCTTTATCTGCGGCATGTTACCTGTAACAGGATTTTTAATCTGGTATGGCAGAAAATTCAAGAAAAAAACCAAGAGGGCTAATTAGTGTGATTTCTAAAATCTGTTGGTATTCAATGCCACAGATTACACAGATTAGGATGATTCTAAAAATTATGAGAAACTTTGCATCAAAAAGATTCTAGTAAACTATAGTGTTTTGCGACTTTGCGGCTTTACGAGCAACTATTCTCTCGCAAAGCCGCTAATCCAATCTGTGAAAATTATTTTAATCTGTAGCGAAAACCCCTTACAAATTACTGGTATTCTACACTAATTGACTTTAGCCTTGCTGTCAAACATATAAATCCATAACAGCCTTGAATATCTGAAATTAATCGTGCATAACAGAAATGCTGCCGCAACGATAAACAAAAGGCTGTGTACTAAACTTGTAACAAACAATCTGGAAATAAAAAAAGTAGCTACCATTTCTCCAACAGCCAGCGCATAGCTCACATACATTGCCCCAAAGAAAAAACCAGGTTCTTTTACAAACTTATGTCCGCATTCTGAACATTCCGGGTGCATTTCGGGCATCTGGAATAAAAATGGATTGCCGTTTGTTTTAAATACTTTTCCTTTTCCACAGTGAGGACACTTATTCTGAATTACATTTTTTAAGAATGACATAACTCTATTGTTTTATTAGGACAAAGTTCCGAAACAAAACACCCTCCAAAAATAGGCTAATTACGCTAAAATTTGTATTATTAGGACATTTTAATTTTTTTCCCCTACCTTTATGCTATGGAAATGATTAGCGTTTTAGACATCAGTCAGTTGAAATTTGGCGAGGGCCAAAAGGATTTTTATGTCAACAGGATTCCTCCACATATAGCGGAGAATCACAGCAAGATAACCCGTCCTCACAAACACAATTCCTATCTGACAATTCTATTTACGAAAGGTTCCGGAAGGCATGAAATTGATTTTAATTCTTATGAAATCAAACCCGGAAGCCTATTTGTTCTTGCTCCCGGAAAAACGCACCACTGGGAACTTTCTGAAGATATTGACGGTTATATTTTTTCACACACGGCCAATTTTTACGATTTGCATTATTCCCACAACAGACTGCATCAGTTTCCTTTTTTCTATTCCATCCAGAATACGCCTTTTCTGGCTTTAGACAGTGAAAACAGCAAAAAAACAGAACACTTATTCCGTAAACTTTTGGATGAATACGAAAGTGCCAAAAATTTTCAGCAACAGCTTATTATAAGCTATATCGACATTATTTATATTGAACTGTCGCGGTTATATCTGATAGAAAATGCTCCAAAAATCATAAAATCTGGTGCTTATTCGGAGAAATTCCAGCAATTTGAAGACCTGATTGAAAAGAATTACATCTCAGAAAAATCACCTTCACAATATGCAGACTGGATGAACATCAGTCCGAAACATCTAAATCGGATTACAAAAACTATAATTGGAAAAACAGCATCTGAGGTCATCACGGACAGGATTATACTGGAAGCAAAAAGACGATTTTTACATACCAAAAATAATTTTTCGGCTATAGCCGAATCTTTAGGTTATGATGACTATGCTTACTTTTCGAAATTATTTAAGAAGAGTTCAGGCCTTACTCCTACTGGGTTTCTTAAACTCTACTAAGCGTAGTGTAAAATCTTGGCACGGATATTGGATAATAGCTTGTAAAGAAAAAATTATCAGTCAAGAACACTTAAAATAAGTAGAAATCATGAAAGCAAAATTTATAACATCTGCCCTATTCGCATTTTTATTTGCGACACAAATCCAGGCACAAGACAGGACGACCGTCACAGCCAACAGCAGTGATATCAGTGACAACCTCGACCTTAGAGCCGTAGCTTCCATCTTTGGAGACTCACAGGATTTGGCAGACTTTGAAAGAAGGTTAAACGACCCTAAAACGCAGATTTCGAATCTTGACCTGAATGGTGATAATAAAGTAGACTATCTACGGGTTATCGAAACTGTAGAAAACAATACCCACCTGATTATCATCCAATCTGTTTTGGAACGTGATATCTATCAGGACGTTGCAACAATTGAAGTGGAGCGAGACAGCAATAACAACGTGCAGGTTCAGGTAGTAGGTGATGTTTATATGTATGGTACCAACTACATCTATGAACCCATATATGTAACAAGACCTGTAATATTCAATGTTTTCTGGACTAACTATTACAGACCTTATTACTCTCCATGGTACTGGAGTTACTATCCATCTTACTACTATACCTGGAATCCGTATCCTATTTACAGATACCACAGACATGTCCACAATCATATCAATGTGCATAACAACTACTATTATGTAAATACGAGAAGAAGCTCAAGAGCTGTGGCAATGTATAACACAAGACGTTCAAACGGATACGAAAGACAGCATCCTGACAGGTCATTTGCACAAAGAAACAACAACGTCAGCAATCGATATGAATTGGTTCAAACAAGAGGCGGTTCAACAAGAAATCAATCTGCTACAACAGGTTCCAGAAATTCAAATGTAACCCGAAGCACAACTACAGGAACACGGAATTCAGTAACGGCAAATAGAAATTCTGACCCTACAATAACTGAAACCAGAACAACCGGAACCAGAACTCCAGACCGTAGCTTTACTTCTTCCACAAGAAACACAACACGTTCTGAAGGAACAACGGTTAGGGCAAATTCTACAAGAACTACAAGCAGCCGTATTGAGACTCCTACCAGAGTAGAAAATACACGAAATACGCCAACAAGAAGTTATGAAACACCTAACAGAGCCAGTACTCCAAGAGTTGAATCATCTACAAGAAGCAGTGCTCCTTCCAACGCAAACATCAGCAGAGGGAATTCCGCTCCAAGACAAAGTGCTCCACAACAGTCAAGAGGTAATGACGGTGGCGGTTCAAGAGGCAATTCAGGCTCAAGAGGCGGCGGTTCCAGAGGCTAAAACAAAATATAATTTTTAAGAAAGGCGGTCATTTTCAGACCGCCTTTTTCATTGTAGTCATGTCTGTTGGCAAACAAGCAAAAAATATGATACCTTTGCCCCTCAATTACATAAAATGAGATTACACAGAAATTTAGTTTATACGACCATTGATTCGCTCCATGCTATTTTTAATGAAGGAGAATATGCCGATAAGGTTGTAGCAAGAGCTTTAAAGAAAGATAAGCGTTGGGGAAGCAATGACAGAAAATTTGTAGCAGAAACCATTTACGACATTGTTCGTTGGAAAAGACTCTACATGGAAATTGCAGAAGTAAGAGAACCTTTTGACAGAGATAATCTTTGGAGAATTTTTGCTGTTTGGGCTGTTTTAAGAGGCTACCCTATTCCGGACTGGAGACAATTGGAAGGAACTCCAGAAAGAAAAATAAAAGGCCGTTTTGCCGAACTTTCAAAAATTAGAAAATATAAGGAATCCATACCGGATTGGATGGACGAATTAGGTATAGAAGAATTGGGTGAAGAACTTTGGTCAAAAGAAATCATTGCCCAAAACCAACCGGCTAAAGTTATTTTAAGAGTCAATACCCTGAAGATTACCAAAGAAAAACTTCGTGCCATTTTGATGGACCAGGATATCGAAACCGAATTTTTAAAAGACCAACCGGATGCTTTGGTGCTTAAAGAAAGAGCCAACGTATTTTTAACGGACGCTTTTAAAGAAGGTTTTTTCGAAGTTCAGGACGCCAGTTCACAATTAGTTGCTCCGTTCCTGGATGTAAAACCGGGAATGAGAGTGGTTGATACCTGTGCTGGTGCCGGTGGAAAAACGCTTCATTTGGCATCTTTGATGGAAAACAAAGGACAGCTGATTGCAATGGATTTGTATGAAAGCAAATTAAAGCAATTAAAGCTGAGAGCTAAAAGAAATGGTGCTTTCAATATTGAATACCGAATTATCGATACCACTAAAGTTATTAAAAAATTACATGAAAAGGCTGACAGGGTATTAATTGATGCCCCATGTAGTGGTTTGGGTGTACTCAAAAGAAATCCCGATGCCAAATGGAAACTGCAACCAGAATTCATCGACAATATCCGAAAAGTACAGGCCGAAGTTTTGGAGAACTATTCCAAAATAGTAAAGCCGGGAGGAAAATTGGTATATGCTACCTGCTCTATCTTACCCTCTGAAAATCAGGAGCAAGTTAAACGTTTCTTAACAACAGAGACGGGAAAAAACTTTACCTTTGTAAAAGATGTTAAAATCCTGGCTTCAGAATCAGGATTTGATGGATTTTATATGGCGTTATTTGAACGAAAAGACAAAAAAGAATAATCAAATGAAAAAAAACTACTCTTTCCTATTATTGCTTATTGCGACAATAGGATATGCCCAGGCCCCTGCGGGTTATTATAATTCTGCTACAGGTACGGGATATACTTTAAAAACCCAGCTTTATAATATTATCAGAAATCATAATGACCGAAGTTATGCAGGTCTTTATACTACTTACCAGACATCTGATAAAAAAGCCAATGGAAAAGTTTGGGATATGTACTCCAATTGCGATTTTACTTTTGGTACAGTGGCAGAAGGCGGTAATCAGGATAACGGAACCAATGCAGCAACAGAATGTGTTTTCTTTAACCGTGAACACACGGTTCCACAAAGTTATTTTGGCAACGGAGCCACACCAATGTATTCTGATGCACACTTCGTATTGCCTACAGACAAAGTAGTTAATGCCAGAAGAGACGATTATCCTTTTGGCGTGGTGCAAAATGCTACATGGACTTCGCAAAACGGTTCTAAATTAGGAAACAATCTTAACTCAGGATATTCTGCAGGATACTCTTCTACTGTTTTTGAACCTATCGATGAATATAAAGGTGACTTTGCAAGGCTTCTTTTTTACTTTGCTACACGTTATGAAAATTTGCTTGCCGGTTTTTACACTTCGTCTTCATCGACTTCTAAAGCTATGTTTGATGGTTCGAGCGACAGAGCGTTCTCTCCTACTTTCTTAAACATTCTGCTTACCTGGAACCAACAAGACCCTGTAAGTGCCAAAGAAATAGCACGAAACAATGCTATTTATGCCCGTCAGAATAACAGAAACCCATACATTGATAATAATGCTTATGTAACTATGGTTTGGGGTACGCCGCTTGCTGTTCCGGTATACGAATCGCTTGCCGCTGTTAATGTATATCCAAACCCATCCACCAACCACAAAATCAATATCGATACAGAGTTGCAGTTGGATGAAATACAGCTGATTAACATCAACGGGCAAATCATGCAACAAATCAAGAATCCGGCATCACAAGGTAAGACTTATACTCTGGAAAATCTACCATCCGGTTTCTATTTCTTAAAACTGACTTCTGACAGCCAGTCAGCCACCAAAAAAGTAATAGTGAATTAACGTTACATTTACATATAATTCTTACAAAAAATGCCTGATTTTTAAAAATCAGGCATTTTTTCATCATTTAATACGTTAAATTTTAAAATCCTATTGGTAAAACCAATTACATTTGCCATCCCTTAATTATAATTTAATGAAGAAATTTTACACTCTGGCAATGGTGTTTAGTGCATCTTTTGCCTTTGCTCAAGCTGGTGCGCCCGCTCCTTATTACAACGGATTTGACTTCAGCCAAACAGGAATGGCTTTAAAAACAGCCCTTGCGCAAAAAATTACATCAACGCATACCCGAAATTTAAGTTATGATGGTGCAGAAGAAGCCATCAAAATTATCGATCTTGACCCGGCTGATGCTACAAACACGAATGTCCTGCTTTTGTATGGCTTCAGCAATTCAATCTGTCCGTCATCTCAGGCAGACGATAACGACCACAGACGCAGAAACAAAAACAGCGATGGTGGAGGTGCTACCTGCCAATGGAACAGAGAACATACCTATGCAAAATCTTTGGGAACTCCAGACTTAGGAACTTCAGGACCTGGTGCTGATGCTCATCACTTAAGAGCTGCCGATGTTCAGAGAAATGGTGATAGAGGAAGCGAAAAATTTACTGCCGGTTCCGGAAATTCACGTGACATTACTTCATCAACCTGGTATCCTGGTGATGAGTGGAAAGGCGATGTTGCCCGAATGATGATGTATATGTACCTTAGATATGGTAACAGATGCCTTCCAAAAAATGTTGGGGTTGGTACAGCAGTAGCGTCAGATACTAACATGATTGATTTATTCCTTCAGTGGAATGCTGAAGATCCGGTGTCACAATATGAAGATAACAGAAACACCTATTTAGGTAATGCAAACAATGCTTACGGACAAGGAAACAGAAATCCTTTTATTGACAACCCATACCTGGCCACTTTGATTTGGGGAGGTCCGGCTGCTGAAAACCGTTGGCCGTCGCTTTCAACACAAGAAGTCAATCCGCTTTCTGCTGTTTCAGTATATCCGAACCCGGCAAGCAATGGTAAAATCAATATTGCGTCTGATATCGTTTTGGATGAAATCCAATTGATTAATATCAACGGACAAATCGTTCAGGAAATTAAAAATCCTGCTTCACAAAACAATACTTATACTTTGGAGAATCTTCCTTCAGGATTTTATTTCCTGAAATTGGGTTCACAAAACCAAACGGCTACTAAAAAAGTAATCGTGAACTAATTTTATTGATAAAAGTCAGCGAAAGCCTTTCTGAAATCAGAAAGGCTTTTTTGTATTTATCGCTTTCTAACAAACTGGTAATCTTAGAAGTAGAATTTTAAAAAGTATAGTCGGCGCTATAAAATCATCTCTTTTAAATAGTAAAGCTTTCTGTAAATTATCTATATTTACTTTGAAAAATCGGAACTTTTAAGATAAATCATGGATAAACTCAAACACCTATCGTTTGCATTAAAAGAATTTGCCGGATTAACAGACGAAGATTTTGAGCTGTCAGAACCATTATGGCAGGAAATGAGCTATAAAAAATGGGATTTTTTTAATGAATACAAAAATGTTTGCAAGTATCTCGGCTTTGTAACGGAAGGCGTTTTCAGGTCGTATATCGTTGATTCTAAAACAGGCGATGAAAAAAATGTATTCTTGTATTCCGGCAACCAGTTTGTAGTTTCTTTTAAAAGCTTTATCAATCAGAGTCCTTGTGATTACCACACCCAATCCATGACCGATTCGCAGGTTTTATGCATCCATATCAATGATTTGCAAGGATTGTACCGACAGTCACATGCCTGGGAACGGTTTGGCAGATTACTGGCTCAGGAAGCTTTCAATATAACCATTGCCCGTACTGAAAGTTTTCTTTTCCAAACCCCGGAGGAACGTTATTTGGACTTAATCAAACACCATCCCGATATTTTTAATACTGTTCCATTGTACCAGATTTCTTCTTATCTCGGCATTCAGGGACCTTCTCTCAGCCGTATCCGAAAAAGAATTTCTGGCAAATAATTACGATTTTAACCCAGGTTAAAGTTTTTGGCATAGCAATGATGGAACTTTGCTTCATCATTTAACAACTAAATAATCAAATTATGAATAAGTCAAAAACAATCGTGCTCATACACGGAAATTTCGTAAACAACCAGACCTGGACAGCCTGGAAAAACTATTATGAACAAAAAGGTTACACAGTCCATACTCCTGTTAATCCTGGACATGAAGGCAATCCTGCTGAATTGAGAAAAACGGAACACCCTGATTTGGCAAAAACCAATTTCAAGGCAGTGGTAGATAATATTGTCAAACTGATTGATTCATTACCTGAAAAACCGTTGGTAATTGGACATTCTATGGCAGGAATGGCTGTACTAAAATTAACGGACCTAAATAAAGTAGCGGCAGCCGTTAGCATTGATGGTGCTCCTCCTAAAAACGTATTTCCTCCATTCCAAACATTAAAAACCGCTTTGCCTGCTTTTGGATTTTTTTCAGGAAAGAAAAATTTTATGGGCTCCCGCAAATGGTATGATTATGCCTTTTTCAATACTTTGCCAGAGAAAGAAAAAGAAAAAATGTTTGACCTATATGCTGTTCCTGAAAGTTATGCAGTAAGCAGACAGTTGGTTTTGGACTCCTATTCTAATATCAATTTCAAAAAAGCCCATACGCCACTTTTATTTATTGGTGGCGGAAACGACCATATTTTTCCCGCCTCTTTGACCACAACCATTGCCGGAAAATACAAAGACAAAAACAGTAGAGTCGATTTGAAAATCTATGATGGTAAAAGTCATTTTATAGCCGGCGAACCGGGCTGGGAAAAAGTGGCAGACGATATTTTGGATTGGTATGAAAAATTATAATCCGTAAAAAATCAGTAGCAGTAGTGTTTCTTCCATAAACATATAGCAATTCAATCTCAGTATACCAATTTCATAATTGTATGATTTTTATCTGTAGTTTTACACAACGTTGCAAAATGAGAGGAATATAATCCATCCGGGTAACGTCACTAAATTTATTGCTAACATCTAAAACAATGGAAGATAATTACTTAGAAATAAACCGGGAAACCTGGAACAAAAAGACGGAAGTCCATGTAGATTCTGAATTTTATGACCAGAAAGGTTTTTTGGAAGGAAACAATACGCTAAAACCAATTGAATTGGATTTGCTTGGTGACATCAGTGGCAAAAAAATACTTCACCTGCAATGTCATTTCGGGCAGGATACGATGTCGTTGTCCCGACTGGGGGCAAAAACTACCGGAGTCGACCTGTCTGATAAAGCAATCAATAAGGCACGTGAAACGGCACAGCAATTAAACCTTGATACCCATTTTATTAATTGTGATGTATATAGCCTGCCGGAACATCTTAACGAAGAATTTGATATTGTATTTACCAGTTACGGAACAATTGGCTGGTTGCCTGATTTGGATAAATGGGCAAAGGTTATCCAACGATTTTTAAAACCCGGCGGTAAATTTATCATGGCAGATTTTCATCCGGTTGTCTGGATGTTCGATGATAACTTTGAAGGAATCGGTTATAATTATTTCAAGGATGCTCCTATTATTGAGACTGGAAACGGCACCTACGCAGATAAAGAGGCACCCGTTTCTTTAAAAACAGTAAGCTGGAATCACGCTACCAGCGAAATCCTTAACAGCCTTATCATAAATGGTCTGGAATTGAATTCTTTTAATGAATATGACTATTCGCCCTATGATTGCTTTAATAAAACCGAAGAATTCGAACCTGGGAAATACCGTATAATGCATCTGGGTAATAAAATTCCGATGGTCTATTCTATTGTTGCAACAAAAAAATAAGGCATAAAAAAACTCCAATTTCAGTAATAGTAATTGGAGTTTTTTTTATTTCTGTTTGATTAGTCGTTCATAGAAATCAGGAATTCCTCATTATTTCTGGTCTTCTTGAAACGGTCATTAATAAAATCCATGGCTTCAACCGGATTCATATCAGACAGGTATTTTCTCATAATCCACATTCTTTGTATCGTTCCTTCGTCTAAAAGCAAGTCGTCTCTTCGGGTACTTGATGAAGTAAGGTCGATAGCCGGAAAAATACGCTTATTGGCAATCTTTCTGTCCAGCTGCAATTCCATGTTTCCGGTTCCTTTAAACTCTTCAAAAATAACCTCATCCATTTTAGAACCTGTTTCTGTCAGGGCAGTTGCGATAATACTCAAAGAACCGCCATTTTCAATATTTCTTGCCGCTCCAAAGAAACGTTTTGGTTTTTGCAAGGCATTCGCATCCACACCACCACTCAATACTTTTCCTGATGCGGGCTGAACTGTATTGTAAGCTCTTGCCAAACGGGTAATTGAATCCAGAAGGATAACCACGTCGTGACCGCATTCTACCAATCTTTTTGCTTTTTCCAAAACAATGTTGGCTACTTTTACGTGTCTGTCTGCAGGTTCATCAAAAGTTGAGGCAATTACTTCTCCCCTAACGCTTCGCTGCATGTCTGTTACCTCTTCAGGTCTTTCATCAATAAGCAAAACAATAAGATATACTTCCGGATGGTTTGCTGCTATGGTATTGGCGATATCTTTTAAAAGCATCGTTTTACCTGTTTTTGGCTGTGCCACAATCATTCCTCTTTGTCCTTTTCCTATTGGAGAGAACAAGTCGATAATTCTTGTAGAAATAGAGCTTTGTTTTCCGGCCAGATTAAATTTTTCATCTGGAAAAAGTGGCGTCAGGTGTTCAAAAGAAACACGGTCTCTCACAACCTGCGGGTCATGTCCGTTAATTTTTAATACTCTTACCAAAGGAAAATATTTCTCCCCTTCTTTTGGCGGACGTACAACTCCTTTTACAGTATCACCGGTCTTTAATCCGAATAGTCGTATTTGAGATGTAGAAAGATAAATATCGTCAGGAGATGCTAAATAGTTATAATCAGAAGAACGCAAGAATCCATAACCGTCAGGCATCATTTCTAAAACACCCTCACTTTCAATTATACCGTCAAATTCAAAATCAGCATCTCTGAAATTGGCTTTTTTATTGTTTTTGAAATTCGGGTTTGCGTTGGGATTATTGTTTTGGTTTTGGTTTTGATTCGGATTTTGGTTTCCGTTACCGTTTTGATTTTGATTCTGTTTTTGGTTTGGGTTCTGCTTCTGATTTTGCTGTGGCTGCTGTTGTTTAGCCGTTTTTTCTAGCCCTTTTTGAGAAGAAACCGATTCTACTTCAACCGGTTGTGGAGCCACTACCTCATTTGTATTTTTTTCTGCTGTTTCTTCTTTGGCAGCCTGAGGTTTCTCGAAATTATTTTTATTGAATCGTTGCTTTTTATCTTTTTGTGTTGGTGCTGCAACTGCATCCGGGCTTTTGGTTTCTGCCGTTTTAGCAGGATTTACGGGTTGTTTTGCAACGGGTTTCTTTTTTTCCTGGATTGGCTGTTCGCTTACAGCTGTTGGTTCCGGTTCAGAAAAAAGGGTATTTGTATTTTCTACAGCAACTTTAGGTTTTTTCTCCGGGATTATCCTTGCCCTTTTAGGTTTGGCTTCAGTTTCAGCGGCCGGAGCAGGAATAACTTCAGGATTTGCTGCCTGATAATCCAAAATTTGATAAATCAGGGCTTCTTTTTTTACTCCGTTAATCTTTATTTTTTTAGTTGCTTTAGCAATATCCTGAAGCTCAGACAGCTTCATTTCTTTTAATACAGAAATATCAAACATGAATGTTTTTGAATTAATTGTTGGAATCTTTGAAAGAGTAGATGTGATTCTATTTTTTTTGAAAATGGATAATCCGCTAAATGAAGTGCTTACGGATTTCTTATGCAATAATACGAATAAATTTTAATCATGCAATAGTATTTATGAAAAAGAAAATATATTTTTGTGGGACAAATCAACAAATAAATGATTCAGAGAATCCAGACCATCTATCTACTGATTGCCTTTATTATTATGGGCATACTGCCTTTTGTTTTTCCGTTGGAAACTTCTTCAACCGGTATAAAAACTTTTGCGGCAGACCATCTTGCGGATATGATTTTGTTTGGATTAAGTGCTGCTCTTTCACTGATTGCCATTTTTTTGTTTAAGAATAGACAATTGCAATTTGTCCTTGGCAGATTGAATATCATATTAAATTTAATTTTATTAGGATTATTTGTATATCATTCACTAAGCGTATCCGGAGAGGTGGCGACCTCTGAGAAGGGTATTGGGATGTTTCTACCTATTTTTTCTATCGTTTTTCTAGTGCTTGCAAACAAAGCCATAAAAAAGGATGAAGATCTCGTAAAATCTGTGGACCGATTGAGATAAACCTATAAACTTAGTTTTATTTAGTGCGTGAGAAAGCCCGAACTTTGTTCGGGCTTTTTTTGTAGTTCATCGATTTTTATCGCATTTCGCAAGGTTAAATTAATTTGTTGTGGTATTACTTCAAAAAAAAAGTTAAATTTGGTTAAGCCAATTACCCCATAAATGGACACAAAAATTAGAATATATCTCGCTGACGATCACCAGGTTCTCATTGACGGCATGCTTTCAATGCTGAAGACCAACCCTAAATTTGAAGTCGCCGGATACTCACTAAATGGTGAAAATCTGGTCGAAGATGTCGAAAAAAGCAAAGCCGATGTCCTTGTCATGGATATTAATATGCCCATAAAAGACGGTATTGAGGTGCTTCGTGAATTTGCAACAAAAGGTTTTAGCTGTAAGGTCATCATACTTTCCAGCTATGATGATGTAAAAATCATAAAAGAAGTACTAAAACTAGGAGCTAACGGATATCTTAGCAAGCAAAGCGCCGGTGAAAATATCATTGAGGCCATCAATGTAGTCGCAAATGGAGAAGAATATTTTTCACAATCCATACGCGACCGGATTTTTGAATCATTTTCCAAAATACCACAACAGAGTTACATTAATGAAGCCATGCCGCTTTCCTCAATTACGGAAAGAGAACTGGAAGTACTCAAACTCATCACAATGGAATACAGCGGAACGCAAATTAGCGAAGAGCTGAATATCAGTACCAATACTGTAGAAACCCACCGCAAGAACCTAATCAAAAAACTTAATGTAAAAACAACCATCGGATTGGTCAAATACGCCTTAAAACATAACTTAATTAATTAATCTATAAATCAGAAACTATGTCATTATTCTTAAAAAACTACAGTATCGGAAAAGAAGATGATACTTTTAGAGTAGCTTTTCAAATCCCCATCAATTGCGAGTACACCACCTTTGTAGACCCTTATGACGTTAATATTATTGCCGTTACTTTAAAACCGTACGAGAAAGACCCATCAACTGAGTTTGTAGAATACTACGAATACTTTTCTTGTATAGAGAATGTTATCAATGTAGATTTTGAACTTCCTGATGGAAATAGTGGTGGAATTGGTGATGGAGACCCTGTAACAAAAAAACCAAGATTGAGAATAGATGACCTTAAAATGGACTAATTTCAAATTGCCATTTTGGACAATACTATTACTATTCATTTTATTTTCCGGATTTGCTACGGCTCAAGATAAAACCACAGACTCTATATCCTATTATATTGAGAATAAAGACTACCTGAAAGGTTTGAAATATTCGAGAGAAAAGTCAAAATTTTATCTGGAAAACAAAGATTATAAAAAGTATTGCGATGTCAGCCTCAAAAAGGCTGACATCTATTTTATGCTTAATGATAATCAAAAATCCTTCGAGACTTTATTCAAGGCTCTTAAAATTGCAGAAAAGCATAATATTATTGCCTCACGTATGGAAATTATGGAAGATATCGGGCACCGGTATGCTTCTATCCGGAATTATGACAGGGCAAAAAATTATTACTACCGTTCTCTTTCCCTGGGAAGAAAGCACAAACTTCTAAATTCAAATTCATTTATCTACCAAAGGCTTTTTAAAGTCCATATCCTGACCGATTCTGATAGTGCTTTCTATTATATGGAAAAAATCATGAAAGGTGCAAGAGAATTAGATGACCCGAATGAATTGGCGTTCAGCTATAACAACTACTATAGTTATTATATCATGAACAAAAAACCTACTCTGGCTAGAAAATATCTTGATTCTTCCATGTTTTATGCAGAAAAGGCAAATAATATCCGACAAATCTGTACGGCTTTGAGTAATCTTGGTTATTATTATCTCGTAGTCGAAAAAAACTATAAAAAAGGAGTTGAGCAATATCTCAAATCTTTAAAAACAAACCCAAAAGACACCATTTCACAGGAAGTTGGGGATACTTATCTCAACCTGTCATATGGCTATGAAATGATGGGCGACTATAAAAATGCCATTACCTACATGAATAAATATTTTCATGTTAACGAAACAATTTATGAAGATAATATCAAACGAGCCATTTCGGATGTAGAGACAAAATACAAGATTGAAAAAATCGAGAACGAGAATAAAGAAAAGCAACGACTGCTGGAAGAAAAGCAAAAAAACAACCAAAAAATAATCCTGATTTTTATTGCGCTTTTCGCTTTCAGTACTATCCTGTTCTATTTCTTCTACCAGAACTTAAAGCTGAAACAAAAAAACAGATTTATAGAACTGGACAGGCAGATTAAGCAAAATATCATCAATGCAACCATCGACGGACAGGAAATTGAACGAAAAAACATTGCCACCATACTTCACGATAGTATTAGTGCTTTATTATCTTCTGCCGGACTCCATCTTTCAGCCTATGCTGCTAAAAATCCCACAGAAAATTCTGAAGAAATCCAAAAGACCCGGGCTATTCTTAAGGAAGCACACGATAATGTCAGGGATTTATCGCATGAACTGATTCCGCCATTATTGGCCAAGTTTGGACTCTTTCATGCTTTGCAGGACCTTTGTGAAAAAAACTCAAACTCCATACTTCAATTTGAATATTCCAGTTATGTTCCACAAGGAAGACGTTACAACGAAGAGTTTGAAATGCGTGTGTATTTTATTACTGCAGAACTTTTCAACAATATCATAAAGCACAGTAAAGCTTCTAAAGCCTATATTACGCTGGAAGAGAATAACAAACAGCTTCTGCTTACTATTGAAGACGATGGTAAAGGCTTTGACACCAGCAAGGAATTATTGAGTGACGGTTTTGGGCTTACACAAATCAAATCCAGAATCAAGCACTTAAAAGGCACTATTTCCATCAATTCAAAAATTAATGCCGGAACCTTGATTTACATCAAACTCCAAATTCCGAAATAAAATCAGATACCAATCCTCTATGGCCTCTTCCCTATTTCAATTACTTCCAAATCTTTAATTTTATCGCCATCAATAACAAAACGAAGCATAGTTCTCACCTGATGGAAACCGGAAATACCACAGGCTCCGGGATTCATATGGAGCAGGTTTAGTTTTTTATCAAACATTACTTTTAGAATGTGCGAGTGTCCTGTGATGAAAAGTTTTGGCGGATTTAAAGCAATTTCACTTTTAACAGCCGGACTATATTTTCCGGGATAGCCACCAATATGTGTAATCCAGACATCTACGTCTTCACACATAAACCGGTTGTTCAACGGGAATTCCATTCTTGCCTTATCACCGTCAATATTTCCGAAAACAGCCCGTAATGGTTTGTGTTTTTTTAAAGTATCTGTTACAATCAGGTCGCCAATATCTCCCGCATGCCACACTTCATCTGCCTGATCGACATATTTTAAAATCGTGTCATCTATATGCCCATGAGTATCGGAAAGTAAAAGAATTTTTTTCATCTGTCTTAAAAATTAGGCCGGATAAAATTACAAAGTTTCCGGAGTCCTGAATCTAAAAAACAAAACTCTTTTAGTTCATAACTTTAAGAAAAATTTGAAACCCTGCATTCTTACTCCTATAAAACTTATGACTATCTTTGTTTTTCAAAACTTTGGATTTACTTCACCTTGAGATATTTCATCGAATTTGCCTATAACGGCAAAAATTACCACGGCTGGCAACAACAACCTAACGCTCCTTCTGTGCAGGAAACGCTGGGCAAGGCTATTGCTGTCCTGCTTCGGAGCGATATTGAAATTACTGGTGCGGGAAGAACAGATACCGGCGTTCATGCCAAACAAATGTTTGCCCATTTTGATACGGAAATTTCTTTTGAGGCAACAATTTTAAAGAACAGGCTCAATTCTTATCTGCCCAAAGATATTGCCATTCTTAAAATCCTTACTGTTGCGGATGATGCCCATGCCCGGTTTGATGCAGTGAAAAGAACTTACGAATATCATGTTACAACCGTAAAGGATGTCTTTGAAGAACCTTTAAGCTGGTACTGCCATCAGGCTCTTGATATGGAAAAAATGAACCAGGCCGCAAAAATTCTTTTCGAATTCAGCGATTTTCAGTGTTTTTCAAAAGTGAATACCGATGTAAAAACTTTCCAATGCAAAATCATGGAAGCCTATTGGAAACAAGACGGGCATAAACTGGTCTTTACAATTGCTGCCGACCGTTTCCTGCGAAATATGGTACGTGCCATTGTAGGAACATTAGTCGCTGTTGGCATGGGCAAGATAAGCCTGGAAGATTTCAGAAAAATAATCGAAAGTAAAAACCGAAATGAAGCCGGAGCTTCTGCCCCGGCCCAGGGTCTGTTTCTAACCAAAGTGGAATATCCTTATATTTGTGGCACTCAGCCGATTGACAAAAATTAGCCTCGAAAAAAGAAATGAAAGCATCTGATACTAAAATATTTAAACGAATAATGGAGTACACCAAACCGTACAAAACCCGGTATTACTGGGTTATTTTCTTTGCGGTTACTTTATCGGTTTTTGCTGCACTCCGCCCTTATTTGCTAAAACAGACTGTTGACAGTTACATACAGCCGGAAGACGCTACCGGATTATTATACTTTATCTTATTAATGGGAGGCGCCTTGATTATTGAGGTCGTTTCGCAATTTTATTTCGTTTTCCTTGCCAATTGGCTCGGACAAGATATTATCAGAGATATCCGTGTAAAACTCTTCGGCCATATGATGAGTTTCAAAATGAAATATTTTGACAATGAGCCGGTTGGAAAACTGGTAACGCGTTCCGTTTTTGATATTGAATCCATCTCAAAAATCTTTAGTCAGGGGTTGTTTATGATTATAAGTGACCTGCTGAAAATGGTAGTCGTATTGCTTTTTATGTTCTATATGAACTGGAAGCTTACTATCATTGTAATGTGCGCTATGCCGGTACTGGTTTATGCTACACGCGTTTTCCAGAAAAAAATGCAGGTGGCTTTTGAAGAAGTGAGAACGCAGATTGCTAACCTCAACACTTTTGTACAGGAACGTGTTACCGGAATGAAAATCGTACAGCTATTTTCGAGAGAAGATATCGAATATGAAAAATTCAAAGTAATCAACGACAAGCATAAAAAAGCCTGGATTAAAAACGTTTGGTACAACTCTATATTTTTCCCTATTGCAGATATTGTTTCGTCTATTTCTCTTGGCCTGGTTGTTTGGTATGGTGGAATGAACATCGTAGCAGGAAACGGAACGACAACCTTTGGAGATTTATTCTCTTATACTATGTTTATCGGGATGCTTTACAATCCTTTACGCCAGATTGCGGATAAATTCAATGAAATGCAGATGGGTATGATTGCTGCGAACCGTGTTTTTGAAGTTTTGGATATGGAAGGACATATTCAGGATAAAGGAAAAGTTACGGCTCCTACTTTTAAAGGCAACATCGATTTTAAAAATGTACATTTCAGCTATACCGGTAAAGAAGAAGTCCTGAAAGGCATCAATATTCATGTCAAAGAAGGAGAAACTATTGCCATAGTTGGAGCTACCGGAGCAGGAAAATCGACAATTATAAACCTGCTGAACCGTTTTTATGAAATTAACGGAGGTGAAATACTGATTGATGGTACCAATATAAAAGATTTTACTTTAAAAAGCCTTAGAAACCAGATTGCCGTGGTGCTTCAGGATGTATTTCTTTTTGCCGATACGATTCACAACAATATTACCCTTGAGCATCCGGATATTTCAAGAGAAGATGTCATCCGTGCTGCAAAAGAAATTGGCGTGCATGATTTTATAATGACATTGCCGCATGGTTATGATTATAATGTAAAAGAACGTGGTGTAATGCTTTCTTCCGGACAGCGACAGCTTATTGCTTTCTTAAGGGCTTTTGTAAGCAATCCGAGTATACTGATTCTTGATGAGGCTACTTCGTCTATTGATTCCTATTCTGAAGAATTGATTCAAAAGGCTACGGAAACCATTACGAAAGGCAGAACTTCAATTGTGATTGCCCACCGATTGGCAACTATTGTGAATGCCGATAAGATTATTGTCATGGAAAAAGGAAAAGTAGTAGAACAGGGAACACATTACGAGCTGATTAACAAGGCAGAAGGTTATTACAAAAACCTATACTACTCACAGTTTGCAGTAGAGAGCTAATACCCAACTCATGAAATTATTCTTCAAACTTCTTTTTATTGTCATTATTCTTGAAATAGTTATTGGTATTTCCTGTACTTATATCATTCAGGAGTCTTCAAGCAGGTTCTTAGTCAATCTCTCCAATCTGATTATTATTTTTCTCAGTTTTCCGATTTATCTGATTGACAAAACCTATCCGTTTTATGCTGTTGGCTCCGAGGGTTTCGGGTTTATGCTCGTGTTCATAAATGTTACGCTACAAACTCTGGCTTTGTATGCTTTTATAAGAATTGTGACAAAAAAGAAAAATTGATACTAACAGCAGTTGTGGAAACTTTGCAAGAGCGAAACTTTTCCATAACCAAATAATTAATTATTTTCGTACTCTTAAATAACAAGAAAAAATTATACTCTAATGAAATACGATATCATTGTTTTAGGAAGCGGTCCCGGAGGTTATGTAACAGCCATCAGAGCAGCGCAATTAGGCTTTAAAGTTGCCATTATCGAAAAAGAAAACCTTGGCGGTATCTGCTTGAACTGGGGATGTATTCCAACTAAGGCATTATTAAAATCAGCACAGGTTTTTGATTACCTAAAACATGCTTCTGACTACGGTTTGACTGTTGAAAAATTTGACAAGGATTTTAATGCTGTCATTTCACGTTCGCGTGGTGTTGCTGACGGAATGAGCAAAGGCATCCAGTTCCTGATGAAGAAAAACAAGATTGATGTTATTGAAGGTACCGGAAAAGTAAAACCTGGAAAAAAGATTGATGTTGTTGGAAAAGACGGAAAAACAACAGAATATTCTGCAGACCATATTATCATTGCTACCGGAGCACGTTCCCGCGAATTGCCAAACCTTCCTCAAGATGGTAAAAAAGTAATTGGCTACCGTCAGGCTATGTCATTGTCTGAGCAACCAAAATCAATGATTGTTGTTGGTTCAGGAGCTATTGGAGTTGAGTTTGCACATTTCTACAATGCTATGGGAACTGAAGTTACCATTGTTGAGTTTATGTCAAACATTGTTCCGGTTGAGGACGAAGATATCTCAAAACAATTTGAGCGTTCTTTGAAAAAAGCCGGTATCAAGATTATGACAAATGCTTCTGTTGAAAAAGTGGATACTTCCGGAAATGGCGTAAAAGCTACCGTAAAAACTTCAAAAGGAGAAGAAATCCTTGAGGCTGATATCGTGCTTTCTGCTGTTGGAATTAAATCAAACATTGAAAACATAGGACTTGAAGAAGTTGGAATCGCAACAGACAGAGATAAAATTGTAGTGAACCCATACTACCAAACCAACATTCCTGGCTATTATGCTATTGGTGATGTAGTTCCTGGTCAGGCATTGGCACACGTAGCTTCGGCTGAAGGAATTCTTTGTGTTGAAAAAATTGCCGGCCTTCACGTAGAGCCAATCGATTATGGAAATGTTCCTGGTTGTACGTATGCTACACCTGAAATCGCTTCTGTTGGTTTAACAGAAAAACAGGCACGTGAAAAAGGTTACGAATTGAAAATTGGTAAGTTTCCTTTCTCTGCTTCAGGTAAGGCAAAAGCTGCCGGAACTCCCGATGGTTTCGTAAAAGTTATTTTTGATGCTAAATATGGAGAATGGTTAGGATGCCACATGATTGGTTCCGGTGTAACTGATATGATTGCTGAAGCAGTTGTTGCCAGAAAATTAGAAACTACAGGCCATGAAATCATCAAGTCTATCCACCCTCACCCAACTATGAGCGAGGCAATTATGGAAGCGGCTGCTGATGCTTATGGTGAAGTGATACATTTGTAGGATTTTTGATTTGAGATTTTAGAATTAAGATTGCAGGTTGCAGATTTTAGATTTTAGATTTCAGATTTTAGATAATAAAAAAACCGTTTTGGATTTCAAAACGGTTTTTTTTATGAATTTGTTTTCTGATTTCTGAGTACTGCCTACTGCTTACTGCCTACTGCTTCACTTAATAAAGCAAAAAGTTTATACCCACATTAAGGGAGCTTCTGGCGTTCATAATAGTATCATCATAATCATTATATTTAAATAGCTCTGCCATACCACCCTGTCCTTCATATTCGATAAAAACCTTAAACTTGTCTGATACCGGGATTTTTACGCCAAGTCCAAAAGCAAGTCCGCCATCTACCTTATTAAAACTTTCCTTGATGTCAGAATCAAACCTTGTTTCTTTGGCATTCATTAAAAAGCCTATGTAAGGGCCAAAGTTCAGGTACCAGTTCTTTCTGTTACCAAAATGCCAGCTGGCCATTAAAGGAACCGTAAGATAATCTAAATTAATATCTGTACTTGCATAACGAACTACAGGGTCAAATTGGTCAGAAACCCGAACAAGGTCATTATCCCATCCTTTTCTGTCGTATATTAATTTTGCTTTAAGACTCCATCTATTAGAAAAGTAATAATCGGCTGAAGCTCCAAAATTAAAACCTATGCTCGGGTCAGCAGAATCATATCCTGTACTCGCATTAGATGAATTCAAGCCAGCGTTAAGTCCAATTTCTATTTTTCCTTTATTTTGTGCGGAGGAAGTAACGATAAAGCCCAAAATGGCCATCGAAGTAATTAGTACTCGTTTCATAAAGTTTGTTTTTACACAAACTTAGAGAAATAATTAGAATCTGGTGTTAAAGATTTGAGATTTTGGATTTTAGATTTGAGATTGAAGATTTCAGATTGAAGATTTTGGACTTCGTAAATAAAAAATTTTATAATCCTGTAATCTGTGGTAAAAAATAAGATTTCAGATTTGGTTTTTAACAATATTAAACCGTTTTTAAGGCTTCAATCAGTAAGTCTATGTCTTCCTGCGTATTAAAATGACTAAATGAAATTCTTAGGCTAGGTTTTTTCAAATCTTCTTCAGAAAGCATTTCTTTTAATACATGTGATGGTTTGATACTTCCCGATTGACAGGCACTACCTCTGGAAACAGCTATCCCTTTCATATCAAGATTAAAAAGAATCATAGCGGTCTTTTCATCAGAAAATGGCAATAAAACATTGATGATGTTGTAGAAACCTTCCGGGTTTCCATTTATTTTAAAATCCGGAAAATTAGTTTGCAGTTTCTCTACAAAATAATCTTTTAGGTCTTGGATTTGCCTTCTTTCTGCCTCTAAATTTACATAGGAAATCTCCAGTGCTTTTGCCATACCGGCAATATTATGTACGCCTTCTGTTCCGGCGCGAAGTCCTTTTTCCTGTTCGCCTCCAAAAATCATTGGGTTTATGCCCGGATTTTTTCTTATAAAAGCAAAGCCTATACCTTTTGGCCCATGAAATTTATGGGCGCTGGCAACAATAAAATCAACTTCAGTTTTTTGAAGGTCAATTTCTGTCTTGCCAACAGACTGTACCGTATCTGAATGAAAAAGTGCATTGTATTGCTTACACAACCGGGCTACTTTTTCTATATCTAAAACGGTTCCTGTTTCATTGTTTACATGCATCAAGGCAACCAACGTGGGCTTGTCCTGAGAAAGCAATTCAACCAAATGATTGATGTCTGCCTCTCCTTTTGAATTCAGATTGACAAAGTCTACTTCAACCCCATATTCTGCCTGTAAGGCCAAAACCGTATTAAGTACTGCATGATGCTCAATCTTGCTCGTGATAATTCTTTTTACTTTTAAATCTTTTATTGCCGAACGGAGAATCCAGTTATTGGCTTCTGTACCTCCGGAAGTAAAAATTATTTCCTGTGCTGATGCGTTCAATTGCTTTGCAATCAATTTTCTTGACGATTCCAATATGTTTTTAGCCGACCTACCAAAACTGTGTGTCGAAGACGGATTTCCATATTCTTCCTGCAGGACATGCGTTATTTCCTGAATAACTTCAGGTCGTAGCGCTGTTGTAGAAGCATTATCAAGGTAAACTTTTTTCATGATGCAAAAATCGGGATATAAAATGAATTATACATCTTTAGGCTGTGGTTCTTTTGTTTTCGGTTTAAAGATGTGCTTGCTGTTAAAAATAATAATCGACAGCAGGATTAAGGAATAGGCAATAATCTGGAACGTCGTAATATCTTCCTTGTAATAAAAAATGGCAAGGAAAAAATTAATCAGCGGATTGATATAAAGCAATATTCCGACTGTTGACGAATTGACTCCTTTCAGTGCGTATAAATTCAGGAATAGCGGAATAATAGTAAACAAAACCACTATGATAACCAGATAAAAATAAAAATTAAAGGCCGTTGGTACTTCTGAACTATAAAACGGATAAAAAGGCAATAGGATAATTGCTGTGGTTGTCAGTTGTAATGTAAGCAATAAAAATTTGTCAATTGCTGTATTTTTTCGTTGCGAAACCAGATACAAAGCATAGGTAGCAGCTACTATCAGGCTGTAAAAAATATCCATAAAATGATTAAACGACAACAGAACACAGCTAAAAATACTCAAGCCTACTGCTGTCCATTGCCATTTGTTTAGTTTTTCCTTCAGTATAAAATAAGCAAAAACGGTGGTGAGTATCGGACAAACCAGATAGGCAAAAGATGCAGCCTTGACACTCACGTGGTTCATGACATAGATAAAGAAAAACCAGTTGGCAGATAACAGCAAAGAACCTCCCAAAGTCAGGAGTACGACATTTCTCTTTTGGGTTGCAGACATCAGCCTGAAATTTTCCTTTGTTTCCTTTAAAGTCTTTTTTCTAAAAAGGAGATTGATTCCCATCATGAGAACGACACATAGGAATACCCTGTAAAATAAAATGTCCAGTGATGGATATAGGTGTAACGGCTTTAAAGCCAAACTAAAGAATCCCCAGATTACAAAAGCTGTAATGGCTGCCAGATAATATTTTGAAAGTCTCATGAGAAGTAAAAATCCGAAGCAAATGTAGGAAATACAATCTGCTTCGGATTCGTTATTATGAATTCATTAAGAATAAATTAATGGGCTCCTTCGGCTTCAATGGCGTCGACGTCAATATTCTGCCTTTTCAGTATTCCTTTTACGGCTATCGCAAAGAATGTAAGGTAGGAGAAACAGATTACCGGTATTACATACGAAGCGTGTATTCCGATAATATCTGATAATTTTCCTTGAATTGGCGGGATAATTCCTCCTCCTAAAATCATCATTACCAGGAAAGCCGACCCTTGAGCTGTGTATTTTCCAAGACCAGTAATTGATAATGTAAAGATAGACGGCCACATAATACTACAAGCCAAACCTCCGGCAAGGAAAGCGTAGATTGCAACGGTTCCCGTAGAGAATAATCCAATCAGCATGGCAGTAACACCCATTAGTCCAAATAAGATTAATGTTCTGGCCGGTTTGTTCTTGCTTAGGAAGAAAACCAAAACCTGCAATAACACACAGATTACATAATAGTATAATGATGTCATATCTTGCTGCGCCAATGTATTTACGCCAATAATAACCGAAAAGGCTATCAATGGAACAATAATAAGGGCTAGTTTTCTTTTGCTTGCAGACAGGTTAAAAACACTGATAGCTCCTGCCCAACGGCCAATCATCAAACTTCCCCAGTACATTGAGATATAAGGTGCGATTTCCGATGATTGGAAACTTCCAAATTCAGGCAGTTTCAATAGTTCTCCAAGGTTACTTCCTACAGCAACCTCAACTCCTACATAGGTGAAAATAGCCAACATTCCTAAAACCAACTGCGGGTATTTCATGGCACCCCAGCCTTCGTTTTTCTTTTGTGCGCTTCGGTTTGCGAATAAAAGCCCGCCCACGATTACCAATAAAGCGCCAGACAGCCAATACATTCTGTATTTTTCAAGCGGGTGTCTGATTTCCTGAATTTCTTTATGCTGTGGTTCAACACTCAATTCCAATACTTTGATTTCGCTTTTGATTGATTCGGAAGCTGTATTTTTTTCTTCTTCAGTAAGCACTTTATCTTTTTTAATCTTTACCAGATTATCGCTTAATTTTTTGATGTCTTTCGTTATAGGTTCGATTGACTTTTCAATTTCAACTATCTTTTTTGCTTCCGGTGAATTATAGCTGTTGAAAACGGGCGCAAACATTATGGCCAAAAGACCCGTCATGACAATTAGAGTAGTCATCGCTTTATTTGCTTTTTCCATTGGCTCGTCCGAAATTCCGGATGGAAGTTTTTTAGAGAAGAAGAAAACACTTGCTGCTATCAAGAATAAGATTCCTACTCCTACATATAACAGGATTACTTTATCCAAACCTAATCCTTTAATCTGTTCATCACTTACTGCTGCTGCCGTACCAAACAAAGCAAAACCAACAACAATTGGCCCGATTGTCGTTCCGAAAGAGTTAATACCACCTGCAAGGTTTTGACGGCTGGTACCCGTTTTCGGGTCACCCAATAAAACAGCAAATGGGTTTGCTGCTGTTTGCTGCAATGAGAATCCTAAGGCAACTATAAACAAACCTACCAACATTCCTGCATATACATTCGCCTCTACCGCAACAATCATGGCTCCGGCTCCTAAGGCAGAAAATAGCAATCCGTAAACAATACTTCTCTTATATCCCCATTTGCCAACCAGGTCTTTCCCGTTCACGGCTCCGAAAATAAAAAGCAGCAACGCTCCCAGATAATATGCAGTATAGAAAGCAAAATCAATCAGCTGTGATTGAAACTGGTCTAACGAAAAATAGTTTTTACAGAAAGGAATAAAAATGCTGTTTCCGGCAGCAATAAATCCCCAGAAGAAAAATACTGTAATCAGCGTATACAGCGCAGGATAATTTGTTTTAGTTTCTGAACTCATTTATTAAGATAGTTTAGTTAAAGCAATAAAAAATAGGATTCTATTTAATAAAAACAATTAATTTTTGATAAATATACATTTATATGAAAACACCTTGCAACAGATTACGATTTAGTTATTAACGAAAACGATTTCTTAAGTCGTTTTTTAATCAAAATACAACGTTTGCGTAATCTTTTTCACAAAGTTTTTTTTATTCTGATTTTTTTATTTCGGATTTAGGACCTATCCCGTTACTGTTGAAAGCTTCAATCTGAAAATAATAGGTATCAGAACGGTCTAATCCGCTGAAATAATATTCATTTTTGCCATATACCATTATTGAACCGTATAGTTTTTCAGGCGATTTTCCGAAATAGATGACATATCCATCTGCATTAGGTTCCTGTTGCCATTTGAACCAGACACTTCTTCGCTCTCCTTTTTTTCTGGCTTCGGCACGTAACGGAGCAAAGTTTTGTACCGCATCAGGCTTCTGCCCTGTTCCTTTTCCAAATATCCTGAAACCGCTGATGGCAAATTTCCCTGTTGGCATTTGGATGTTTTCTACTTTTAAATACCTTGCAGTAATTGGCTTTTCCAATTCCATATAATCATGAGGCACGTCTTTAGTATTTTTGCTTTTATCGACAGCTATTTTCCAGTTTTTACCATCATTTGAAGAATAGATAATGTACTTATGCCCTGTTGTAGTTTCCGGTTTGCCCATCAGTTCCACATCCTGGTCTGCAAAGTTGATTTGTATGGCATGAATTGTCGATTTTTCTCCCAAATCAGAAATCAGGTATTCGCCTTTAGCTCCCGTTTTAGCAGACCAATACGTCTTAATGTCTTCGTCATTACTAAAATTAGGCTGAAAACCTCCCAGGGTAGAAGAAACCTGAACCGGCTTATTGTAATTTAAAAGCATCCATCCTGAAAAGCTTTCCTGTAAATGGTTCTTTTTCTGTGAAGGAAGAAAAGTCGGATAATCGCCATAAGCCGTATTGGAATATAGTATTCCATCTTCATCAAAACCGGCGGGCCAGATTCCTATTCGTCTTTCAAAATTATTCTTTGTTGAAATTACAATTGTAGATACATGCCAATAGTCATTATTGGTGTCCTGATAGGTAGCTCCGTGCCCTGCTCCTCTTGCAAATCCTCCGGGTTTATAGGAAAACGGATTATGGGATTGGTATTCAAAAGGCCCTAACGGATTTGACCCTACATAAACGCCATCTGCATAGCCACTGAATTCAGTTCCCGGTGCTCCGTATTGCAGATAGTATTTGTTTTTGTATTTGGTCATAAAAGCACCTTCAGTAAAAGGCTGTAGGAAAGTATTGTCGTTGTGTTCGCCAAACCGTTCCCAGCCATGTTCGTCGTCATTGAGTGCCAAAACCGGAATACGTTCGCCTTCGGGTTGAAAGGTTTTACGGTTTAACTTCACACCATACAGCGGATACAAATTACTGGAACCGTAATACATATAGACTTCATCTTTTTCTTTGTCCCAGAAAATTTGCGGGTCCCATGCTGCTGCTTCCGATTTATGAACGAGTTCTTTCCAATCGTCTGTTTTTGGATTTTTGCTCATCCATAGCGGAAAATCCTTAGTATGCGTCGAACCGATTACTAATAGCGTATCATTTACAAATGATAGCGATGGCGCACAGAGTTCGTCATAAACCTTATGTTCCGGGCGGAGGAATTTTCTGGATATGAATTTCCAGTTGAGCATATCGGAACTATGCCAATAGCCCCATTGATTGGTCGAAAACAGATAATATTCGCCTTTAAAGTTGGTGATTACCGGGTCTGCTGTTGCGCGATGTTTTCCTTGTGTTACAAAATTTGGAATCGGGCAATATCCGTAATCAATATTAATTGGATTGCAATAGGTTTTTTGTTGCGAGAAACCTTTCCCCGAAAAGAGCAAGATTCCTGCAAGACTTACTATTTTTGTTACTTTCTTTAAATTTTGTCTTTTAAAAAAAATCATTGTTATTGTTTACTTTACCGGAAAAATGCTGATAGCTGTTCCGCCACCAGCAGCCAGATTTAGCTTTAACTTACTTTTTGAAGTCACCTCAATTGTCTTGATTTCATAATTGATTGGGTTTTTCTCCCAGTGTGCTGTCTTTCCGTCCTGATAAATAATGGCTTTATATTTTTTTCCCGGAGTTAAAAAATCGAGTGAAATTGTGGTGTTTCTAGGATTTTCGTCGGTAATTGCACCAACGAACCAGTTTTCACTTCCTTTGGCTTTTCTGGCAACCGTTAAATAATCGCCCGGTTCTGCTTCCAGATATTTGCTTTCATCCCAATCTGCCACAACATCTTTAATGAATTGGAAAGCGTCAGCATATCTTTCATAATTCTCAGGCAGGTCACAAGCCATTTGCAATGGTGAATACATCGTAACATACAGGGCCAGTTGTTTGGCAAGTGTAGTATGTACCTGTTCTGTCTTACTGGCATCGTAATGGCTCATCTTGATTTCGAAAACACCCGGCGTATAATCCATCGGTCCTCCTAAAAGTCGTGTAAAAGGAAGAATGGTTTCATGTGTTGGCGGATTTCCGTTACTCCATCCGTTGAATTCGTTTCCTCTTGCTGCTTCGGCAGCAATATAGTTTGGCCATGTTCTGCTTACACCTGTTGGACGTGATGATTCGTGAGAATTGACCATAATTTTATATTCTGCCGCTCTTTGCGGAACATAATTGAAATGGTTGACCATACTCTGACCGTCGTGAAATTCTCCTCTTGGAATAATTTTCCCGACATAGCCTGTTTTTACTGCCGGATAACCGTATTTTTTCATTACGTTCAATGCTCTGTCCAGACGTCTTTCATAATTGGCAACAGAACCTGAAGTTTCATGATGCATAATCATCTTTACATTTTTCGACTTTGCATAGTCACTGATTTGCTGTATATCAAAATCAGGATAGGGGGTCACAAAGTCAAAAACTTCTTCTTTCCAGTTTCCAAACCAGTCTTCCCAACCTACATTCCAGCCTTCAACCAATACGCCATCAAAACCGTGTTTAGCAGCAAAATCAATATAGCGTTTTGTGTTTTCTGTGGTTGCTCCGTGCGGCTTTTTGCCTACGCTTTTTTGAGATGCATCTTGTGTACCGCTCAAATCCCAGGTTGAAACACCAACGTGCATTTCCCACCAAACCCCTACATATTTCATAGGTTTAATCCATGAGGTGTCTTCTATTCTGGACGGTTCGTTCAGGTTTAGAATCATTTTAGAGCCTACAATATCTCTGGCATCATCGCTTACCATAATCGTACGCCATGGAGAAACAGCCGGAGCCTGGAGATATGCCTTATCGCCTATGGCGTTAGGTACTAAATGTGATTTTATTTTAAAGTTTGAAGTATTGACATCCAGGTGCATTACCGGATAATTCACTACAGCGGCTTCAAAAATATTAAGATAAAGACCTTCTGCCGATTTCATCATCAAAGGCGACTGTACTACATAGCGGCCACCAATAGATTTTACGGCAATACCATTGTTCAGGTTTAATTTGTCGTTATCAATTTCTGATAATTTTGTCTCGTTGTATACGTATTCCTGGCTGTCATAATCGCCCGGAATCCAAAATGTCTTATGGTTTCCTGCCAGATTAAATTCTGTTTTTTCATCAGAAATGATAAAATAATTCAGCTTGTCCTGTTTTGGAAATTCATACCTGAAAGCAACACCTTCGTCGTATACTTTAAAAACGATATCCAGCTTTCTTCCCGTAGCTTTCTGTAGGAGTGAAAAAACAGCCTGATTGTATGTATTGCGGATAACAGATTGTTCTCCTAATACCGGTTTCCAACTTTCATCAACGCTTTTGTTTTGTGTATTTGTTATTTCAAATCCTGTTTCCAATGCTTCTGTCTCTTTTAAAGCAATCCCTAACAAACTTTCTTTTATGACAGGTTTATTTTTATAATTTACGGAATAGGAAGGACGACCTTCGGCAGTTAATTTAAAGGTTACAGTAATTTCTTTGGATGGAGATTGAACTGTCTGAGCGTTTAAAAATCCCGTCAATACGAGAAGGCACAGGGTAAAGATGTTTTTCATATTATATAAATTTCGCTAAAGGTAGCTAATCGGATTTAGAAAAAAGCCCTTTAGAGAAACCTAAAGGGCCTTTTAAAACTCACAAAAAAAATTATTTAACTAACTCAAACTCCAATTTCATGTCTGTCGCTGATGTACCGCCAACAAAGATTTCAAAATCTCCCGGCTCTGCGGCAAACTGCATATCTATTCCGTAGAACTTCAAATCTTCGGAAGAAATTTCGAATTCAACAGTCTTCTTCTCTCCTTTTTTCAAGAGAATTTTCTGGAAACCTTTTAGTTCTTTTACCGGTCTGGTTACAGACCCGACTTTATCCCGGATATAGAGCTGAACTACTTCTTCTCCATCATAATTTCCTGTATTGGCAACTTCAACCGTAGCTTTTAATTTTTGATTGAAGTTGATTTTGGTAGCAGATAGCTTAAAATTAGAATAGGTAAATTTTGTATAGCTTAGTCCATAACCAAATTCATACAAAGGTGAATTGTCAACATCAATATAGCGTGATTTATATTTTTGCTCATTGTCTGCTTTTCCTAAATAAGGGCGTCCGGTGTTTTTATGATTGTAATACAATGGAATCTGTCCTACATTTCTAGGAAAAGTCATTGGCAATTTCCCGCTTGGGTTATTGATACCGTAAAGCGTCTGTGCAATAGCATCACCTCCTCTTGTTCCAGGCCACCAGGCTTCAAGAATCGCATCCATGTTTTGGTCTTCCCATTCTAATGTTAGCGGTCTTCCATTCAGCAATACTAAAACGATAGGTTTACCCAGTTTTTTCAATTCTGCCAAAAATTCTTTCTGTATTCCAGGCAGGTCTATATTGGTACGTGAAGCGGCTTCTCCTGTCATGTTTTCGAATTCTCCCATTACCGCAACGATAACATCTGCTTTTTTAGCATTGTCAATGGCAGCCTGCATCATGTCTCTTTTCTTATCCAGAATTTCCACTCCTTTTGCAAAACTGATTTTGCTTTTGTCTGTGATAATTTTATTTACTCCTTCTTCAACACTAACAGCAAATCCGTGTCTGTCGCCTGATGCTGCCCAGGAACCAATAATATTATATTCATCGCTGATTAGCGGCCCAACAAAGGCTACTTTCTGTTCTTTTTTCAGCGGTAGCGTATGATTGCTGTTTTTGAGCAGTACCAATGATTTGTTCGCCACATCTAAAGCGGCCTCCAGATATTCTTTTTTATAGGTGACTTCTTTCTCTCTTTTGGCATCATTATATCGGTAAGGGTCTTCAAACAGGCCTAAATCGTATTTTGCTTCTAAAATTCTTCGGCAGGCATCATTTATCTGCGCCTCGGTAACTTTTCCTTCAGACAATGATTTTTTAAGGTTCTTCATGTAGATTCCTCCAACCATATCCATGTCAACACCCGCGTTTAATGCCAATTCGCCCGCATGTTTTTCATCTTTTGCATAACCATGAGGTATCATTTCGTTCATTCCGGTATAATCGGTTACCACAAAACCGTCAAATTTCCATTCGTCTTTCAGTATTCCGTTAACCAAAAATTTATTTCCCGTAGCCGGAACTCCAGAAATTTCATTAAAAGAGGTCATAAAAGTTCTTACTCCTGCATCAACCGTAGCCTTGAATGGCGGCAGATAAACTTCTCTTAGCATTCTTTCTGACATATCAACCGTATTGTAATCACGTCCTGCCTCTGCAGCTCCATAAGCCGCAAAGTGTTTTGTACATGCCAAAATAGTGTTGATGGCTGAAAGGTCATTTCCCTGATAACCTCTTACACGAGCCATCGCTAATTTAGAACCCAGATAGGTATCTTCTCCGGCACCTTCTGATACCCTACCCCAACGTGGGTCACGGGAAATATCTACCATTGGTGAAAAAGTCCAGTGAACGCCTCCTGCGGCAGCTTCTGCAGCAGAAATTTTGGCTGCCAATTCCACGGCATTCAAATCCCAAGTAGCTGATTCACCCAGAGTAATTGGGAAAATAGTTTTATAGCCATGGATAACATCATATCCAAAAAGTAACGGAATTTTCAATCTTGAATTATCGAGATTCATCTTTTGAAGTTCGGCTGTATATTTTACGGTAGTCGCATTCAATATAGAACCTACATTCCCTTTTTTGATCTGTTCGATAAAATTATCTCCAGCGGCTGGTCCGGTTATGGTTCCGTCTGCCGTAAACTGTACAAGCTGGCCAATTTTTTCATCAATTGTCATTTTAGCCATCAGCTCTGAAACAAATTCTTTTTTGGGCTTAATTGCGCTCTTCTTTTTGTCCTTTTGGGCATTAGCTGTAAGCGAACCTGCTAATAATAATAGTACTACTGTTTTAAATTTCATTATGATATTTATTTAGGGAAATTTGTTTATTGCTTCTGCTGTTCCAGCATCCAGTCATAAATTTCTTTGTTGTCATATACTCTGCTCCAACTGTCGTGATTGGCATCATCGAAAATGGTCAGATGAATATCTTTGCTACATGTTTTTAGTTTTTTGTAGATGGCTATCGAATAATTCACATCTACAACATCATCTACCAGTCCATGGAAAATACGTGTTGGAATATCCTTAATCTTGCAATTTTCCATCATAGGCACCCTGTCAACAAATCCTGCAATGGGCACCAGTGCGGCAAACATTTCGGGATGAGCAAAGGCCAGATTCCAGGCTCCCCAGGCTCCCATACTCAAACCTGTAAGATAAATTCTGTTGGAATCTATATTGTTTTCTTTTTGGATTTTTTGTATCAATTTATATAAGACTTCTGCGTTCCAATATTCATTGTCAGGACATTGTGGCGCGAGAACGTAACTATCCAATTCATTATTTTTCAGGTATTTGAAAGGGCCGTGTATTTTAACCTTTTCAATATCTGAACCTCGTTCTCCTGAACCGTGGAGAAAGACCATGAGCGGTTTCTTTCCTTTTGTATTTTTGGGGATATGCAGGGCATAATTTAATTCGCTTTTTTGGGTAATTTCGACAGAAATTGCTCCGGTAATGTCTTTTTGAGCAAAAGAGATACCGGACACCAATAACCCCAATAAAGCCAGTTTTATTTTCATTTTAAAATCCGTGTTGTCCGGAATGGAATCCAAGATTTACCAAACCTTGTCGCACTTCCGGTGCATTCATAAATAAATTCCAAAGCAATCCTGAACGGTAGTTCTCCAGCATGACCACCATTGGTCCCTGGTCAATTGCCAGATATCTGTTAGCTGTCCATCCGTAATGCTTGCTGTGGGCATCGTAAAAACCTGCCGGACCCCATAACTGTCCGCTGTAGTTTTCATAAAAATTGCGCATCGCTGCTAATGATTCTGTTGGAGTATATACTATAGAACTTATAGCTGCCGTAGGCGATACGATTCCTAAATCGTTGCTTGGCATATGTGCGTTATAGCCAATACTTCCATCGGGATTTCTGGAATAGGAAGCTGTTAATCCCCAATAATTCGGGCCATATCCTGCAAAATTCCCAGGATTTTCAACACAATATTTATAATTGATTTTTGAATGATTGACATTGACATCCCAATAATTAGCATATTGGTCTGTTAGCTGTCTTGGGTCTAAGCCCAAATAAGAATAGTGTGCCCAGAACAAAGGTCCTCCGGCCTGTTCAGCACCATTATGTTTTAGTAATAAAGGAATTCCGTATTTTGTTGCAGACGAAACGATTCCTCCGTTTCTTGCCCATCCTTTATGATAAGCCTCCGGAGTTATGCCATGTGTTGGCGACGCGCTTGCAAGAACATAAGTAATCAGGCATTCATTATAGCCTTCCAAAGGAAAGTTCATTTCCCAGGCATAATCAGGCGACCAGTGCCAATACAAAACATTCTGGTTGTTTCTGTACCAATTCCAATCAACACCTTTCCATAAATTGTCGAATTTCTGTGCCAGGGCTTTTTCTTCGGCGGTACCATCTTTGAAAAATTCGCGTACGCAAATCATTCCCTGACATAAAAAAGCCGTTTCTACCAAATCACCACCATTGTCTTTTTGTCCAAAAGGCTTTACTCTGCCCGTAGTTCCATCCATCCAATGAGGCCATGCTCCGTGAAAACGGTCGGCACTGGCAAGAAAATCTGCAATTGTATTCAATCGGGATACGGCTTCACTTCTGGAAACATAGTTTCTGGAAGTTGCTGCAATTATTGACATCAGCCCAAAACCTGAACCTCCTGTGGTAACAATATTGGAATCATTTTCCGGATAATTACCATCCGGATGGTATCTTTCCCTTGCCAATTTTGAGTTTGGCTCGGCAAAATCCCAGAAATATTTAAATGTCTGTTTTTCAACCGCATCTACTAATTGTTCATCAGTCAACGGTGTTGGGGTTGCAGGTGTGGACGAATCGTCTCCTTTTGGAGACGATTCGTTTGAACCACAACTTGCAAATATTAGAAATATAAAAAATAGGTATTTCATCAATAGAGTTTATTACCAGTTCGGGTTTTGGCCCAAACCTGGTGTTTGTATTAATTGACCATTCGGGATTGGGAAAAGCTCGTGTTTGCCTACTTCAAAAGGTTTTCCATTGGCTTGCATGGCTTGTGCTGCCTGTCCGGTTCTAACCAGGTCAAACCATCTGTCATGTTCAAAAGCCAGTTCCAGCCTTCTTTCTTTCCAAATCAGATTTCTTAATAAAGTCTGGTCTGTTGTAGTTATTTCTCCAAGGTTTACTCTGTCACGAACTTCTTTCAACGAAGACAATGCTACGCTTGAGTTCCCCAGTTCATTTGCAGCTTCTGCACGAATTAAATAAATTTCTGCAAGTCGCAATACCCTGATGTTTTTATCACCATCTCCTGCACCTGCATTGGCACTGGAATAAGCTTTTTCATTATACATTGGGTTTTCTACGGCAGTGCTTACTACACGTCCATCATACATTGTTTCACCTCTGAAGATGATAGTCGCGTCTCTTCTGATAACATCGCCTTCAGCATTATAAGCATCTAAAAGATTCTGTGATGGCGTATTGAATCCCCATCCCCAACCGCTTGGTCCTCTTGCACCTTGCGTTTCTGAATATTGCTGTACACCGTGAGCAATAGATTCTCCTCGGGCCTGAACTTCAAATATAGATTCCACACCATTTTCTGTATTGACTCTCCATATCTGAGCATAATCAGGCTCAAGACCGTATTGTCCGGAAGTGATTACATCATCTGCATAATCATAAGCATTCTGCCAATCTTTTTGATACAGATAAACCTTTGCTAACAACGCTTGTGCAGCACCTTTTGTAGCCCTTCCCAAATCAGCAGATGCGTATTGACTCTTTTCCGGCAATACCTGAATGGCATCCAGCAAATCCTGCTCAATAAAATCATAAACTTGTTCTTTTGGAACTCTTACAGTTAGGTCAACATGTTGTAAAGGCACATCGCCAAAAGCCCTAACTAAGAAAAAGTAGTGATAGGCTCTAAGAAATTTGGCTTCTCCAATTAATCTGTTTTTGTAAGCCTCGTCTGTAAGTTCGTAATTTTCTGTATAACCTATAGAATAAGTAGCGCGTCCAATGGCTTTGTACCAGTTAGTCCACATGGCTTCAACAGAACCTGCTGTAGCTGTGAATGTCAATCCATCAAGTAATCCTTTATCACCTCCCGGATCACCAGGCGAACTTCCTTTGTCTGCATTATCAGAAATAATTTCAGTAATTCCAAGATAGGAGAAGGCATAATCCCACTCTGTCATCATTCCATAGATTCCATTCACAAAAGCAATCGGTTCTAAATTTTCCCCACTGTCTTCTTCTGTAATCTTTTCTCTTGAATCAACATCAAGAAAATCGTCGCATCCAACTAATACGCCGAGAGCGAATGAAAGACAAACAATTTTTTTATAATTTATTTTCATACTATTTTTTTTTAAAATTCAAGGTTTACACCAAAAATGAAAGTTTTGATATTCGGATAAGCCGCTAATTCAATACCGGCAGTCTCGTTTGGTGCTCCACTATTATTCAACTCCGGAGTGAATCCTGAATATTTAGTGAACAGGAAAGGGTTTTGAGCTGTTCCGTAAATTCTAAGTCTGGAAATATTAAACATATCTTTAAAAGTATATCCTAAAGTAATGTTGTTAATTCTGAAGTAGTCTCCATCTTCTAAATAATAACTTGAAGACAGGGCATCTCTGTTTGCTCCAGGATTTGTATTTGAAGTTCCAGGTCCTGTCCAACGGTTATTGAATGTTTCTGCAGCAATATTTTCACCTGCATCTACACGGGTTCCTTTAAGTCCGTTATACACTTTGTTGCCACCTGCTCCGAATCCGTCAACAGATAAATCGAAATTTTTGTAAGCCAGATTTACATTGATTCCATAAGAGAATTTTGGTATATAAGAACCATAGAATTTCTTGTCTCTGTCATCAATTACACCATCTCCATTCTGGTCTTTATAACGCAACTGACCAGGCTGAGGCGTTCCGATGTGCGGATTCGCATCAATCTCTGCCTGAGTTTGCCAAACACCGTCAGCTTCTAACAGCCACCATGAATATATTGGCTGACCTTCCTGTAATCTTTTTGTAATTTGACCGTCACCAAGACTACCTCCTGTCATTCCATCGTAGGCAGGTTTTACATTCTCCAGGGTGTTTTTATTGTGGGCATAATTAACACCTATGCTATAGGAGAAATCTTCAGTAATATTATCTTTCCAGTTTAAAGCAATTTCATATCCCTGGTTTCTTACCTCTCCTCCATGGTCAAAGTAATTTTGAGACGCAGGTGAATTTAGAATTGGCTTTACATTTAATATTGCATTGGTATTTATTCTGTTATAGTAATCGAAACTACCTGACAATCTTCTGTCCAGTAATTCAAAATCAACACCCGCATTAATTTCCTTAGTAACTTCCCAAGTCAAGTTTGTGGCTGGTGACCCTACTGCACCTCCAAATACTAAATCTTGATTTGGTCCAAAAACGTAATTCGTATTCGCGCTACCCGGGTTTGTAATAATAGAAGTTGCATTAAAAGGTACGTTTGCGTTACCTACTTCACCGTAGCCTGCTCTTAGCTTAAGGAAATCCAGATTGTTAACTTCGCTTAAGAAGCTTTCGTTGGTCAATACCCAACCTACGCTAACGGAAGGGAATGTTCCCCAGTACTCTGCATTCTTTTTAAAATTACTGTTCCCGTCTCTTCTGATAGTTCCGGAAATATAGTATTTCTCGTCGAAATTATACTGAAGCCTTCCAAAATAAGAAAGGACATTGGTAGGAGTTTGAAAAAATTGCTTCACTACTTTAGTATAGTTTAATGATGCCATATCCAGGTTCCAGTAATTTTCCTGTTCCGGAACACCATAACCTTCTATGAAAGATTCATATACGTCATTTCTTCTTTCTTTTGTAACACCTACTGTAGCATTAAAATTATGCTTATCAAAGGATTTGCTTGCTGTTAAATAGGTATCCCAGTTGTATCTGAAACTTTCAACATCTTTATAGGATAAGGAGTTGTTAGCAAATTCTGTAGAAGTAGGCGCTCCATTTTGAGCATTTTGAAAATCTGTAAGCGTTCTGAGCGGGTCTGCTGCCAAATAGCGACCACGGATATCATTATAAATTCTGGTCTTTGAATACGATTTTGTCGCTCCAAAACGGGTTGTAGCCGTCAGCCAATCTGTAACGGTATAATCAGCCTGAAGCAATCCCTGAAGCTCCATCATTTTATTCTTTTCATTCTGGAAGTTTACGTTGGCAACCGGGTTTCCAATAGAATTCAATCGGCCTCCCTGTTGTCCGGCTCCAATGATGTAATCAGGCAATCCCGTAGTCTTGTTCCAATAAGACATACCATATCTTCCGTCAGGATAGTAAACCGGAATTATAGGAGCCTGTTTGTAAGCTTCTGTAAATGAACTGTATGGTTTTGGTGTAGACTTAGTGAAAGCAACACTGGCATTTTGAGTAATTTTTAATTTCCCGTCAAATGCCTTAAATGTGTTATTAGACCTTAAAACATTTCTTGCTACTTCATGACCTTCTAAAAGTCCGTCTTCTTTGTAGTTGTTGAAGCTAAAATAATAAGTTACGTTTTCTGAACCTCCGGAAAAGGAAACATCATTTCCTTGTGAGAAGCTTGTTCCTGCCAATGCATCATACCAATCCGTGTTATACGGTTGATTAAGTGCTAATCTGTCCGGATTTCCAATAGCTGCACGGCTTTCATTAAAGTAGGTCACGAACTGGCTTGAATTGGCCATCTCTACCGGATTCAGTATTGATTTTGCACCATAAAAAGAGTTTATCTTAATGCTGGTTTTTCCAAGCTTTCCTTTTTTTGTTGTAATAAACACAACTCCATTAGCAGCATTAGAACCATAGATGGCAGCCGAAGCCGCATCTTTCATGACATCAAAAGATTCGATGTCGTTTGGGTTCAGGTTAGCAATACTTCCGGTAATAACACCATCTACCACAAACATAGGCGACCTTCCCGATTCTGCAGTTCCCAAACCTCTGATAATAATTGTAGGTGTTGCACCTGGTGCATCATTGGCAATAATGTTTACACCTGCCGCCTTACCTTGTAAGGATTGCAGGGCATTAAATGCCGGCTGTTTAGTAATCTGATCTGATTTGATTGTTGAAATGGCACTCGTAAGGTCTGTCCTTTTTTGAGTACCATACCCTACGACTACAACTTCCGTAAGGTCTGTGCTTGACATTTTCATGGTCACGCTCATGTTTTCTGCGGCATTTATCGTGAGAGTCACATACCCCAGAAATGTAAACGTAATAGGCTCGTCTACTTTTGCATTAATTGAAAAATTTCCATCAAAATCTGATACTGAGCTTGATGTGGAACTCAAAATGTTGACTCCAGGGAGTGGGAGTCCATTTTCATCCAGTACCTTACCTTTTATATCCTGAGCGTAGAGATGCCCATGGAAAAAAAGGAGTACAAATACTCCGAAAATAAAGTTTTTCATTTGTTTATATTTTGTTAAAAGTTAGTGTTACCAAATTACGAATTACAACGTTGTAGTAAACTTAATGAACTCACTACACAAACACATCATTTTAAAATAAATACAAAATAAAAACCTGATTTTAAATAACTTATAAAAACAACAACTACATTTAGAGTACCCTCTAAATTAGCCGATGATGTAGTGTTGATGTATTGTTATTTGATAAAAATGTTATGAAAATATTTAATTATTATTAAAAAAGAATCCGAATTTATATATTAATCATAAACTTGGAAAGATTATCATCTGAAGTCAGGCCTAATTTTTTTCTCAAACGATAACGATGTAGCTCTACCCCACGGAATGAAATATTCATCAACGGGGCAATTTCTTTGGATGATAAATTCATTTTAAGATAAATACATAGCTTGATATCTTTTGAAGTAAGCATTGGAAATTTATTCGACAGCTTATGTACAAATTCTTCATGGCTCTGCATGAGGTTGTGTTCAAAGCTCTCCCATTCATTTTTGTTAAGCGCATTAATTTTTATTGATTTTCTAATCTTGCTCTTAATCTGGTTGATATCTTTTTCTGTTTCAAGAATTTCCTGAATACTGTCAATCATTTCACTTTGTTTGGCTATTGAAAGTGATTTCCCGGCAACTTCATAAGCCTTATTCTGGACTTCTATTTCAAGAATGTGCTTTTCATATTCCTGCAGTTTCAGTTTGTTTTCCGCATTGAGTTCCAATTCAAGAATTTCTTTCTGGTGTTTGAGCTCTTCTTCTTTCAATTTGATTTTTTCAATGTACCGGATTTTGTTCCAACGGTAATACAGGAAGAAACTACCCGAAATAACCAAAATATAGAATAGTATCATCCAGAACGAAAAATACCATGGCTTGCTGACCGTAAATGTATAGGTGGCCACTTTGGTGTATTTGGTTCCGTCATTATAATAAAATTCCAGTTCCTGAAGACCGCTGCTTAGGTTATTCAAAATCAGCTTTCCTTTTTTTATGGGTACAAAGTCATTGGAATCATTCAGCTTATAAAACAGGTCCGGACGGTTGTAGCCAAAATATTCTGTTATTACATTCACTTCAACCGACTGATTATACTTCACCCGGGTATCCTTATCAATCAATTTATCCTGATAGAAGGCTTCGGCATAGACACCTCGTATTTTGAGTTTCTTATTATTGATTTTGAAAGCAATAAATCCGTCGTCCAGATTCATCAGGTAATGGTCTCCATCCTGATAAACCTTAATGTTTTCCATAATGATTCTTCCTTCATAATACTTTTCAGGGATAAGTTCCCAAATAAACCGGTCTTTAACCTGAGACACTACATAGAGTAATCCGTTTTTTAATACTATAAAATTTTCATCATTAATAGGTATGATATCTGAAGTGTTTTTAAAAGAAGCATTAAAAATCTTATCCTTTTCTAATTTCCCCGAAATGGAATTATAGACATACCAATTATTATCGATCAGGAACAGGATTTCATTTTTATAGCTAAAAAGCTTCACGCCATAATCATTCTTTATACCGTTTTGCAGTGAAACATTTTCAATTTTTTTGACATTGAAATTTTTATCATATAAAATCCTGTAAAGACTTCTGTAATTGTCTGCCGCCCATAATTCTCCACGTTTGTTCTGGGCCAGATTCTTGATAGGTTTTTTCAGTCCGGCTAAAAGTTTGTACTTCGAGAGATCATTGATATCTTCATAGACTACAATACCTGCATAATTGCCCTGAAAATATACATTTTCAAATTCTCCTTTTAAGAATTTCCATCCGCCATTTATCGGGCTGACTTTTTGCAATCGTGCTGTTCTTCCATCATACAAAAATGTTCCGTCATTATGGCCTATAATAAATTCGTTACCTCTTTTGTATATATCCCAAACCTGTCCCTGTGAATTGGGGAGTACCTCCAGTATTTTATTTTTACTCGTAAAAATTCCGTGATTGGTTACAAAAAGGTAGCCGTTGTCTATAGTAGAAAGCGAATAGACCGAACCCAAAATACCGGAACTGTCTGAAAAAACCTGAACAGGAGAATTGATTTCAACATGACAGATTCCGTTGTCCAGTCCTAACCACAAATCTTTTTCCTTGTCAACACCAATAGACAGGATGGCATTGTTTTTAAGTGCATTCTGCCTGTTAAGATTCTGGTAGGTTCCGTTTTTAAGATTAATAATATACAATCCCTGTAATCCGCTACCAATAACCAGCGTATTATCGTCAACAAACTTGGCCGTTACAAGAACTTCTTTTTTAATGACTTCATTCAACGGATGGCTCCAGGGCACAAGATTACCATCTATTACTACAAAAACCCCGTTATTTTTTGTAAAAATATAAACCTTGCCCTGGTATTTTTCAATATGATGAATGACATTTTCTTCTAAAATCTTCCAGTTCTTTCTCTTAACAAATTTTTCCCCTTCCATCATATAAATTCCTTCGCGGACAGTCGCCACATAAATTTCATTGTCAATGAGGTAGCAATATGAAATTTGGGAAGGGAATTCTATTTTCTTAATCGCTTTTCCATCATAAATAAAGACTTCATTAAAAGTCTGAAAGTACAGCCTGTCCTTATATTTAAAAATTTTCCAGATTTCTTCGTTATCAGACCCGCCTTGAAAAATATTCTTACCTCTGGTAAGCGAAAAATATTCCATCTTGCCATTCATTCTTTTCCAGTAGCCAAATTCTTTATAGGAACCGGAATAAATCTTGTCATCATCAATAAATATGGAACGGATAACCGTTTTGTTAGGAAGGGCATATTTTTCCCATATCACACCATTGTATCTAAGGAAATAATGATTATTTGCAAAATACATGGCATTATCACCTCCCTGGGTTACATTCCACACCTGATTATCTCCATTGTAATCCGATTTGGTGAAATTCTCTACAAAAGGTAGTAATTCCTGCGCCTGGACACACAATGAAAAAGAATAAAAGAATAGAAATTGAAAAAATCTTAGCTTCACAATTTAAGGGGATTTATTTCCAAATATAAGAAACATATTATGTTTGAATTGGCAGGAAACTTAAATAAAAATTAATGCTGCTGCTCCAAATAATAAAAAAAACTATTTTTGCTCTAAATTCTATTGAAATGAAAAAATACTTAGGAATAATGTCTTGTTTGTTTTTGTTGAGCGCCTGCGATGATGGTGACCTGACTTTTGATTCATTTGATTTTAGCAATGTTACTGCGGCAGACTGTGAAAATAACAACCCTGAGGTCTTAAACTCTGTTTTTAAGCTAAACAACAATGAAGCCCTGGTTATCAAATTTCCAACAAACGTTTTTCCTTTCAGAAATATAGAAGGAACAAGCACCTTATCAATTTCTGCCGAAAATAAAATTATCTATCGCGTTTTTAACGGACAGGTTACCCCAACTTATTTCTGCTCTGTAATTCCTCCTGTCACTCCTGTTGTTATTGACGAATGGAGTACGGCCGACCAATCCAGCGGTTCTATTGAAATTAAAACTACCCCTGTAAATAATACTACAGAAATACTGGACGCAAAATACGACCATACTATCATTTTTAAAGGAATTACCTTATCCAATTCGACTGGGGGAACTGTAACCTACACAGAATATATTTTCGGAAAATACCAAACCAAATCGAATATTAAATTTTCTTTTAGTTCTGTGCCTATCCAAAAATGTTCGGAACGCAAACTGATTAAAATATTTGATTCCAATGTTGGAAATGTTGAGAACAGGCAAAATCTCAATGAAGTTATAATTCTTGATTTACCTCCTTCTGTTTTTCAACAAGCGGCCGGTTCTGAAACTTATTATGTAGACGACTCCCATCAGATTACTTACAGACTATATGGTGGTGATGTTATTGCTACTGCACTTTGCTCAGAAACAGGATTGCCGCCGCTCTATGAAGAATGGCAAGCTGAAGATGGGGTTTCAAATGGTGCGAATTCTACAGGAGTCATCAAAATTGATACTGCTATAAATGGAACCACCCGTACACATACTATTACATTGACAAAGGTACAGTATAGAAAAACAGGACCTAACAATAATACGTTTGTACAGGAAATCCAAACTTTTGGGGACTATATAACGACCAACTAATAGAGTCTATAATTATAAAAAAAGCCCGATTGTTTAATCGGGCTTTTTTTATAATTATCTGTTAGGATTTTGTTTGATATAAACTTCTGTAGCTCCCAGACCATACTTTTGATAGTCGGCATCCTGAAAAATTATTTCATCATAACGACCCAATAAAAAATCAAGCTCGGCTTTCAATACACCTTCCCCAACTCCATGTATAAAAACTATTTTGGGAATTCTGTTTTTGATGGCAAATTCAACATGTCTTTTTGCTGTTTCGGTCTGGAGTGTGAGTATGTCATAATTTGACATGCCTCTTTTATTCGGAACCAGTTTTTCGATGTGCAAATCAAATTCCGGAACGCCTCTTTCGTCTCTTGTCTTCTTTTCTTTAACGAAACTCCTTGGTTTTGGTATTTCTTTCTCTTTCAAAACCTGACTTAAATTATGACTTCCAATTCCAAAGTTTAAATCACTGGATTTCTGAATCTTAATTAATTCATTGACAAAATATGTCAACTGGAAACCATCGTCAGTTTCGATGGTAATTTCATTATTTTTGACCGACAAAACAACACCATTAACCGCTTCATCAATCACCGTTACCCTATCTCCTTTAACTAACATCATCTTCAGAATTATCCTGGTTTTTACTTGGTACTTTTGCCATCAGCCTCATCATTCCATACATAAAAATGACGATGGCAACTATCATAATATACAGATTTGGCTTCTCTTTACTTTGTTCATATAATGCAAAAACACCTGCGAGGGCCATTATGGGTATGTATATTTTTTTCATTGTAGATTCAAATTTGCTATCTGCCAAAAGTAATAACTTTAAAAATAATTTCCGGACACACCTCAAACTTTATGCTTTTTTCGTAAAATTGTAGTAACAAATTTATACGCTATGGAAGAATACATGATTCCCTGCATGAATAAAAAAATTTTTGGAGTGGACTGTCTGGGCTGCGGAACACAGAGAGCCCTGGCTTTAATCTTTAAAGGAGAATTTGTGGACGCTTTCCACATGTTTCCGGCCATTTACACTACCATCTTGTTTTTCATGGTGTTAGGATTAAATTTCATCGACAAAGCTCGAAATTACCATAAAGCAATAATTTCTTTAGCAATAATCAATGCGGTAATAATGGTAATTTCTTACATTTACAAAATCACCAACTAAACAATTAAATCTTTTATCTATGGAAAAACAAAAATTACCTAATGCTTTAGCCGTTCTTATTCTGGGGATTCTATCTATCCTAACCTGCTGTTGTTATGGTATAATTGGATTAATTCTTGCTGTTGTAGCACTTATACTGGCTGCAAAGGACAAGAAACTTTATGTTGAAAATCCAGAATTATATTCGAATTACTCTAACCTGACAACCGGAAAGATTTTAGCCATAATTGGAATTGTTCTTAACGTACTTATGATTCTTCTTTATGTATGGCTATATGCAAAGCTTGGACTTGAAGGTATGCAAGACCAACAACAAGTAGAAGCTCTGATGAGAGATGTTATGGGAGGCTAAGCCCTATCCAATATCATAAAAAAAGCCGCTATAAGCGGCTTTTTTAGTTTTTATTTTTCAAACTCTTTCAAGGTTTTGATAATAATGGAAACACAATCCAGCAATTGCTCTTCATTCATAACCAATGGCGGTGCAAAACGAATAATATTACCATGGGTTGGTTTTGCCAGAAGTCCGTTATCGCGTAACGACAGACAAATATTCCATGCCGTATCACTTTCTTCCGTATCATTAATTACTATGGCATTCAACAGTCCTTTTCCCCTTACTAAAGTTGCAATATTACTGGTCTTGATATATTGCCCCAGTTTTTCACGGAAAATAGTCCCCAGATAGTCTGCATTTTCTGCAAGCTTTTCATCTTTCACAACTTCTAAAGCAGCAATGGCAACAGCCGCCGCAATAGGATTTCCACCAAAAGTAGAACCGTGTTGTCCCGGCTTGATAACATTCATAATCTCATCGTTTGCCAATACTGCCGAAACAGGATAAGCACCACCTGATAATGCCTTTCCAAGTATCAGTATGTCCGGTTGTACATTTTCATGGTGTACGGCCAGCAGTTTACCCGTTCTTGCTATTCCGGTCTGAACTTCGTCTGCAATAAACAAAACGTTATGCTTTTCGCACAAGGCTTTGGCTTTTGCCAAATATCCTTCAGAAGGCACATACACGCCTGCTTCTCCCTGAATAGGCTCAACTAAGAAACCGGCTATATTCTTTTGGGTTGCCAAAACATTTTCCAGAGCTTCAATATCATCATAGTTGATGTTAATGAATCCGCCTGTGTAAGGCCCGAAATTTTTGCGTGCATTCTCATCATTAGAGAAAGAAATGATTGTTGTAGTCCTGCCGTGGAAATTCCCATCACATACAATAATCTGAGCTTCATTTTCCGGAATTCCGTTTTTCTCGTAGGCCCATTTTCTACAAATTTTGATGGCCGTTTCAACTGCTTCAGCCCCCGTGTTCATTGGCAATACTTTGTCAAACCCAAAATATCGGGTAACAAACTCTTCGTATTTGCCCAGCTTGTCATTATAAAAAGCCCTGGAAGTCAATGTCAGGGTATGTGCCTGATTAACCAAAGCAGTAATAATTTTTGGATGGCAGTGCCCTTGATTTACGGCAGAATAGGCCGAAAGGAAGTCATAGTATCTTTTCCCTTCCGTATCCCAGACATACACGCCTTCACCTCTGCTTAAAACAACAGGAAGCGGATGGTAATTGTGCGCACCGAATTTATCTTCTAAAGAAATAGCTTCAGAGGCATTGTTTTTTTCTAAAACTGACATTGTGAAAGTATTTTAATTCTTCAAAAATCAATTCCTTCTTGTGGAGAGAAATCATCCATATGACATTACAAAATTAATGAATCTAAATGGATTTTCAATCGTTGTAGTTGAACGAAAACAAATGGAAATCCCATTTCTCCAACTGACTTTTCAGATGCAAAAATGGGATTCATGTATCTATAAAAACTTAAAATTACGGAAGTACTAACGTAGCATTCGAAGTAATTTTAGTATTTAGCAATCTGGAAATCGGACAGGTTGTTTCTGCCTTTTTTACCAATTCCTGGAACTGGTCTGTTGAAATCGCATCGACTCTTCCTATAACTGACAAATGTGAGCCTACAACGCTTCCATCCTGAAAATCAACATCGCATTTGGTTTCGATAGATGCTACCCTAAAACCTGCCTCATTCAAATAGGCTGTGAGTTGCATGGTAAAACAGCCGGCATGGGCTGCCGCAATTAACTCTTCAGGATTTGTCCCGTTTCCATGTTCAAAACGGGTTTTGAAAGAATATTGAACATTACTTAAAACGGTACTCTGGGTAGAAATTTTTCCGTTCCCTTCTTTGAGTGAACCTTCCCAAACTGCTGTGGCATTTCTTTTCATAAGTGTTGTAGATTTGTTTCTCCTAAAATTACGAAAATCAAAAACGGGAAGAAATTAAATTTTATAAACTTTAACAAAAGTATCAGGATAATGGCCTTTCTTCAAACAACGCCAATAGTTTTAATGTGGTATTCCAGTTTCTGGCTGTTGCGGTCACTTTCAGCTTATTCTCAATCAGCTTGTTGCTAAGTTTTGAATTACCGGCCGGATTATTATATTTCATAAAGATGATCCTTCCTTTTAGAATAATTTCATCAGGTTCAAAATTTGCATTTAGTAAGGCCTGAATGTTTTCTTTTGAAGGTTCAGAACCCAGAAAAGTGATATAGAGTTTTTTCAAATCAATCTCTTTTTCTTTCAGGTAAGGATTATTTACCGAAATCCATTGCAGCATTTCCCTGTCTGTTACCACAACCGAAACATCAAAACCAAAATGGGCTTCAATCAGGTCGTGAATCTGCTTTTCCAACGTTTCCGGAGTTATGTTTCCTGTAGTATCAAAGAGAATATTTCCACTTTGTATGTAGGTTTTAATATTTTGAAAACCAAAACCTTCCATTACTTTTCTCAAAGTTTCCATTTTAATCAATTTTTGACCGCTAACATTGATTCCCCTAAGAAGAGCTACATACGATTTCATGATTTTCTTTTTAAAAATTTCTTTCCAAATTTATAAAATAAGACCTCCAAAACAATTTCATACTGTTTAAAAATTAGCTTACAGCATTCCGAAAACGGGCACGGAAAAATTTTCTTAATTTCAATTCAAAAAACAGAACAATCACTTATTTTTGCCGTATGGGAAGAAAGAAGACAGACAAGATCGTTTTTGAAAATATTAAGGTACTGGATGCAGGTGCCAAAGGAGTTTCAGTTGCAAAAGCGCCCGATGGAAAAGTAATTTTTATTCCAAACGTCGTGCCTGGTGATGTAGTAGATATTCAGACATTTAAAAAGAGAAAGGCCTATTATGAAGGTAAAGCCGTTGCTTTTCATGAATTTTCTGAAGATAGAGTCGAGCCGGTTTGCCAACATTTTGGAGCCTGCGGAGGCTGCAAATGGCAAAATATGGCTTATGAAAAACAGCTGTTTTACAAAAACAACGAAGTTTTCAACCACCTGAAACGCATTGGTAAAATCGAACTGCCTGAATTTGAACCTATCCTTGGTTCTGAAAAACAGTTTTTCTATAGAAATAAAATGGAGTTTTCTTTTTCGAACGCCCGTTGGCTGACCGAAAAGGAAATTGAAAGCGATGAGGACCTGGGGAACAGAAATGCCCTTGGTTTCCATATTCCTAAAATGTGGGATAAAATTTTAGACATTACCCAATGCCATCTTCAGGAAGACCCATCCAATGCCATCCGAAATTCAATCCGCGATTATGCAAACGAGCATGGCCTGGCATTTTTTAATCCAAGAAACCATGAAGGCTTTTTGCGTACGCTAATGATTCGTACGGCTTCAACTGGTGAAATCATGGTATTGATTCAGTTTTTTGAAGAAAATAAAGAGCAAAGAGAAGCATTGCTAAACTTCCTGTTGGAAAAATTCCCGAATATCAAATCGTTGCAATATGTAATCAACAGCAAGCCTAATGACACGATTTATGACCAAAACGTAATCCTTTACAAAGGAAGAGATTATATTCTGGAAGAAATGGAAGGCCTTAAATTTAGCATTAATGCCAAATCATTCTACCAGACCAATTCAGACCAGGCCTATGAATTGTATAAAATTACACGTGATTTTGCAGGGCTGACCGGCAATGAGCTGGTGTATGATTTGTATACAGGAACAGGAACTATTGCACAATTTGTCTCCAAAAAAGCAGGAAAAGTAATTGGAGTTGAAGCCGTACCGGAAGCTATTGCAGATGCCAAAGAAAACGCAAAACGTAACGAGATTACCAATTGTGAGTTTTTTGTTGGAGATATGAAAGTAGTCTTCAATGAAACATTTATTGCACAGCACGGCAAACCGGACGTGATTATTACTGACCCGCCAAGAGACGGTATGCACAAAGACGTTATCGAACAGATTTTAAAAATTGCGCCAAAAAGAATCGTTTATGTAAGCTGTAATTCTGCAACACAGGCGCGCGACCTGGCTTTAATGGATGAGTTTTATAAAGTAACGAAAGTGCGTCCGGTAGATATGTTTCCGCAAACGCATCACGTTGAAAATGTTGTACTTTTGGAAAAAAGATAAATTGATGAATAAGATTCTAAATATAATAACGGCGCTTTTTATAGCTATCTGCTTTTTTGGCTGTGAAAAGGACGATATCTGCTCCGGAGGCACGCCTACTACTCCAAGACTTATGATTGAGTTTCGCGAAAAGGACAATCCTTCCATTCTAAAACCTGTTACCAATCTTACAGCAGTAGCAACAGGAATGACAACAGGAGTAGTTTTTAATGAAGGACTGTCATCTACCGACCCTAATCGTTATCTGACCAGCGCAAATAAAATCGGGCTGCCTTTAAAAATTACCGGAGAAACAACAGAATATACGCTTACCCAAAATTCGACAAGCACAAATCCCGCAATTCGCAACGAGGATAAGATTGTCTTCAATTATACTACAAAAGAAATCTACGTTTCCAGAGCCTGCGGCTACAAGACCAATTTTGACCTGACCGGAAGCCCTGTACAAGAACCTAACACCGTTGACAGCAACCGTTGGATTAGCAATATTGTTGTTGAAACACCTAACATCGTAACCGAAAATGAAATACACATTAAAATCTATTTTTAATCTGGCTTTAGTGCTGATTTCATTATCCGCTTTTGCACAAGACAAAAAAAAAGACACAGTCGCTCCCAGGACAGAGCGTTATGGATTGCGTCTTGGTACCGATTTATATAAAATTGCACGGTCTATCTACGACAACGATTATAAAGGTTTTGAAATTACCGGTGATTACCGCCTGACAGAAAAAATCTATATTGCCGGAGAAGTAGGTAACGAAAACAAAACTACTGACGAGCCTCAATTGAATTTTACAACAAAAGGAACCTATTTCAAAGCCGGATTTGATTACAATATCTACAAAAACTGGCTGGATATGGAAAACATGATTACGCTGGGAATGCGCTATGGCGTAAGTTCTTTTACTCAGGAACTAAACAGCTATTCCATCTATAATCCGCATCCTTATTTTGACGAATCGGGTGTGATTACCGTATCGAGAAAATACTCCGGACTTTCGGCGCATTGGGTAGAATTTGTAGCCGGTGTGAAAGCAGAAGTCTTTGACAATTTTTTCATGGGTTTTACACTACGTTTGAATCGACTGGTTTCCAACAAAAAACCAAGTGATTTTGACAACCTTTACATTCCGGGATATAATCGTACATATGATGGCGACTTTGGTGTAGGCTTCAATTACACCGTAAGTTATTTTATTCCTATCTACAAAAAGAAAAATCTTCCTAAAGCGGAAACTGAAGGTAAAAAGAAGGAATAAGCTATTTGATTTGCCTGATTCCCTTCATGAAAATCCATTTCATAAAAAGCTTTTCTCCGTCATTTGTTTTCACGGCCTGAAATTGAGGCGAAAGAAGTGTTGCAATCATAAAAGCCGTCAATGGAATCCAGAATCCGTGCAAATTGGTATAAGCCGCTACCAGAAAGCGGAACAGGATAAACAAAACGGCAAAAGATAATAATTGGTAAAGGAAAGCTTTCGTTTTTAGAGTCATTGTAAAAATTCGTTAGATTAATTCCAGTCCTGCAAAGCTAACCATAAAATTATTCTTCCGAAAGTTTATAAAGAGAAGTATTGGCTTTTGAATGACTTAATAAAACAGCATAATCAATAAAATCTGCCGTACTTTTTTTGCTGTAGTCTATAATATGCTTTGGCTTAGGCTTTGTTACTACCTCTATCAAATCAGTGCAACCCTTTTGACGGTAGGGACTATGGGGTTGGTTTAATCTAAAAAGGCTAAGGTCAGAAACCTGCTGCTTTTTAAGCCCGTCTATTCCTTTAAAATACTCCTTGCTATAGTCTCCAATACCAAAACCGCCTTTTGTGGTTGATTTTTTATAATTGCCCTGTTTATCAAAAACATCGTCCCAAAGCACTCTCGATTTGGTCAGGTAGCCCAAAACCGAAACTATCTCTTCTTTTTTATAAACTCCGTTTTCAATTAACTGGGTAAAGAAGGAAGCAAAATCCTCCTCTTCTCTTATTTTCATCAAATGGGCAAATCCATACCTGAAAAACTTTAGTCCTTCATCATAGTTATAGATTTTTGAAAGAGCTATGTAGTTATTATAAATACTTTCTTCTCTTGAATACTCCCCAAAACTTGTTTTTATAGTCGCTATGAGATAGTCAAACTGCTTTTGATTTTTGATAAATCTTCTGTAGTTTTGGGTATCGGCTTGATAATCGGCTACAAATTCCCTCAACATTTTTTTAGAATAACTTTCTTTATAAGGCGAATAGTTTGCTGTATCTTTTTCAACCATTCCTTTTAATTCCGATAGCTTTTTCCATTGGTTTGGTTCCGCTTCAGCCAATAACAGTAAATGCCTGCATGTGTATTTATAGGTCACAATAGGGTCAGCTCCAAGAACTTTTATTTTTTTATTGGGAGGCAAATTATCGTTTATGGCTTTAAGCTTTTTCCATTTCATAAAGACTTCTACAGAACGTTCCTGCGGCACTCTCGTACCATACGTCTGAACCAAATCTTTCAGTAGTTTTTCATCCCCGTTTTGCAGATACTCATTAAAATAATAAGCAATGCTGTAATCTGTTTCCGGAAAATAAAACCGAACGTCGTTGTTTTTTAAAACAGCCTGCAACAGTAAAAGTTCGGCTTCTTCTGTTTTGGCACTCCCGTGATAGGCCCCAAAACCTATAATCTTCATTTCCGACTGTGGAAACTCAGGCAGTTTATTCAGGTCGAATTTATTTACTGAAAGATACTCCTGCTTTTCCTGTGAGAATGAAAATTGCAGATAGAATAAACACATGATAAATACGACTCTGGATACCATAAAATTTGTTTAAGTCAGACAAATTAAAGCCTGATTTCTCGTAATTAATTGTATGATTGGGACATTACTCCAATTTCCAATAGGTTTCTTCGTTGCCCAGTTTTGAAATGGATGGGATAACCTTTTTGGGTGATTCTTTTGTAATGGATTTGAATTGGCGTATAAAATCGGCCTGGTCATAATATTGACTGAAAAGAGCAACCTCAGTAAGCGTATTGGCTCCGTTTTGTTCTTGCGAAAAATTAATTGCCTGCCGGAACCGCACCATTTTTTTATACTCTTCAACAGAACACAACAGATGCTTTTGAAACAACCGCAACAGTGTTTTCCGGTTTGTCTTTAATTTTTCCGAAAGTGCTGCAACTTTGACCAGTCCACCGGATTTTATGATTTCACTCACCGCTTTTTCAAGAACAGGAACATTAAAATCTACCAGCCTGTTTTCAAAGTAAGCGTCCAAAAGCTTTGCTTTTTCAGATTCATCATTTTCTTCAAAAACAGCCGTAACGCATTTTTCAAAAGGAAAACCGAAATAATCAAAATAGCCAATCCTTTCCGAAAGCACCTGAAAAAGAGGCTTATCTACAAAATGATTAAGTCCTAATGGAGTAAAAACGACTCCTATCTTATCAAAAGCACCCTTAAATCTGACCCGGATACTCTTGTCAAGATTTGTAGTATATAAAACACATAACTGTTTGGTAGCCGAATCAGAAACAGCCGTTCCCTCTTCTGACAATACGATTTCAGCATTTTTATAAACCGTCAGCGCGTTTTTATAATTCGGATAAAAGACAAATGATTTTTCAAATTTAGCATCCGTACAGCTATGGAAATAATAATAGGCAATATACTTCCTGGTTATTTCGTTTTTAGGCTGTATAGAAACAAATTTTTCCATCATCAGTCCGGTTGGGCAAATTTGGCTCTTTTACTGCCTTCATACATTTCATACTTGACCAGTCTGGCTTCCAGGCTACCGTTGTATAATTTAATTTTTCTGGAAGGCCTTAAGCCCACAAATTTCAACGCTTCAATATTTGCAGTAATAAACCAGGCATTAGTATTAGGATAGTTTTGTTTCAGGGTATCACCTATATTTTTGTAAAAACGCTCCATTTCAATATCGAGGCGTTCACCATACGGCGGATTGAAAACCATATGTAAGGGACCTTGTGTCGTTTTTTCTGTGTCGAAGAAATTTTTCTCTGCAATGGAAACATATTCGTCAAGGTTGGCATTTCTGATATTGTCTTTTGCTTTTAAAACTGCCGACGGTGCCTTGTCATAGCCCTGAATCGTATAATGAAATTCTCTTACCTTCTTCAATAAAGAATCTACAATCTGGTCAAAAAGGTCGTTATCCCAATCGTTCCATTTTTCAAAAGCAAATTCCCGTCTGTTCAGATTAGCAGGAATATTGCAGGCAATCATGGCCGCTTCTGCCAGTATGGTTCCCGAACCGCACATCGGGTCTAAAAAATGTCCCTGACCGTCCCAACCGGAAAGCAATAACATTCCGGCCGCCAGTACTTCATTGATTGGTGCTATATTGGTTGCGATTCTGTAACCTCTTTGATGTAGGGAACTCCCTGAAGTGTCCAGCGCCACAGAAACCTGGTCTCTGTCGATATGGATATTGATTCTCAAATCCGGATAGTCCTTGTCAATACTTGGTCTTGCTCCGGTCTTGCTCCTAAACTGGTCTACGATGGCATCCTTGCTTTTTTGCGAAACAAATTGCGAGTGTTTAAAATAATCTGAATGCACGGTAGTATCAATCACAAAAGTACGGTTGGAATTTAGATGTTGCGACCAGTCAATTGCTGAAATGCCTTTGTATAATGACTGTTCATTGGTTGCCCTGAACTGGTAAATAGGTTTTAAGATTTTTAAGGCGGTACGCAAGGCAAGATTGGCTTTATACATAAATCCTTTATCTCCTACAAAACTGACCATTCTTACGCCCTGTTCTACTTTTTGAGCCCCTAAAACCTGTAATTCTTTCGCCAAAATTTCTTCAAATCCGAAAAAAGTTTTGGCTATCATCTTGAAATTCTCCATACTGATTTTACTCCCTTAAATTGGGAATACTTATAGTTATTTTATGCAAAAATACACTAAATTTGCAGCTTAATTCAATACGATGCAAAAAGAAAAAAATACTTGGTTTGCCTCCTGGTTCGACACTCCTTATTATCACATACTTTACAAAGACCGGGATTATGAGGAAGCCCAAGTGTTTATGGACAATATCACCAATTATTTAAATCTTCCTGAAGACGCCAAAATACTAGACCTTGCCTGCGGAAAAGGCCGCCATTCTATATATCTCAACCAACTAGGATATGATGTGACCGGAGCCGACCTATCTGAAAACAGTATTGCCGAAGCTTCTAAATTTTCAAACAGCAAACTGCATTTTACGGTTCATGACATGAGAATGCCATTTGATGAAAAATTTGATGCTATCTTTAACCTGTTTACCAGTTTTGGTTATTTTGAAAATGATGAAGACAATCTTACTACCCTGAAAGCAATTAAGGAAAGTTTGTCTGAATATGGTTTTGCCGTAATCGACTTCATGAATGTTCATCATGTCATTAGCAATCTGGTTCCTGAAGAAACCAAAATCGTTGAGGGCATTGAGTTTAAAATCAAAAGATACGTAAAGGACAATCATATTTTCAAAGAAATAGACTTTGAAGACAAGGGCGAAAAGTTTCATTTTGTTGAAAAAGTACAGGCATTAACATTACAGGATTTTGAGGAAATGATGGAAGAAGCAGGCATATTCCTGTTAGATACTTTTGGAGATTATAAATTAAAAAAGTTCTATAAGAACGAAAGCGAAAGACTCATAATGGTTTTCAAATAATCTGGGCGATAAACTGCCTGATAATTTTCTATATTTTAAAGTATGGACCACATTGTACCCTATATTCTGCCCCTATTTTCAGTTTTAATCGGTTATGCTATTGCGCTGTTTCTAAAACCGAAAAAGAAAACCAATCTAAAGCTGCTAATGGCTTTTAGTGGTTCGTTTCTACTTTCCATAACCGTTATGCACCTGCTTCCTGAAGTTTATGAAGCCAGTCTCCACGCACATCACGACCATGACCACGGGCATGAACATTCGAATGCGATAGGAATTTTTATAATGCTGGGGATTTTGTTCCAGATTATATTGGAATTTTTCTCAAAAGGAGCTGAACACGGCCACGTTCACGGACATGAAGAAATGCATAAAATGCCCTGGTTGTTATTTATAAGCCTTTGCATCCATGCCTTGTTAGAAGGTTTTCCGGTGAGCCATCATCACGACCTGGCGTTAGGAATAGCCATCCACCACCTTCCGATTGCTATTATCCTGACTTCCTTTTTCGTAAATGCACATCTCAATAAAACTGCGATTTTGCTGTTTATGGTTGCTTTTGCAATCATGACACCACTAGGAACAGTACTTTCAGAATACTTACCTTTCCTGACAGCTTATTATACAGAAATCACAGCGGTTGTAATCGGGATTTTATTCCATATTTCATCTACCATTATTTTTGAAAGCAGTGAAGGGCATAAATTCAACCTTGCCAAGTTGTCTATGATTGCTATTGGAATTGTTGCGGCTTATTTTATATAAGTTTTTATGGAAATCACATCCAGAAGACATCCTTATAAGTTTTATTTTGCACTTCTAATAATAAACCTAGCCTTCTTATGCTTTAGTATCTTCTTTTTTATAAGTAATGAAGTAAATGCACATGCTCTTGGATTTATTTTTATTGGAATGGCGGCAGTCTTCAATTATATTTTTTTAAAAAAATCGCCAAAGATTATTGTAAATGATAAGGGAATCCAAGTTGGAAAAAAACAATACTATTGGAATGATCGTTTAGAAATCGAAATTACCGGAAAAGGAATGGGATATATCCATTCTGATTACGAAGCAACAAAGATTTTATTCAAAAATCAGGATGTGGTTTGTATTTATGATGTTTATTACGCTAACTCTCCTGAAATCAAAAGTTTTATCAATCAGGTTGTAATCAACGAAAGCGAAGCATTTAAGTTTGAAAAAATACGTTTAGAAAAAAAGAATTTATCATTTGAGAACTTAAAAACTTTTAAAGGCCATCCCATTTTTTCTTTTAGGGGAATTATGATGTGGGGGCTTATCCTGTTCGTCATTTTTGTTCCATCAAAAAACCCTAAAAGCCTTGAGTTTGTTCCTATATTGGTTGTATCTGCCTTTTGTTTGTTCTGGTTTTTATTAAACTCCTGGATGGCTCATTATTTTCAGATTTCTAATAAGTATTTTATTGTAAAAAATCATTACTTCTTTTGGATTAAAAAAGTCTACTTACTTAAAGACATTCGAGAAATAGTATATGACCAGCAAGTAAGACAACCGAATGCGTTACGAATTATCACAAAAGATTTTGACAACAGTCGCTTTTTAGCAGGAACCCTTCGTGACAAACATTGGCTTGAAATGATGACCGTTTTAAGAAATAAAAAAATTAAAGTCAGGAACGAATCTATCTAATACTTCGTAGCTTTGAAACACATATAACTAAAACCGAAAAGAAGCGCTCCCCAGAATATATCTTTCCAATAAATTATGTGAAGCTATGGTTTTTGAATAGTCGGAAATTGAAACTGTTTCAAATTTCTTATTATTGGTCAGGTTTCTCATAATTAAGGCGTATTGAAATCTTTTATTTAGAGGCGTATATCGCAGTTCAGAATCTAAAAACAGATAATTGTTGTTTTTTGACAAATCCGGAAAGACAAAATTAGTAGCTAGATTGGCCTTCAAATCAGGTCTTATTTTATAAGTCATTTTAAAAGTATCATTAAAACTGCTAAATCGGTTTTGAATCACATTATCCAGTAAAAAGTCAATAGTAGAATAACTGAAATTGTTTTCAATATAAAATTTTGATTTGAAAGCGGCTCGTAAAACACAGTTTATAAACAATAGCCTGGATTCAACATCTCTTAGATTGGAATCATTTACAATGTTTTTGTCAAATGATAAGGCATAACTGCCATTAATCTGCAGGGTAGTCCTCATAAAATGCATATAACGTTCAAAATCCAAATTCAAACTGTAATCTCTATTGCCTGCTTCCAATAAAAATGAATTTGTAAAAGTATTATCGAGATTAATCGTATTTCTTGAAAAATAATTATTACTCCTTTTATTATGATTGCCGGATACAGAAAAACGGGTTACCTTAAAAGTATCATTATAAATATAATTAAGATTATAGGTATGTGTGTTTAAAAATGAAATATTGGGGCTATTATTTCTGAAACTTCTAAAACCCGTAAGCACAAAACCTTCAAAAAGATGCTCTTCAGAAGGAACTATTTCATTATAACTATAGGTAGCAACCAGATTAGATTTGGTATTCAAAACATACTGGAACTTCATTATTGGTAAAAAGACAAATTTTTCCTCTTTCCTGTTCAGGTTTCTGATTTCGTCATTCAGGGCGATATCATAATACTGATTATTAAATAAAATTGCGAAACCATATTTTTGTTTTTTTATATAACTCAAACTTAAAGCTACATTAGGAAGTTGATACTTATAGCGCATTCTATTTTGATAAAGCCTGTCTGTATAAACCGTACCATCAGAATAATTTGCTTTCAGGCTTGAGTTTAGCGTATTATTGACAGATAAATATCCTGCCATCAATTTCAATTTCGCTTTATTAAAATTGCGGTAGTATTCACCTTTGGTCTTAAAAGTTTCTTTATCAAAACGGCTGTATTGATTATTGCTGATTACGGCATTAGTATTACCTTCTTCAATATTTAAACCAGGGGTAAGCAAAAAATCTTGTGGAGCCCGATTATTACTATAAAGCACTACTCCTGTTACAGCACTATTTTCATTTATCCTATTGGTAAAATTAAAATCCTGTTTGGTAAAAAAATTAGTTGTTTTTACCTCATTCTTCTGCGCTACTTCATTATTTAGGCTATTGCTGTCAAAATCAATTTCCTGATAATTCGCTTTTCCAATATATTCCCATATAAAACAATCATTTACTTTATTCGACAATTGAATATTGGCATTATACAGACGTGGTTTTTTAATGATATCTTCAATCTCATTAATTACAAATTGTTCCTCATTAATACTGTATTCAGTATGTGATTTATTCGTTCTGGTTAGTCTGTCATCATAAATTCCTAAATTTGTTTTTGCCGTAATCTTCGATGAAAATTTATGCAATAAATTTAGTTCCAAATTAAAATTACTGTTTATCCTATGGTATTTATTTTCCAGTTGGGAATAAAATCCTCCCTGACCAATTAATGTTTTAGTTTGTTCTTCTTTTTCGCTTTTTTGGCTCAATGAAGTAATTTCAGAACTAAAATCATACGGACTGTAATTATTGCCAATATTATTGTAGGCCGTTGTTAAAAAACCTTTTGTCTTTTTGTTCACAAACAAACCCGTCATTGAAACATTATACCTGTCTTGAATCCCATAACTAAAAAAAGCATCACCTGAGAGGTCTGTCTTTCCCTTTTTCAGTAAGATATTAATAGCTACATCCTCAGCATTTACAAGTCCTTTAAGCATTGCATTTTCATTAAAGTTTTCAATAGCCTGAACTTTTTCAACCATGTCAACACTGAGATTTTTACTTCCGGTTGTGTATTGACTATTAAACAAATCATCTCCATCAAGTAAGAATTTTTTAATGCTTTTGCCTTTAAATTTTATCTCTCCGCTTTCTTCCACTTTAATACCGGGTAGTTTTTTAAGTAAGTCCTCTACAACCCTCTCTGTTCCATCTTTAAAACTTTCAGGATTATAAGTAGTCGTATCATTTTTAATTCTGATTGGCATTTCTTTTGTAATAACTACTTCCTCTAATTCTGTGGGTTTGTTTTCAAGATTAAAGTTTAAAATAATGATTTGTTTATTTTTTTGAATGCTACTCAAATGTTTTATTTGTGATTCAAAAGCAAGGGCGTTCACTTCTACCCAAATTGAATCTAAGGATTCTTTTAAATCTATTTGATAAAAGCCTTCTTTGTTTGTTTTTGTGTATTGATGTATAGAACTACTATTTTCCGATTTACGAATTATGATACTGGCATAAGGCACGGCCTCATTTTCATGAAAAACCGTGCCTTTTATAGTTTGTGCTTTAAAGTCAAAACTGGTAAAAAAAATAATAATTATGAAGTAACATAAATTATTCATTATTGTCATTTATATATACCTCAATGCCTCTTTTAGGAATAAAAACAGCTGTATCTTCATCAGGCACATAATTGGTTATTCTTTTAAAATAATCCTTATAAGCGTTGATAAATTGATCCCAATTAATATAAGATAGGTTTAATTTATCAAAAGGATTTTCTATAACCTCATTACTATTCTGTATTTTAATAGCCTTGTAATGTATAGCCCCATCATTTGAAATAACTTCCAGGATTAGACCCGGTAAGCCATCAAATTTTTTTGGTCCGTTTTGAATAGGGATTGCTGTTGTAAAATAAAGTGTATAATCTCTACCCCTGTAATGCCCAACTGCCTGCTGGCATTTGTATCCTAATATTTCTTTATAGTTTCCAGTTATAGTCCATGCAGTCATATAGGTATTGTCTTTAAGCAAATATTTAGGGAAAATTGTTTTCGAATAATATTCATTAGAAACAAAATCTTTATATTCAGCAGGATTTGAAAAATCAAATTCGGAAGCCTTTTGTATAGTTTCACCAATATTTTTAAAACCTACAATGGTATCTGTAACTTTCACATAGGAAATACTATTTGAGCCATCTGTTATCAGCCTGATGATTCCGAATGCTGAAAAGCCATATTTATCTTTATCATCAGCTAACTCAAACTTATAATCAACAGTAAGGGTTTGACCCCAACAAATTGAAATAGTAAATAATAGTAGTATTAAAAAAATGTGTCTCATAGCTTTATTTTCCGGCTTCAATGGTGACAGGTACTTTTGTTTCCATAGACATTTGAAGAGCTAAATCAGCCAGCCTTCCTGCTTTACTACATGCCTTCGCCTGTGCATCTTGATATGAAATATCTGATGTGACACAAGTTTTCACCACGATAACAATATGAGTATTTGTCCCTCTTACACCTCCTTCAGCCCTTCTCTCACAGCAAGCAACAGGAGAATCTGTTCTTTTTATATCTGTTTGATTTTTTGACGAAGCGAATTGAGAAAAAACACAGACCAATAACACTGTTAAAATTATTCTTCCCATCTCTTAAGATTGTTTTAGTGTTAAATCCATATTCTTAAGAGCATTTAGAGCATTTTCTGCTGCCTTTTGCGCATTAGTACATGCGTAAACATATGCCTGGTCTCTATTACCTTTGGCTGAAGTAGCACATTTTTTAACTGAAATTTTTATATAATCGGCTGTTCCCGCTATCCCCTTGCTAGCTTGACCAACACAGCACATAGTAACTTCATTAAAATTTTGTTTAAATTCTTCATTTCCGTTATTTGAAGCAAACAAACTTAAGGAAGACGTAAACAAACAAAAAGTTGAAAATAATTTAATTTTTTTCATAAATTTTAAATCTAATTGGTTTATAAATAATCTGTATCGATACGAAGCTAATATAATAAAAAAATAACAAAATGTAAGTTTTTCTTTAAAAATACTTATTCTGGTAAATGAATAAATAACTTAAGAAACTTCGTATTTTTGAAAAATAATATTCCTTTTAAAGATGACCTTCACTAAAACTACCGAACAGTCTTCAAAATATGAGCATTTAGAAAAAATGCCTGTTGCCGACCTGCTTCGCAACATCAACAACGAAGACAAAACGGTTCCTCTTGCCGTTGAAAAAGCATTACCACAGATTGAAAAACTGGTCGAAAAAATCGTCGAAAAAATGAAAGAAGGCGGCCGTTTGTTCTATATCGGTGCCGGAACATCCGGGCGATTAGGCATAGTCGATGCTTCGGAATGCCCGCCAACATTTGGTGTTCCTTTTGACCTGGTAATTGGTATTATTGCCGGAGGTGATACTGCTATCCGCAAAGCTGTGGAGTTTGCAGAAGACGACAGAGAACAGGCATGGAAAGACCTTCAGGAATGGGATATTAACGAAAAAGATGTCGTTATTGGCATAGCAGCCTCAGGGACTACTCCTTATGTAATTGGCGGCTTGCAGAAATGCATCGAAAAGAACATTACTACAGGAAGCATTTCTTGTAATGCTGAAAGTCCGCTGTCTAAAACTTCTGATTTTCCTATAGATGTGGTAGTCGGGCCGGAATTTGTAACCGGAAGTTCCAGAATGAAAGCAGGAACTGCCCAAAAACTGGTATTGAATATGATTTCAACTTCTACCATGATTCAGTTGGGCAGAGTCAAAGGAAATAAAATGGTAGACATGCAGCTCAGCAACCATAAGCTTGTAGGAAGAGCCGTTAGAATGATTATGGAAGAACTGTCTGTTTCGGAAACGGAAGCAACATCGCTGCTTGAAAAATATAAAAATGTCAGGAATTCTATAGAAAACTATAAAAGGTAAACCATGAATACCGACAAAAAAATACTGCAAAAAGGAATTTTATACCTATCCATAGCAATGCCTCTGCTTTTTTTAGGTCCTGTTATAATTCACAGTGCTTTTAAAAACCAAAGCCATCCGTTGTATCTGATTGTTCTGGGAATAGGTATTCTCACCTGTTTGGGAGCCATGCTCATGTTGTTTCTTGGAATTCGAAAAATCATGAACAGCCTATTCAAAAAGCGATGAAAGAAACCGTTCACATAGGCAAGACATTTACAAAAGTTACCTATACCGAAGAATTGATACAGAAACGGGAATTCGAAAATTGTACTTTTATAGATTGTGACCTGTATGGCAGCGATTTTTCACAAAGTCAGTTTATCGATTGTTCTTTTAAAGGATGTAACCTTTCAATAATAAAACTCAATGCCACAGGGTTGAAAAATGTTGCATTTGATGCCTGCAAGATGATGGGAATTGGTTTTGACTACAGTGACGACTTTTTGTTTGAGGTACAATTCAACGACTGTACTTTAGACTTCTCGTCTTTTGCACGCAAAAAAATGCAAAAGACCAAATTTATAAATTCTTCCATGCAGGAAGTTAATTTTTCTGAAACAGACCTGACAAAGTCTGTTTTTGAAGACATCAACCTCAACAGGGCATTATTTAACAGGACAATATTAGTAGAAGCCGATTTGTCAAAAGCTTATAATTTTTCAATCGACCCTGAACTTAATTTCCTCAAAAAAGCCAAATTTTCGCTCAAGGATGCGGGCGGATTATTAGAAAAATACAACATAAAACTCGTTTAATCATGGATGCAAATTCTCACTTTCTGGACAGTGTTAAAAAACAGTTTTTATACTATAAAACTCTTGGCGAAAAAGCAATGGCCCAACTAGCTGACGAACAGCTTTTTATTTCGCTAAACGAAGACACAAACAGCATTGCTGTCATCGTCAAACATATGCATGGCAATATGCTTTCCCGCTGGACTGACTTTCTCACTTCTGACGGAGAAAAAGAATGGCGCAAGAGAGACGGTGAATTTGTAGACACCTACCAGTCAAGAGAAGAATTAATGGCAAAATGGAACGAAGGCTGGGACTGTCTTTTTAATGCTATAAATCCGTTACATCCGGAACAGCTAACAGAAATCATCTATATCCGTAATGAAGGACATACCGTTATTGAAGCCATTAACAGGCAACTGGCACATTATCCGTACCATATCGGGCAGATTGTCTTTTATGCCAAACTTTTGAAAAAGACCGAATGGGACAGCCTTTCAATCCCTAAAAACAAATCTGGTGACTACAACGCCGCAAAATTCGCCCAGGAAAAATCCATCAAAAATTTTACCGACGACGAATTAAATAAACTTAAATAAACATCCTATGAAAAAAATACTTTCCCTTGCCCTGCTCACTGTTGGATTACTGACTTCCTGCTATAATGTAGAACGAAACTGCAAAGATTTTAAAACCGGAGAATTTCAATTCGAATATGAAGTTAATGGTGTAAAAAAAACATCTCACTTTGTAAGAAATGATACTTTGGAAATTGATACTTTTGAAGGAAAGACCGACACTTCAAAAGTTCGATGGATTAATGATTGTGAATATATTCTGGAGAAAATGAATCCGAAAAATATGGCGGAAAAACAGGCAATCCACATGAAAATTTTGAGTACAACTGAAAACTCATATACATTTGAGTTTTCAAAACTGGGCAATACAAACAAACAAAAAGGAACAGTAACCAAAATCAAATAAACAAAAATGGAAGTATTTTTAAATCCGGATGCATGGATTGCCTTATTGACTCTGACTTTTTTAGAGATTATCTTAGGTATTGACAATATTATTTTTATTTCAATCGTAACCGGAAAGCTGCCTGTCGAAGACCGCAAACGAGCTACACGAATAGGACTTTTCCTTGCCATGTTTATGAGAATAGGGCTACTTTTTGGAATTACGCTGCTGATTGCCATGAAAGCTCCGTTGTTTTCTTTTGATTTTGGATGGTTTAGCGGCCATGTTACCGGACAGGCTTTAATTTTACTCCTGGGTGGTCTTTTCCTTATTTATAAGAGTACTAAAGAAATTCATGAAAAGGTCGACCATAAAGGGGAAGAAGAAAAGAGTTTGGGCGATGTTGCCAAAAAATCATTCTCCAGTGTAATCCTTCAAATTTTATTAATTGACCTGATTTTCTCTGTCGATTCCATCCTGACAGCGGTTGGTATGACAAACGGCCTGGAAGGCGCCTTATACATTATGATTACTGCTGTAGTAATTTCTGTAGGTGTCATGATGCTTTTTGCCGTTCCGGTTGGAAATTTCGTAAATGCAAACCCTTCCATCCAAATTTTAGGTCTGGCTTTCCTTATTCTGATTGGTTTTATGCTGATTACGGAAAGTATGCATCTTTCTGAGGCGCAATTGGCCGGACAACATGTTGGAGCCGTTCCAAAAGGCTATCTGTATTTTGCGATTGCCTTTTCACTGGCGGTAGAATTCCTTAACATGAAAATGAGGAAAAAATCTTCTAATTAAATCCACCACTATAAATAGAAAGCGCTTCCTGATTACGGAAGCGCTTTTTATTTACAAAGAACACTTTCACAATACAATTCCTTTACTTTTAAATATACTTTTAAAAATCATTCCTTAATTTACTGTTAACGTCTCATAAATAGCTTTGCCACAAACAAAAAACCAACAACATGAGACAACTAACAACCAAGACTTTTGCCATTTTGGCAACGGCAAGCATCTTATTGGCAAGCTGCCAAAATGATGACAGTTCAAACGGAACTCCAGTAAACCGGGAAATTGACTTTACATCGCATTCCTCTATCCCGGCTTTTGTGTTTGCAATGCCCGGATTTGAGAGCATGGAAATTAGCACCTTAATTACAAGTGCCGACCAACTGTCACAGTCTCCCGCTTTCGTATACGGAGCCCAGCCTGATGGTGCCGGATTAATGAAGAATCCTTCAGGTGAAGGTTATATCCTGATTTCAAACCACGAAATCCTGCAATCAGTTTCAAGGGTATATTTAGACAAGACTTTTAAGCCTGTCAAAGGTGAATATATTGTTGACGGCGTGGGCGGAATGACCCGTTTGTGCTCGGCTACTCTTGCAACTCCTGAAATTCATGGCTTTGGTCCTATCTTCCTTACAGCAGGAGAAAGTGGCGAAGAAAGTATGGTTCACGGAATTGACCCTATGGGGTTAGCAAATGACAGAAGCAGAACCGACAGAATTCTTCCTGCATTAGGAAAAGCCAGTATGGAAAATGCCGTACCGCTTCCAAAAGACGCTTATCCGGGTAAAACCGTTATCTTAATTGGAGAAGACCAATCCTATACAACGTCTCATGCCAGCGCAGGACAAATGATTATGTACATGAGTAATACAGTAGGTGACTTGTCTAACGGAAAACTATATGCCCTAAAAAGAACTGACGGAAACCAGGTTGAAACTGCTATGACTATGAACAATAGCTACAATGTTTCTTTTGTTGAAATTCCAAATGCTAAAAACCTTACCGGTGCTGTAATCAATACTACAGTAAACAATTTGGGTGCAATCCGTTTCTCCAGAGTGGAAGATGTAGATTACAGAAAAGGAAGTGCCAGCAACAATCGTGAAGTTTATTTCACGGCCACAGGTCAGGCTACTTCAAATGCTCCGGTAGATGGCTACACAATGTGGGGAAGAGTTTACAGATTAAAAATGGATGCTAACAATCCGTTGGCAGGAACTCTTGAAGTAATTGCTGAAGGCGACAGTACTCCGGGAACAGGATTAATCAATCCGGACAACCTTTGTGTTACGGAAAATTTCGTGTACATTCAGGAAGATGGTGACAGCTATTATACTGCTGCCCAGCACGATTCATACATATGGCAGTACAACATCGCTACAAAACAAAACAAGCCATGGTTAAACATGAATCATAAGCGAAACGATGCGGCCTGGAACTCTCTTTATAACCAGACAGGCGAAATGCGTTTTGGAAGCTGGGAATTTGGTGCAATGACTGACATATCAGACATCATTGGTGTTCCGGGAACATTCCTTGTAAACATCCACCCGCACACCTGGCAGAAAGATGCCTTCCTGAATGCTGACGGAAGCGGAAGAAGCACTAACAAAGAAGGTGGACAGACCGTAATCATACGAAACGTACAACGTTAATTCACACAAAAACAACACTATAAAACAACCCTTATCCTAACATAAGGGTTGTTGCTTTTTAACTACACAAAATGAAATTAAAGTATTTTATATTTTCCCTTACCCTGCTTACTTTCTTTTTTTCTGGCTGTCAGGACAGAGCATTTGAAAAAAACATAAAACAGGAACTTTTAATAGACCTCACAAAATTGAAAAACGAAATCATTTTGTTGCAGGAAAAAATTGCTGCAGATGGTTCTCAAAAAGAAGTTTTGGAGCAATTCAAAAAAACCCGATTGCAATACAAAAGAATCGAGTGGGCAGTTGAATATTTTGTTCCGGAAACAGCCCGATTCATGAATGGACCGGCATTGGATGAAATGGAACTGGAAGAGAATAAGTTTTTCGTTCCTAACGGTTTCCAGGTCATTGAAGAACATATCTATCCTGAATACGATTCCAAAAATAAAAAAGAAATAATCCGCGAACTGGATATTTTGCTTTCCAATACAAAACAAGTTGAGACAACTTTTGGAGCCATTACAATCAGTGATGATTATGTTTTAGATGCTTTACAGCAAAATGTCCACAGAATCCTGACTTTGGGAATTACCGGCTTTGACAGCCCTATACTCAATTCTTCCATTCCGGAAGCCCGACAAAGCTTGTCCGTAATTCCGGAACTGCTATTAATTATCCAGGCTAACAGTAAGATTTTGGACGATGTAAAACAAATAGCTGCAAAAGCAAAAGAATATTGTGATTCAAATCCGAATTTTAATACATTCAACAGGGTTGTATTTATTACAGAATATCTGAATCCGTTGTCACAAAAACTAAATCTCTTCCAAAAAGAAGAAAAGATACCGGCCGTAGAACGCAACCGACCGTTAAAGGCAACTGCATCGACTCTGTTTGATGAAAATGCTTTTGATGTGAACGGTTTTGTAGCTTCTAATGAATACCGATATTCTGATGAAAAAGCGATTTTAGGAGAAAAGCTGTTTTATGATAAAAGTCTGTCCAAAGACGGCAACAGAAGCTGTGCTTCCTGCCATAATCCTGAAAAAGCATTTACAGACGGTTTGAAAACCAATGTTTCTTTAAAAGGGAAAAACCTCAACCGCAATACGCCTACCCTAACCTATGCCTCCTTCCAAAATGCGCAATTTTGGGATATGCGACAGCTCGATTTAGAAAAACAAAGTGTCGATGTTATTCAAAATGAAGACGAAATGCACGGCTCGCTTGCCGCAATCCATTCTAAAGTTTCTTCTGACAGGGAATACATCCAACTTTTTCAGAAAGCATATCCTAAATCGGATAAGACGGAAGCCTGGCAGATTCAAAATGCAATCTCCAGTTATGTTCGTTCGCTCAATTCTTTCGATTCACGATTTGATTCTTATATGCGTGGCAATAAAAACAGCATCAACGCCGAAGAAATTCAGGGGATGAACCTGTTTATGGGAAAAGCGAAATGTGCGACTTGCCATTTTACGCCATTGTTTAACGGAACAGTACCTCCTAATTTTGCCAAAACAGAACATGAAGTTGTAGGTACGCCTGAAGATGCTTCCGGCAAACGCCTGAGCAAGGATGAAGGCCGTTATATTTTCAATCAGCTACCACAACTCAAAGGAGCCTTCAAAACCCCAACACTTCGCAATGTGGCCGTAACCGCACCTTATATGCATAACGGGGCATATGCTACTTTGGAAGAAGTGGTTGAATTTTATGATTTAGGCGGAGGAACAGGATTAGGCCTTAGCGTAGAAAACCAAACTCTTCCAACCGACAAGCTGAATCTGACCGCTGCTGAAAAAAAAGCGCTGGTTGCGTTCATGAAAACACTGACAGACAAGAGATACAACTAAAAAGAAACGGAATGCAATGCATTCCGTTTTTTTATTTAATCCAGACTTAATGTAATCTGTCCGTCATCATCAAGCTGTACGTCATCTGAAATTTCTGTGGAGCCGGAAACTTCTATTTCTTCAGGAATTTCTTCTTCCGGTTCTTCATAAGGTAACGGTTCCAAAAGGTTGACCTGTTTTAGCTTATCTGTTGTCAATTGGTTTCCTAAGGCTTTTATTCCCTTTACAGCAATAAAACTCTCCAAATCAACCGTCTGGTTTTCTTTCTGTACGCCTTTTACTTTTGCAAACACGATTTCGGCTACCGGACGGTAATCTGTCGCTACGATTTCCAGTTGCGATTTTGGATGTTCCGTAATAAAAATTTCTTCTTTGTTTTCATTTTCGACGAGGAATCGTTTTACGAAATAGCGTTCTTTTTCTCCGTCATAATAGATAGCAGAAATAGGTTTTTTAGGCAGCCATTTTTCAAGGACTACCATATCTTCATCAAAATGCGTGGTCAATTCCGGAATAATCGTTTTCAGCCTTCCGGACTGATTGATAATCAAGAGCCTGTCATTTGGCCTGAATTCGCCTAATAGTTCTCCCCTGCCATCTACATTTAATTTCTGGACTGTATCATCAAACCAGATTCTTCTTGGTTTTAAGGTTGAAATTCCTTTTTCCTTTAATTCTATTTTCTTGATTGGATATTTGGTCACCAGATTTCCTTTTGAAGCTCTTCCCTTGATGGCCATTGCCGCAAAATCAATATCAAATTTCAATTTTTTGACACTTCCAACCTGTCGGAGCAATACGGTAATAACTTCCGCTTCCCCATTCGGGTTATGCGAAAAGTACAATACCTGTGAACCCGGCTTTTCCTGTGTCAGGTCATAAGCCTTGTCTCTGGTAATTCCTGAAACATTGAAACGTTTGATATAGGACGGGCCTGATTTTCCATCACGATAAATCATGTTATAAATTGTACGTTTATCGTTCTTATCAAAAATAGCTACGTGTATGATGTCTTTGCCTACGAACTTTTTATCGTCGACTTTGGAAACCATCATGGTCCCGTTTCGAAGAAAGACAATCACATCATCAATATCAGAACAATCTGTAACATATTCGTCTTTTTTCAATCCGGTTCCAATAAAGCCTTCTTCCCGGTTTACATAAAGCTTGGTATTTCTCAATACCACTTTTGTAGCTTCAATATCATCAAAAATTCGGAGTTCGGTTTGACGTTCCTTCCCTTTTCCGTATTTTTCTTTCAGTTTCGTAAAGAATGCTATTGTGAAATCAATAATGTGGTCCAAATCGTGTTTTACCTGTTCAATATCACCTTCCAAAGCCTCAATTTTCTCTTGCGCCTTGTCAATATCAAACTTGGAAATTCTCTTGATTCGGATTTCGGTCAGCCTAACAATATCTTCTTCCGTAACGGCACGTTTTAAATGCTGAACATAAGGTTTCAGTCCTTCATCAATTGCCTTGATAACGCCTTCCCACGTTTCTTCTTCTTCAATAAGACGGTAAATTCTTTTCTCGATAAAAATACGCTCCAGAGAAAGGAAATGCCATTGTTCTTCCAGTTCATCCAACTGGATTTCCAGTTCACGCTTGAGCAGGTCTACCGTTCTCTGGGTAGAAATCTTAAGCATGTCTGATACGCCAATAAATAAAGGCTTATGGTCCTGTATCACACAACCAAGCGGTGCAACAGAAGTCTCACAGGCTGTAAAAGCAAACAAGGCATCAATGGTCTTATCTGGTGAAACACCCGGATAAAGATGAATGATAATTTCAACTTCAGCAGCGGTATTATCTTCAATTTTTTTAATCTTGATTTTCCCTTTTTCATTGGCTTTCAGGATACTTTCAATCAAGGTTGAAGTGTTGGTCGTGAAAGGAATCTGCGTTATGACCAACGTTTGCTTATCAAGCTGGGAAATTTTAGCACGAACGCGCACACGTCCGCCACGCATTCCATCGTTATAATTGGAAACGTCGGCAATACCCGCCGTTGGAAAATCAGGATATAATGTAAAAGGTTTCCCTTTTAATATTTTTATAGAACTATCTATCAGTTCATTAAAGTTATGCGGCAGTACTTTGGTAGAAAGTCCTACGGCAATACCTTCTGCCCCCTGAGCTAATAACAGTGGAAATTTTACAGGAAGGTTTATAGGCTCATTCCTTCTCCCATCATACGAAGCCTGCCATGAGGTAATTTTTGGAGAATAGAGAACATCGTGCCCGAATTTGCTGATTCTTGCTTCGATATAACGGGAAGCGGCGGCACCGTCGCCTGTCAGGATGTTACCCCAGTTTCCCTGCATGTCAATAAGTAGGTCCTTCTGCCCTATCTGCACCATCGCATCACCAATACTGGCATCACCGTGCGGGTGATACTGCATGGTGTGCCCAACAATGTTCGCTACTTTATTGTAACGTCCATCGTCCAGTTCTTTCATCGAGTGCATAATCCTGCGTTGTACAGGCTTAAAACCATCTTCTATGGCAGGAACGGCACGTTCTAGGATTACATAGGAAGCATAATCCAAGAACCAATCCTTATACATTCCGGTTACCTTGGTAATGGTATCCTCCGGATTGTTTTCTTCCTGATTATCGTAAAAATGCGACCCTGAACCCTCAGGTTGACCTTCAATCGGCTCTAAATTCTCTTCTTCGTCCATTTATTAAGCGGTCCTATAATTATTTGATTCTAATCTTATTTCTCAACAACATCCAGTTCTACTTTCAGATTATTGATGATAAATTCCTGCCTATCCGGCGTGTTTTTACCCATATAGAAAGACAAAAGCTGTTCAATGGAAGTCAGCTTGTCTAACATGACCGGGTCCAGTCGGATATCATCACCAATAAAATGCTTGAACTCATCAGGAGAGATTTCTCCCAAACCTTTAAATCGTGTGATTTCCGGCTTAGGTTTTAGCTTTTCAATAGCATTAACCCGTTCTTCTTCTGAATAACAGTAAATGGTTTCTTTTCTGTTTCTTACCCTGAAAAGCGGCGTTTGCAGGATATACAAATGTCCTTCCTTGATTAACTCCGGGAAAAATTGCAGGAAGAACGTAATCAGCAGTAAACGGATGTGCATTCCATCGACATCGGCATCGGTTGCAATTACAATATTGTTGTAACGCAGGTCACCCATGTCTTCTTCAATATTCAAAGCGGCCTGCAGCAGGTTGAATTCCTCGTTTTCATACACAATCTTTTTGCTCATGCCATACGAATTCAAAGGTTTACCACGCAAGCTGAATACGGCCTGTGTATTCACATCACGCGACTTGGTGATAGATCCCGAAGCCGAATCTCCCTCCGTGATAAAAAGCGTGCTTTCTAAACTTCTTGGGTTTTTAGAATCCGTTAAGTGTACACGGCAATCCCGTAATTTTTTATTGTGAAGACTGGCTTTTTTGGCACGGTCTTTCGCCAATTTACGAATTCCTGAAAGTTCTTTTCGTTCTCTTTCCGCCTGCAGAATCTTACGCAAAAGCAAATCGGCTGTTTCCGGGTTTTTATGCAGAAAGTTATCCAGTTTATTTTTGATAAAATCATTGATAAACGTACGAACCGAAGGCAAATCCGGTCCCATTTCCGTAGAACCCAGTTTTGTCTTTGTCTGCGATTCAAACACCGGCTCCATTACTTTCACGCTGATTGCACTGACAATGGATTTTCGGATATCCGAAGGTTCAAAACCTTTGTTGTAAAATTCGCGGATTGTTTTTACGACCGCCTCACGGAAAGCAACCAAATGCGTTCCTCCCTGTGTTGTATTCTGCCCGTTCACGAAAGAATGATATTCTTCTGAGTACTGCGACTTACTGTGTGTCAGGGCAATTTCTATATCATCGCCGGAAAGATGGATGATTGGATAGACCATATCTTCCTCGGCAATATTTTCTTCTAACAGGTCTTTAAGTCCGTTATCAGAATAAAATTTTTCACCATTGTAAATTATTGTCAGTCCGGTGTTCAGGTAACAATAATTTTTCAGCATTTTCAATACATATTCGTTTCTGAACTTGTAGTTTTTGAAAATGGCCTCATCCGGAGTAAAGGTTACTTTGGTTCCTTTACGCTTGGTTGTTTCAATAATATCTTCTTCAAGCACCAGATTACCTGCAGAGAATTCTGCCGCTTTCTGTTTTTCTTCACGAACGGATTCTACCCTGAAATACGTCGAGAGGGCATTGACTGCCTTGGTACCGACACCATTCAGACCGACTGATTTTTTAAAGGCAAGAGAATCGTACTTTCCTCCCGTGTTCATTTTGGACACTACATCCACTACTTTTCCCAGCGGAATTCCACGCCCATAATCTCTTACGGTAACGGTCTTCTCTTTGATTGACACCTCTATCGTTTTTCCGGCACCCATAACGAATTCATCGATACAGTTGTCCAAAACTTCTTTCAATAGGATATAAATACCATCGTCTGGTGAAGAACCGTCGCCCAATTTCCCGATATACATCCCCGGACGCATTCGGATATGCTCCTTCCAGTCGAGAGAACGGATATTGTCTTCGGTATACTGATTTTGTTCTGACATTTGAAAATTATGGATTTTGTGCTAATATACAGTATCCGCAAGAAAAATGAAAGTCCTGGAAAGCAAAGTTATCAATAGAATAATTGACAAAATCAGCTAGAAATCAGCAGCTATTTGTAATGGCAAAAAATACCTTTATCGGATGGCGTCCATAATGCCGCTTTTTGGTCGGCTGCCTTTAAAGCATTGTTTGCCCAGGTATTACAGGTGTAAAACAGGCTGTATTTTCGATTGGCCTCATAGAAGCTGTCATTCTGCCCGTAAGTCGTGGCATGAATCAGGATTGGATTTCCCTGAGAATCATATTGAAAGCTATCTTCAATATAAGCAATCAGCTTAGCATATTCCTCCTTGCTGATAGCAATCCTGACACAGCTTTCGTTTTCTTTCATCTGTTTGAAAAAAGTAGCATGCATGGCGGAAGTTCCCAAATAGAAAGCTGCATTAAATGCCGTGCTAAATTTCAGGTCAGACCATTCCGGTGTGTTTAAATAAAACCCTTTATCACCCCAGCAAAAACCAATAAACTGCATGGTAGAATCTTTTGAAGCAATATGTTCGTATTTTATTTTTTCACTCCAGTCTTTATATTCCGTTTTGATTGGAACCACAATATCGGTATGTACACCATTGGTTTTAATATAAATGGCGACGTCTTCCTGCTTGTCCTTATCTTCGGTATTGACACCAATGTAAGGAATAGCAAGAGCTAACAGAATGTAAACAATAAAAAATCCGAGTATTCCTAAAATTATCTTCAGTAAAATCCTGAAAATCTTCTTCATCTTTTTCAAGCCTCAAAATTGGTTACAATTTCTTTTAGCTCATTATCCAATTCGGCATTTGAAATCTTTTTATTTTCCACATCAAAATTGGTATAAAAGCTCGGAAGTGAAAACAGGGCTTTAATATTTGCCCCATGTCTTGGCAGATTGCTGCTTGCAAAATCCAATACGCCCTTACCTCCTCTTCCGCCCGGTGAAGTTGCCATTAACAGCATTGGTTTTTGCTGGAATACCTCATTGTCAATTCGGGAACTCCAATCATAAATATTTTTGAAGGCGGTAGAATAGATGCCATTATTTTCAGCCAGAGAAACGACCAGAATATCTGCCGAAGCCAGCTTAGCCAAAAACTTTTTTGCAGTTTCGTGCTGTCCTACCTCTTTTTCCCTATCAACCGAAAAAAGCGGCATTTCAAAATCATTAAGGTCTAAAATTTCTACTTCCGCATCTTCAAAAAGCCCGGAAGCATAAGTAGCCAACATTTTATTAATCGATTTGGAGCTATTACTCCCGCCAAAGGCAATTATTTTCATATCCTGGTTTTTGTATTGGTTTCCGCGTCTGTTATTTCAAAAATCTCTTTCTGGATTTCTACCGAATATTCATTAGGGCTAATACTGCCTCCGTAGGCTTTTGCATACACCTTAGTGAATTCAGCACCAAAATAAAGAATTATTGCGGAATAATATACCCATACCAAAATTATTATTATTGAACCGGCTGCCCCATAAACACTGGCAACAGTAGAATTCCCCAAATAGAGCCCGATTGCAAATTTACCAACCATAAAAAGCACGGCTGTAAAAGACGAACCTATGAAAGCGTCTTTCCACCTGATTTTTCCATCCGGCAGCGTCCTGAAAATAATGGTAAACAGCAACGTAATAATGGCAAATACCAGCAGTAGATTCAGCACATAAAAGATGTAAATGGTTCCTTCCTGAAAATATGACCGGAGTTTTGCACTTAAAAGGTCCATAACCGAATTGACCAACAAACTGACCAATAGCAAGAATCCGACAGAAACAATCATCGAAAATGACATCAATCGGTTTTGGATAAACTTTTTAAGTCCTTTGTTGGGTTTTGCCTTGAGTCCCCATATGAAGTTGATAGAACTCTGGATTTCGGCAAAAACCCCGGAAGCTCCTATCAAAAGCATTACCCCTCCAAAAATGGCCGCAAATGCATTACTGTCTGAAAGCTCCACATTTTTAATGGCATTTTGTATCTGGATTGCCGCATCATTACCTACAAGCCTGTTAATCTGTCCGTACAGCTCTCCGGTAACCGCATCTTTTCCAAAGAAAAAACCACAAAGCGTAATGATGATAATCATTAATGGAGGTATTGCAAAAATGGTATAATAAGAGAGTGATGCGCTTAATTTGATTGCATTGTCATCATTAAACTCTGATATCGTATTTTTGAGTAAGTACCAGGTTTTTGAGAATAATCCTTTCGCTTTCATAGTGCGTTTTGGTTTCGGTTTACTCAAATATAGCTGATTTTAAGAAATTCACCGGTCAGTTTATAGGATTTTTAACATGACATATCTTCATAAAAAAAGCGGCCAAGAAGCCGCTTTTAATTGTTTATACTTTGAAATTATACATTAAATCTGAAGTGCATCACATCCCCATCTTTTACTATATATTCTTTACCTTCCACACGCAGTTTTCCGGCTTCTTTTACTTTAGATTCAGAACCGTAGGTTACGAAATCATCATAAGCAATTACTTCCGCACGGATAAATCCTTTTTCAAAATCAGTATGGATTACTCCGGCTGCCTGTGGCGCTGTTGCTCCAATATTGATTGTCCAGGCACGTACTTCTTTTACACCGGCGGTAAAATAAGTCTGTTGCTTCAACAACTTATAAGCCGCACGAATCAGTACAGACGACCCCGGTTCTGTCAAGCCCATGTCTTCAAGAAACACCTGACGTTCTTCATAACTTTCCAATTCTGTAATATCGGCCTCAGCCCCAACAGAAAGCACAATAACCTCTGCATCTTCGTCTTTCACCAATTCTCTAACCTGGTCTACATACTTATTTCCGTTAACTGCAGAAGCTTCATCCACATTACATACATACAAAACCGGTTTAGCGGTAATCAATTGGAACGATTCCAAAAGGGCTTCCTCATCATTACTTTGCGGCGTTATGGTTCTGGCTGATTTTGCCTGTAATAAAGCTTCACGGATTCGGTTAAGCAATGCCTGTTCAACCTGCGCTTCCTTGTTTCCTGTTTTGGCAGCACGGTTTACTTTCTCCAAACGTTTTTCAACAGTTTCAAGGTCTTTCAGCTGCAATTCGATATCGATAGTTTCTTTGTCACGGATTGGATTAACATTGCCATCCACATGCACTATATTATCATTATCAAAACAACGCAATACGTGAATGATCGCGTTACACTCGCGGATATTTCCAAGGAACTGATTCCCCAAACCTTCACCTTTACTTGCTCCTTTTACCAATCCTGCAATATCTACAATATCTACAGTAGCCATCTGAACGCGCTCCGGTTTCACCAATTCTTCCAACTTATTAATCCTCGGGTCCGGTACGTTTACGACTCCAATGTTCGGCTCGATAGTACAGAACGGGAAATTTGCGCTTTGCGCTTTTGCATTTGATAAACAATTGAATAATGTTGATTTTCCAACATTTGGCAACCCTACAATTCCTGCTTTCATTATGGTATAAGTATGATATTGATAATTTTAAGGGTGCAAATATACGCTTTTGGATTTGAAATTAATCCTCAACGCCTTTCTATTTTTATTTCTTAAAAAATTAAACTATTTCTATTAAAAAATAACATTTAGCAATTCTTTATGATTTTTTAAAAACCAATTTAACATAAAATCCTTAAATTTGTTAATATCACTCTAAATCAACTCATTATGAAAACTATTTTGTTAAGCAGCATTACATTGTTGGCGGCATTAAGCCTACAGGCCCAGAATAAAAATGTCACAGATGTTTCCAAAACCACGGTAACTACTGTTAAGGATTCTGATGGCGAGAAAACATACCTGAAAACCCAGGAAGTTAAAGAAGTTCAGAATATCGAGTTCCAAAATGCGGATTCCAAAGCATTAAACAAAGACTTGAAGGAAACACCTGTTGAAGTAATTTCAAAAACTCAGGTAATCAATCCTGACGGAAGTACCCGAACAGTAGATATTGACCGTTCCTCTTATTATACTTCAAATGGTAAAACCTATCAGTTACGATTAGACCCGGCTGGTTACGTGATTACCACACAGGACAATAAAAGACTGGGACTTTTGAGAGCTACAACTACAAACAGTTATATCTACAGAGGTAAAAACCAGACTTCAATAGGTTATTTTGACACCAACGGAAATTTGGTTGTAGAAACTTATGATGACAAATCCGATAAGGTTTCTATAGAGACCTATGTACGTTCTCCGAAATAAAATTTTATTGACACACATAAAAAAACCTGAATTGTTTAATTCAGGTTTTTTTATTTTCTTTTAATAAGTAAGATTACTCCCCATGTAAAAAGGCCTGCCTGTTAAGCAAAGTCTCTTCACTTTCTACATGGTTGTCGTCCGGAACGCAACAGTCAACCGGACAAACGGCAGCGCATTGCGGCTCTTCGTGGAATCCTTTACATTCTGTACATTTACCCGGAACAATATAATAGATATCATCCGAAAGAGGCGTATGCGGCGCATCCGCATCCACTTCCTCTCCATTTGGAAGCACTATTTTTCCATTAAGTTTCGTTCCGTCTTTATATCTCCAATCATCTGCACCTTCATAGATGGCAGTATTTGGGCATTCTGGTTCGCAAGCACCACAATTGATGCATTCGTCTGTTATTATGATTGCCATTTTTTCATTTTTTGCTATAAGCTATAGGCAATATGCGTAAGGCTTGCCTGCTGCCTAGAAAAGGTTTATTTTTGTGCAAAATTACATCCAAAACAATTCATAAGCAAATCAATATGACTTTAGAGCACAAAAAAAATATTTTCGCAGAGTTAGGAAAATTCTTAAGTCAATTTTCTGAAAATGAAAGTATTAAAAAAGAAAACGTTTTACATAACGATTTGTTTTTCAATGATTTTTTGGATTTGATTGAGTTGTCTCAATCCCATAACGGTTGGTATACCCCGGAACAGGTATACTTTGCCATACGCTCCTGGGCTGAAGCCTTGACAAAAGAAAATCTGGACCAATGGCTTTCCAAATACAATCTGGAAAACGTTGGCGGAAAAACAGTTGGATTGGTTTTGGCTGGAAATATCCCATTGGTGGGATTTCATGACTTTTTGAGTGTTTTAATTTCCGGTCATAAAGTATTGGTCAAAACCTCTTCAAATGACCAGCATCTGTTGCCGTTTTTAGCAAAATACATTATGGCTGTCGAGCCTAAAATGGGAGAATACATTACATTTACTGAAGGAAAATTAGAAAATTTTGATGCTGTCATTGCAACAGGAAGTAATAATACGGCCCGTTATTTTGAATATTATTTTAAGGACAAACCTTCCATAATCAGAAAGAACAGAAATTCTGTTGCGGTATTGGACGGCACGGAATCCAAAGAAGACTTTATTCAACTGGGTGAAGACATCTTCCGATATTTCGGATTGGGTTGCAGAAACGTTTCCAAACTTTTTGTCCCAAAAGATTATAAATTCGAAGCCTTTTTTGAAGGAATTTTTGAGTATCAGGATGTCATCCATTATGAAAAATATGCCAATAATTACGACTACAATAAGGCAGTCTTCCTGATGAGTAATTTCAAACTGCTCGATAACGGATTCCTTACTATTAAGGAAGACACGAGCTATTCCTCTCCTATTTCAAGTGTATTTTATGAATTCTATGAAAATACAGAGGAACTTAAAAAACGTCTTACAACAGACAATGAGCAAATCCAATGTATTGTTTCCAAAGGAATAATTGAAAACAGCATTCCGTTTGGCAAAACACAGAAACCGGAACTTTGGGACTATGCCGACAATGTAGACACTATTGCATTTCTTTCATCAATTTAGTCAAAATAGCTCATAAAAATAGTTTTACTATATCGTTTTCGTTAATAACCTTACGAAATTATCATGAAAAGGCTAAGAAATCTTTAATCTTAATTCCTGAAATTTGCTTTTCAAACTCACAACAACACTTTCTTAAAAACACAGCATGAAAAAGCATAACTACAGTGCAGGTCCTTGCATCCTGCCGCAAGAAGTATTTGAAAAATCAGCACAGGCTATTTTGAACTTCAATGATTCGGGCTTATCCATTCTGGAAATTTCACACAGGAGTAAAGATTTTGTAGCCGTAATGGAAGAAGCCAGAGCCCTGGTTTTGGAACTTCTGGGCTTGCAGGGAAAAGGTTATCAGGCTTTATTTTTACAAGGCGGCGCCAGTATGGAATTTTTACGGGTTCCTTACAATTTATTAAGAGACGGCGGGAAAGCTTCTTATTTAGATACCGGAACCTGGGCAGCAGGAGCCATAAAGGAAGCCAAAGCATTTGGAGAAACCATTGTGGTTGCTTCCTCAAAAGAAGATAAATACAATCATATTCCTAAACATTATGCTATTCCTGCAGATGCTGATTATTTTCACTGCACCTCCAACAATACGATTTACGGAACACAGATGAAAGAATTTCCGGAAACAAAAATTCCGGTAGTCTGCGATATGAGTTCGGATATTTTTTCACGCCAACTCGATTTCTCAAAATTTGACCTCATTTATGCCGGAGCTCAAAAAAACATGGGACCAGCAGGAGTTACGCTCGTAGTGGTCAAAGAAGCTATTTTGGGTAAAACAGGACGAAACATACCGAATATATTAAACTATCAGCAGCACATTGAAAAAGAAAGTATGTACAATACACCTGCAGTTTTTGCAGTCTATACTTCCCTACTGACATTGCAATGGCTAAAACGACAAGGTGGAATTCCCGCCATTGAAAAAATCAACGAGGCCAAAGCCCAGTTATTATATGCAGAAATAGACCGAAATCCATTATTCACCGGAACAGCCGTTACAGAAGACCGTTCCAACATGAATGCGACTTTCTTACTAAAGGACGAAACCCAGGCACAGGCATTCGACCGGTATTGGAAAGAAGCCGGAATATCTGGTCTGACCGGACATCGTTCCGTAGGCGGTTACAGGGCTTCCATGTATAATGCTTTGCCTTTGGAGAGCGTACAGGTACTGGTAGATGTAATGAAGGAATTTGAAAAGACAAATGCCTGATTCACCAAAACATAAAACACAATTAAGAAACATGAAAGTATTAGCCAACGACGGAATTTCAAAAAGCGGCATCATCGCTTTGGAAAAAGGCGGATTTGAAGTCATAACGACCAAGGTAGCACAGGAACAGGTCGCCAATTATATCAATAAAAATGCTATTTCGGTGCTTTTAGTACGAAGTGCAACTAAAGTAAGACAAGACATTATTGACAACTGCCCTACGCTGAAAGTAATAGGCAGAGGCGGAGTAGGTATGGATAATATCGATGTGGATTATGCCCGCGAAAAAGGAATACATGTTATCAACACTCCGGCTTCTTCATCAGAATCTGTGGCAGAACTGGTTTTTGCCCACCTTTTTTCGGGCGTACGATTCCTGCATGATGCCAACCGCAATATGCCGCTTGAAGGTGATTCTAATTTTGAAGGACTAAAGAAAGCGTATGCCAATGGAATTGAATTAAAAGGAAAAACACTTGGAATAATCGGTTTTGGAAAAATCGGAAAAGCAGTTGCCAAAATCGGACTCGGATTGGGCATGCGTGTCATCGCTTCCGATAAGTTTGTAGGCAATGCAGAAATTAAGGTGGATTTTTATAATGGTCAGTTTATTAATGTTGACATCGTGACTGAACCAATGGAAGATATTTTAAGGCATTCCGACTTTATCTCATTGCACGTTCCTGCACAAGACGGATATGTAATCGGGAAAGAAGAATTTGAGCAGATGAAAGATGGTGTGGGAATTATAAACGCTTCGCGTGGCGGTATAATTAACGAAGTTGACCTTATTGAAGCCTTAGATAACGGAAAGGTTTTATTTGCCGGACTGGATGTTTTTGAAGAAGAACCTACACCAGCCGTACAGGTTCTCATGCACCCTAAAATATCACTAACACCGCATATTGGTGCAGCAACATTGGAAGCACAGGACCGAATTGGAATTGAACTGGCAGAACAAATCATCAGTTTATTAAAATCAGACATATAATTTATCATTCTTGTTAAATATTAGGCTTTTTTGTATAGATTTGTTTAAACTTTAAACTTACAGAAGATGCTAGAACAATTATCCGATTTAGTAAGACAGTACGGAAACGACGCTGTAGTAAACAATAATTCCGTACCAAATGAATTGAACGAAGGTGTTATGGACGAAGCCAGCACCTCTATTTTTTCAGGACTTCAGAAAATTATTTCTGATGGTGGCGCAGACCAGATTGGTCAATTGTTTCAAGGCGATAATGCCGGTTCAGCATCAAATCCTGTTGTGAAACAACTAACAGAGCAGCTTTCCGGAAATCTGGGAGAAAAATTCGGCCTTAGCAGTGATGCTGCTTCGGGTGTTGCCGGCGGACTAATTCCAAAAGTTTTAGGGTCTCTGATTGGAAAAGCAAAAAATCCTAACGACAAAAGTTTTGAAATTTCAGACATTGTCAACTCGCTTAGTGGCGGTCAGGGCGGTTCATCTATCATGGATGCCATCCAGAAATATGGAGGTCAGTTTGGATTAGACCAAAACAATGACGGCAAGATAGACATGAGTGATGCAATGGCTGCTGTCAACAAAAAAGGTGGCATCGGTGGTTTTCTTGGAAAACTTTTCGGAAGATAAATCATTACAATATAGTATACTAAGGCCAGACTGACGTCTGGCTTTTTTTTGTTAAAAATATAAGAAGCCGAAAAAGCATTCCGAAAAGAATGAGTAACTTTATACAAATCCTGTCAAACATGAAAAATCTCATTTACATCATTGCGTTATTCTTTTTGATTTTTGGATGTACCACAACAAAAGATACAAAAACCAAAACGTTTCAACAGACTGATAAGGCGGTACAAAATGACACGATAAAAATTGCCAATGAAGAACTTGAATATGAAGTTATCATTATCGACCCGGGATTCAACAGCTGGTTTTACAGCTATGCCAGGCCACGAAATTATTATTCACAACAATACATGGAAACACGAAACCGTGTTTGGGTCATGGAATGGAATAGCCGTTTCAACCAGGGCGACCGACGCTTTGATATGAGTATTGACTATCAAAATAATATAAACTATGGCTATGAAGTTAATTATATGCTGTATAACTATCTCACTTATTTTCAACTTACCCATAATATAAAACTTGGAGGTTTTGTGCCTCGAATTTAAAGTTGTAGTTTTGCGCTATATTTATTAAGTATGAATAAGCTTAAAAAGCGCTGGGGCATTACATCAAACTACCAGCTTGTCATAATTTTTATTGTTTTTGCCATAAACGGTTCCCTTTCAGCCCGTATTTCCTATTTTTTGATGGGACTTCTCGGAATAACAAAAGAAAATACGCATTGGTCGCTATACTATATCATTCTATTGGTATTGGTGTTACCACTTTATCCTTTTATGCTAATGGTTTTCGGATATATTTTTGGACAATCGGGATTTTTCTTTCCTTTTGCCAAGCGAATGATTCGAAGCATGAGATTGGGATTTTTATTGCCTAAAGAAAAAAACGAAGAAAGCAACTAAGTTGCAACTGCTATAAAAAAGAAAAGCCGGAATTGAACTTCCGGCTTTTTTATTATCTAACAAAATCGTTACTTTTTTTCATTGCTGAAATAATAAGTATAAATCCATGTCAGGGTAAATGTTGGCAATATATCTGTTAAGGGAAATAATTCTTCCAGAAAAGAGATGATACCTCCAACCGTACCTACTGTTCCCTTATACATTCTTGCCAGGATAAATCCTGAAATAGGAGCCCAGGCAATATCTGCAAACTCTCCAATAAAAGGAAGTGCATAGGTTGTCATTCCTATAACATCAAACAGTATACTCAATAGTAACTGTTTCTGTTTTTTGTCTGAAGCGACTTTAATCTGAACTTGTTCTGTCATTTTCAATTGTTTAGTCGCTATTATAACGCAAAACTAATGCCAATTATTTTTTCAGCTTTCCTGCAAACTGCTTTCTTACTTTTTCAACTTTTGGGGTAATGACATAACTGCAATAGGACTTCTCCTTATTTCTTGCATAATAATTCTGATGGTAGTTTTCTGCTACGTAGAATTTACCCGCAGGAGAAACTTTAGTCACAACCGGTTTACCAAATGTATTTTCTCTATCCAGAAGTTTTATATAGTCCTCTGCCAGTTTCTTTTGTTCCTCATTGTGGTAAAAAATTTCACTTCTGTATTGGGTACCAATATCTGCTCCCTGACGGTTTAATGTTGTTGGGTCATGGGTTGCAAAAAATATTTCCAATAATTCGCCAAAGCTAATCTTATTCGGGTCAAAAGTAATTTGTGTTGCTTCCGCATGTCCTGTTGTTCCGGTAGAAACTTCCTCATATGTTGGATTTTCGGTCTTACCTCCGGTATAGCCCGATTCTACTTTTTTAACGCCGTCCAACTCTAAAAATATAGCTTCTGTACACCAGAAACATCCACCTCCAAAGGTTGCAATCTCTAATCCTTTTTCTACTTCCATTTTTATGGGTTCCTTAATTTCAGAAATTAATTGTTCTTGTTCCTTCTCTTTTGACTGGCATGAAATCGTAATCAAAGTCAGCAGTCCAATCATCTTTTTCATTGTGTCCTTAGTTTTCCTCAAAAATAACGATTATCTGAAGTTTCAGGAATGGCATTAACTAAACTTTATCACTAAGAATAACCTGCTAAAGATGGGAAAATTTTCAAAAACTTTGTTTCTTTGTAGAAATAGGAAAAAATGATTCAGGCAAAAAACCTACATAAATATTACGACAAGCTCCATGTATTAAAAGGCGTTGACCTCCATATTGAAAAAGGTGAAATCGTCTCAATTGTGGGAGCTTCCGGAGCCGGAAAAACCACGTTACTTCAAATTCTGGGAACATTAGACAAACCGAATATAGAAAACGGAACCGAATTACAAATCGACGGAGAAAACATCCTGCATCTTAATGACAAGGCACTTTCCCGTTTCAGAAACCTAAAGCTTGGATTTATATTCCAATTCCACCAGCTTTTACCTGAATTTACGGCTTTGGAAAATGTGTGCATTCCTGCTTTTATTGCCGGAAAATCAAAATCGGAAACCGAAGCGGAAGCCAAAAGACTTTTAGATTACCTTGGATTGTCACACAGGATTGACCATAAGCCGGGAGAACTTTCCGGTGGTGAGCAACAACGTGTGGCCGTTGCGCGTTCGCTTATTAACAAACCTGCCGTTATCTTCGCTGATGAGCCATCCGGAAATTTAGATACTGTTTCCGCAGAAAATCTACACCAATTGTTCTTTAAGCTTAGAGACGAGTTTGGACAAACCTTCGTGATTGTTACCCACAACGAAGAACTGGCCAATATGGCAGACCGAAAACTGGTAATGTCTGACGGATTGATTCCGTAACCTACCAACTAATTATGACAGATACTAAACTAAAAATCTTTCTTGACGAAAAGGTAGAATTATACAATAATCCGGATTTTATCGAAAGCGACCCAATTCAGATTCCGCATGCTTTTTCAATAAAGGAAGATATTGAGATTGCCGGATTCTTAAGTTCGATTATCGCATGGGGCAATCGGAAAATGATTATCAATAATTCCAAAAAGATGATGGAATTGATGGGGAATTCTCCTTATGATTTTATCATGACCCATCAGGATTACCAATTGGAACGACTGGAAAATTTTGTACACAGGACTTTCAACGGACAGGATTTTATCAGTTTTATCAAAGCTTTACAGAATATTTACGCCAACCATAGTGGACTGGAAGCGGTTTTTTTGAAAAACCAAAAAGAAGATTCTATGCAGCATAGCATTCATGAATTTAAAAAAATCTTTTTTGAAATAGAGCATCTGCAACGAACCCAAAAACATATTTCTGACCCACTGAATAATTCCGCAGCCAAAAGAATCAACATGTTTTTGAGATGGATGGTTCGTCAGGACAAAAAAGGCGTTGATTTTGGAATCTGGAAAACCATTTCACCTTCCGCCCTTTCCTGTCCGCTTGACGTACATTCAGGCAATGTAGCGCGTAAGCTAGGACTTTTACATCGAAAACAAAACGATGCCAAGGCTTTGGCAGAATTAGACCTTCAATTACGTAAACTGGACCCGAACGATCCTGTCAAATATGATTTTGCTTTATTTGGTTTGGGTGTCTTTGAAGGGTTTTAAATAACCTTCTGTTAAGGCTTAAAAGCATCTCAATCTGAGAAATCCAAATTTTAACGTACCTTTGCCCAAAATTTATACAATATGTCAACTTTTGAGCAATTCAACCTTCCTAAATCCTTACAAAAAGCAATTGATGATTTAGGATTCACTTCACCTACACCAATTCAGGAAAGGTCATTTTCTGTAATTGCATCAGGGCGTGACATGATGGGTATTGCCCAGACAGGAACAGGAAAAACTTTTGCCTACCTCCTGCCTTTGTTAAAACTGTATAAGTTCACTCCTACACATACACCAAAAATTGTAATTCTGGTTCCTACCAGAGAATTGGTAGTACAGGTTGTAGAAGAAGTTGAAAAGCTAACCAAATACATGTCCGTCAGAACTTTGGGCATTTACGGAGGTGTCAATATCAACACCCAAAAAACTTCTGTTTATCAGGGAATAGATGTTTTGGTTGGTACACCGGGTCGTGTTATGGATTTGGCTTTAGACAATGTCTTGCGTTTTGATGAAACCCAGAAACTGGTGATTGATGAATTTGATGAAATGCTGAATCTTGGTTTCCGCGTACAGCTAACTTCCATTTTGGCAATGATGCGTCCAAAACGCCAAAATATCCTTTTCTCTGCTACAATGACAGATGAAGTTGATGCTGTATTGGAAGATTATTTTGATTTTCCGGAAGAAGTTTCGCTGGCCCCATCCGGAACACCATTGGAAAAAATCAAGCAGGTCAAATATGCCGTTCCGAATTTCAACACAAAAATTAACCTGTTGAAACATCTTTTGTCAACTGACGAGTCCATGTCACGAATCTTAATTTTCGTGAATAACAAGCGTTTTGTTGACATGATTTACGACCGTATTGAAGAGGATTTTGGTGAGCAGTTTGGTGTGATTCATTCCAATAAATCTCAGAATTATCGTCTTACTACTATGCAGGATTTCCAAAAAGGAGATTTGAGGGGAATCATCACCACAGACGTTATGGCCAGAGGTTTGGACATTTCTGATATTACCCATGTATTGAATTTTGATGTTGCAGAAATCCCGGAACAATACATCCATAGAATTGGAAGAACCGGTCGTGCCGATAAAGAAGGAACCGCTATCAGTTTTGTAGGACCAAAGGAAGAAGATGCTTTTATTGAGTGTGAAATGCTGATGGACATGGAAGTAGATATGCTTCCAATTCCGGAAGGAGTTGAAATTTCAACTGTTCTTATCGAATCAGAAAAAGTAAAACAACCGATTAAGCTTTTGAAAAAAGTCAAAAAAGAAGGAGGCAGTGCTTTTCATGAAAAATCAGACAAGAACAAAAAAGTCAATCTGGGCGGTCCCGGCAAAACTAAACCAAGAAAGACAAAGCCAAGAAACCGTGCTGTGGAAAGAAACCGAGACAAAAAGAGAAAAGATAAAGGCAAATAGAATTTAGAATTTGGTAAAAACCAAACAAACGGGAGAACAAAGCTCAATTCTTTTTCCGGTATCGGAAAGCTTTCCTGTAGTTTTATCTATCCTGAATATCACAACATCGTTTGTATATTGGTGTGCGACCAATAAAAATTTACCGCTTGGGTCAATGGCAAAATTCCTCGGACCTTTTCCCTTAGTGCTTACCTGATTGACTAAATCCAACGTTCCTTTTTTATTAATAGCAAAGACGTTGATGGTGTTGGCATCTCCCCTGTTTGTGGCATATAAAAAATGTCCGTCGGGCGAAATATGAATGTCTGCCGCACTATTTTCTCCTTTAAAATCTTTAGCTACAACAGTAATTTCCTGAAGCTGTTTTAAAGAACCGTTTTTGTATTTAAAAACAGTAAGTGTTCCATCCAGTTCCTGAAGCAAGTAGACAAACTTCCCATCTTTACTAAACGTAAGATGACGAGGACCGCTTCCTGGTTTTACAGCTATTTTATCTTTTAATTCCAATATTTTTTCCGGAGCATTCTTATTGTATTTGTAAACGTAAATCATATCCGTTCCTAAATCATTTGCCAAAATATATTTTTTATCCGGTGAAAAATATACCATATGAACATGGGCACTTTCCTGTCGGCTTGTATTGATTCCTTTTCCGGTATGTTGTATAACCTGTTTGGCTTCTTTCAGACTTCCATCTGCCTTCTTTTCAAAAACAGCGATACTTCCTCCTGAATAATTCGCTACAATTACATTTTTGTCATCATTAATAGTATAACACGGGTCGGCACCTTTGGAATCCAGAGAATTCAGCAGTTGCAATTGGCCGCTTTTTGAATCAAAACGGAAAGAACTTATTTTACTGTTTGCCCCATTTTCATTAACGCTGTAGACATATTTGGCATCTTCCGAAACCGTGAGATAACTCGGATTGTCTGTTTTCTGTGTCTTTTTTAAAGAAAAATCACCCGTATCCGGGCTAAAATCATAAACATATATTCCTTTACTTTCACAGGAATTCGTGTAGGTTCCTACAATCAGATTATAAATTTTATCCTGGGCTTTAGCATTCATAACAAATAAAAAAACAAGAAGAAAGAAATTGATTTTTTTCATTTTAAAAATTGTTTAGAACAAAAATAAGGCTTCGGAAAGCAAAAGCATCATCACGAAATGTTAATTTCACTTATGTTGAGGCGATAGATTTTTGCCTCAGATTAAACCAATTTACACAGATTTTTAGACATTGAATCATTTTAATCTTTTAATCTGTGGCATTCTAACTCTATAATATCAAAAGTTTTTAGCCACTGATTACACAGATTTACGTAGATTTTGGAAATTGAATCATTCTAATCCTTTAATCTGTGGCATTCTAACTCTCCTCTCTGTAATAATATCAAAAGTTTTTTTAGCCACTGATTGCACAGATTTACGTAGATTTTGGACATTGAATCATTTTAATCCTTTAATCTGTGGCATCCTAACTCTGTAATATATCAAAAGATTTTTTTTTAGCCACTGATTACACAGATTTACCCGGATTTTGGACATTGAATCATTTTAATCCTTTAATCTGTGGCATTTTTGAACTGACTGATTTAATATTCCAAAAAAATCTCCAAACTAGCTACGACAACTGCCAACTAATTTGTATTTTTGACAAACTTTCAATAAATGCAGTTCAAACACCCTGAAATTCTTTACTTCCTTTTCTTATTGGTCATTCCAATTCTGGTTCATTTATTTCAACTGCGTCGTTTCAAGAAAGAATATTTTACCAACGTACATTTTCTAAAAGAGCTTGCCATACAAACCCGAAAAAGTTCGAGGTTAAAAAAATGGCTTTTATTACTTACCCGGTTATTTCTTCTGGCTTGTCTGATTATTGCTTTTGCCCAGCCTTTTTTCCAGGCTAAAGACAGTAAAGGAATCACGAATGAAATGTTTATCGTTCTCGACAATTCCTTTTCAATGCAGGTCAAAGGAAAACAAGGCGAATTGATGAAACGGGCAGTTCAGGAATTATTGGAAAACGTTCCTGAAAACCAGACTTTTTCACTAATTACAAACTCTGAAACTTTTTGGAATACCGATATAAAATCCATCCAAAGAGAATTGCAAAACCTAAAATACAGTGCTTCTCCCTTTGTTTTGGATAATTTGATGTCCAAAATAAAATCCAGAAAATCGCCTTATAACAAAGACATAGTAATTATTACAGACGCAGTGGGTTTACAGCCAAAACAGCTTAAAAACATTGATAGCACTTCAAATGCCTATTTTATCATTCCAAAAGCAGAACAAAAGAACAATGTAGCGATTGACAGCGTTTTCATCCAACAGGCTTTGGACAATTTTTATGAAATTGGTATCAAGCTTTCTTCCTACGGTGACAATGAAAAGGATATTCCTATTTCTCTTTATAATAACAAAAAACTGGTTGCCAAAACCATAGTCAATTTTGAAGGCAAAGAAAAGTCAATCAATTTTACTATTCCAAAAGGAGATTTCAATGGTTATGCTGCCATTGATGACAATGCATTACAATATGATAACCAATTATTTTTCAGTATTTCAAAGCCGCAAAAGATGAATATCGTTAGCATTGGACAGCCTGAAAAAAGCAGCTTCCTGAAAAAAATCTATTCTGATAATGAATTTATTTTTAGCAACTTCGACTTAAAAACACTGGATTACAATATACTGGAAAAACAGGATGCTATTATCTTAAACGAGGTTCCTGAAGTTCCTCAAGCCTTGCAGACCACCTTAAAAACTTTTGTAGAAAAAGGTGGCAATCTGATTGTTATTCCGTCTTCTGAAAGCAGTATTTCCAACCTGAATAGCCTGATGGGAAATTTCGGAAAAATACAATTCAAATCTTTAGAAAACGGAGAGAAACTGGTTACCAAAATTGCCTTTAATCATCCGCTCTACAGTACCGTTTTTGAGAAAAAGATTGATAATTTCCAATACCCGAATGTTAGCAGTGCTTACAGTATTTCAAGTGCTTATCCATCGATATTGAGTTTTGAAGACCAGAATGCTTTTCTTACGGCAATACAAAATCCGGTCAGTTCGGTTTATGTATTTTCGGCTCCGCTCAATAAAAACAACTCCAATTTCCAGAATTCACCTTTGATTGTGCCTACTTTTTACAATATGGCATTAAGCAGTCAGAAAACAGGAATCAGCGCCTTGACTATTGGGGAAAATAGCCCTTTCCTGATTGACGCTTCCCTCTCCAAAGATGAAATTGTTGAAATCAAAAGTCTTTCCGAAGAAACGAATGAGAAATTCATTCCAATGCAGCAGATATTGAATAATAAAGTCAAACTTACGTTTAACGATTTTCCACAGGAAGCCGGAAATTTTGGAGTCTACAAGCAAGATAATCTTTTAAAGGAAATCAGCTTTAATTATGCCCGAACAGAAAGCAATATTGCTACTTCCAATGAATCTGTATTATCAGATTATAATGTTATTGGAAGCATTGATGAAGTTTTTGATACTTTACAAACCAACAGGACAGACAATGAAATATGGAAATGGTTTGTGTTTTTAACGCTACTCTTTTTAGTCACTGAAATATTGATACAAAAATTCGTAAAATGAACCTAATTATCAGACAAGCTAAGGTTATTGACCCTAAAAGCCCTTATCACAATGAGATTGCCGATTTGAAAATTGAGGGTGGCGTCATTACTAAAATTGGAAAAAAGCTCCAGAATCCTGATAAACTTAAAGAAGTTACTTTTCAAGGTCTTCATATATCACAAGGCTGGTTTGATTCCAGTGTCAGCTTAGGCGAACCGGGGTTTGAAGACAGGGAAACTCTTTCTAACGGACTGGATACAGCCGGAAAAAGCGGTTTTACGGCCATCGCCTTGCAACCCAATGCTTTTCCGATTCCAGACAGCCAATCGGGAATCAGTTTCTCAAAAAGAAAAGCAGAAGGTTTTGCCACAGAACTTTTCCCTATTGGGGCACTGACTAAAGGAAGCGAAGGTAAAGACCTAGCCGAATTGTTTGATATGAAAAATTCCGGCGCCGTGGCTTTTGGTGATTATAACAAAAGCTTGTCAAATGCCAACCTGCTAAAAATTGCGCTGCAATATGTACAGGATTTTGATGGATTGGTTATCGCCTATTCTCAGGATTCGGATATTAAGGGAGCAGGTGTTGCCAATGAAGGTATAGCCAGCACCCGACTTGGCCTGAAAGGTATTCCTTCACTGGCTGAAGAATTGCAGGTTTCAAGGAATTTGTTTATCTTAGAATATACCGGAGGAAAATTACACATCCCAACTATTTCAACCGCAAAATCGGTACAGCTTATCAAAGAAGCGAAAGCGAAAGGTTTGGATGTGACCTGTAGTGTGGCCGTTCATAATCTGGTATTGACCGATGAAAAACTGGATGGTTTTGATACCCGATATAAAGTAACTCCTCCGTTAAGAAGTGAAACAGACAGAAAGGCCTTGGTAAAAGCTGTAAAAGACGGAATCATCGATATGATTACCTCCGACCATAATCCGATGGATATCGAACACAAAAAAATGGAGTTTGATATGGCCAAAAACGGAACTATTGGATTGGAAAGCGCTTTTGGAGCATTACTGACTGTTCTTCCTCTGGAAACAGTAATTGAAAAACTGACTCAGGGAAAAGAAATTTTCAGTATTGACCAAAGTGTTATCAAAGAAGGAAACAAAGCAAATCTGACCCTGTTTAATCCTGAAGAGAAATGGACATTTGGTAAAGAAAATATCTTGTCAAAATCAAAAAATTCAGCTTTTATGGGAGAATCCATGAAAGGAAAAGCCTATGGAATATACAATAACCAACAATTGGTTTTAAACGAATAGATTATGGAAAATACAGTTAACGAAGGAAAAAACATTGCTATTATAACCCACCTTACCATCATAGGAACAATAATCGCTGCCGTATTAAATGGCGATAAAAAAAATGCTTTTGCAGGCTTTTATATCCGACAGACTTTAGGAATATTCCTTCTGTTCTTTGCTTTAGGCTATCCTGTTGGATTGTTTGACAGCTGGATGATTTCATCAGCCCTGTATATCTTTATTTTTATTTTATGGGCCTATAGTTTCGTAAGCGCTCTTCAGGGACAGATGAACAAAATTCCTCTCTTGGGAGGTTTCTTCCAAAAAGCATTTAAAAACCTTACTTAAGACTAATGAAATCAAATATAGAATACCTTATTCGGGAACCTAAAATAAAAAAAGAAAAGAATCCGCTACTGTTATTGCTTCATGGTTATGGGAGTAACGAAGAAGACCTCTTTTCTTTTGCTTCTGAACTTCCTGATGAATATTATGTGGTTTCGGCCCGCGCACCTTATAATCTGCAGCCATACGGACACGCCTGGTATGCCATCAATTTTGATGCGGATGAAAATAAATTTTCGGATATTGACCAGGCTAAGGAATCAAGAGACCTTATTGCAAAGCTCATCAACGAACTGATTTCTGAACTTCCTATTGACTTTCAGAATGTAACATTGATTGGATTCAGCCAGGGAACAATCCTGAGCTATGCTGTTGCTTTAAGCTATCCTAAAAAAGTTAAAAACGTTATTGCTTTAAGTGGTCATATCAATACTGATTTATTAGTTCCGGGCTATGAAAAAAATGATTTCAGGCATCTGAACCTGTTTATTTCCCACGGAACTGTTGACCAGGTAATTCCGGTAGAATGGGCACGAAAAGCGCCTGATTTACTTAAAAAATTAGGAATAGAAGCAACCTATAAAGAATATCCGATTGGACACGGCGTATCGCCACAAAATTTTTACGATTTTAGAAACTGGTTAGAAAATCACAAATAAAAAAGGATTCCGATTTGGAATCCTTTTTAGTATGTTTTAATCTTCTGCCTTATCGCTTCCGGTTATCACTTCCTCATTAATCAGCGCTCCTGCATACATCAGCGAGTCGCCTTTCATCAATTGATAGCCATTTGTAGTTTGCAATTTCCAATCGTCTTTCACATAAGGCTTTCCTTCTGATTCTCTTTCCAATATCATGGATGTTTTTTCATTAGGCATAAAAAGCTCTGCTTTATTTCCTCCATTCTCTTCCAAAATAGCAAAAGCGCTATAAATTGCTTCTCCCTGTTTTATTTCTGCAGCCGGGTTCAAACGGATACCAACCTCAAACGGACGAACACAGGTTCTTTTCAATTCAGACCAGGTATAACCTGCTGAAGCGACACATCCTTTATCGTCTTTATCGTTTCCTACTACTGTTCCGAGGCTGTCTTTCTGGATTGACAAATCAGAATTCCTACCCAGATCTTTACAGGAAAAAGCTGAAACAGTAATAAAGGCCAACATAAATACTTTTTTCATAATTGTTTTGGGGTTAGTCTTGATAGCCTATAAAATTATAAAAAAACTTCTATTTTAATGTGGCAGGATAGATAAAAGTATCCATCGTTTCATATTCCGTTGGCTTACCTTCCTGTTTGTAATATTTTATCATGACTTCGCCCCAGGCTTTTCCAATACTAAAATCGGCAATAATCCAACGGTTGTTCAAAATTTTTATCTTATTGATAATTGCCTTGTCACCATTAATCTTGTCATATTTTGTAAGCGGATTCCCTTCTGGTTTTTCATTCAAGGAATTGATTTCATCCCGAATTTCAGCTGACAACTGATTGATATCAAATTGTTCAAAATAATCCATAGCGTTATCATTATATTCCAAAGAAAAATAATTTGCCTCCATAACCTGATTGTTTAAGGCCGCTATAGAATCTTTTTTTGCTTTGGATTCCTTTTGGAAGTTAGCTATTCTGTCTTCTTCAAATTTTACTTTTTTTGTAAAATACATATAAGTAAAGATGTTCAACAGTACAGACAAAATGAAAAGATATAACAGTGGTTTTTTCATTGTTTTTTGATTTTAGATAGTTATTTGCAAATTGTCATATGCCAGATATACATTTTCAGGAAGCATCTTCTCTACTTCATCGTGAAAACCCATCCTGTGACTGATATGGGTCAGGTAAGCCTTTTCAGGGCGAACCGTATTAATAAATTCCAGGGCTTCTTCCAGATTGAAATGAGAATGGTGCGGTTCTTCCCGTAAAGCATTAACTACAAGCACTTTTAATCCTTTTAGCTTTTCAACTTCAGACGGTTCAATGGTCTTGACATCTGTCAGATAGGCAAAATCGTCTATCCTGTAACCAAAAACCTGAAGATTACCGTGCATCACATTAATTGGAATCGCCTTTTTATTCCCAATATCGAAACTCTGCCCGTTAACTACCTCTATTGGTTCAACAGACGGAGCACCCGGATATTTGTCGACCGTTTCAAAAACATAATCAAACCTGCGTTTAAGCGATTCTAAAACCCTTTTGTGCAGATAGATTGGAATATTGCCCTGTCTGAAATTGAACGGACGGATATCATCCAAACCTGCAGTATGGTCTGAATGTTCGTGTGTAAAGAGGATACCATCAATTTTAGGGCATTGGGACACCAGCATTTGCTGTCTGAAATCCGGTCCGCAATCAATAACAAAAGAATGATTTTCCCAGGAAATCCAAACAGACACACGAAGACGCTTATCTTTTGCGTTGGTACTTTTACATACGGGATGCTCGCTTCCTATTACCGGAATGCCCTGTGAAGTACCCGTACCTAAAAAATAGACTTTCAATTGACGTTAATTTTTTACAAAAATAGGATTAATTCCCTTTAATAAAAGCCCTATTTTGTTAACTTTGCAAAGTATTATCACTATTATGAGAAACGACGAAAACGAGATTAAACTCAAAGGAGATAAGGTCATTGAGCAGATTCCTTCCATAAAGGATAAAGCGCTCCGTATCAACTTGAATGAAAATATATATGGTACTTTTGCCGAGATTGGTGCCGGTCAGGAAACTGTAAGGCATTTCTTTAGAACAGGTGGTTCATCCGGAACGATTGCTAAGGCGATGTCTGCCTATGACAAGGATTTTAGCGACGCCATCTATGGTGCTGAAGCTGATGGAAGATATGTCACCGAGGCCCGATTAAAAAAAATGCTTTCACACGAAGTAAAACTTGTGGAACAGCGTCTTAAACGAGACAAACATCCCAGCAAAATGTTTTTTAGCTACGCCAACACGGTAGCCACTATCGATTTTGCAAAACAATTCAAAGGACATGGTTGGGTAGGTATCAAATACCAGATTGAACCGGACGAGGATTATAATGAAATTATACTCCATATCCGTTTTAAAGAAACCGATGCCCGATTACAACAGGAAACCCTTGGTATTCTTGGTGTTAATCTGATTTACGGTGCTTTTTACAAATACAATGACCCAAAAAAGTTACTGCGTTATCTTTATGACCACCTGGACAAGGACCAATTGGAAATCGATACGATAAATTTTTCCGGTCCGCGCTTTGCCGATGTCGATAACCGTTTGATGAGCCTCCAGCTGGTTAAAAACGGGATGACAGATGCCGTAATGTTTGACCCTGAAGGAAATAACGTTTTACCTGCTGCTGTACTTTACAAAAAGAACATTTTGGCACTAAGAGGAAGTTTCCGCCCGGTAACCCGTGTAAACATGGATATGTACGAGAAATCATTACAGATGTTTCTCGAAGAAAATAAAGTAGAAAAAGAAAATACGCTGGTCGTTTTTGAAATTACGCTTTCCAACCTGCGTTCGGATGGTGAAATTGACGAAAGAGATTTTATGGACAGGGCTGAATTGCTTTGTTCTTTAGGACAGACTGTAATGATTTCTAATTTCCAAGAGTATTATAAAGTAGTGGAATATTTCTCTAACTACACCAAAGCCCGTATGGGACTTGCCATGGGAGTAAGCAACCTTGTGGATGTTTTTGATGAAAAATATTACCGCCATTTAAGCGGTGGTATACTGGAAGCTTTCGGTAAATTATTTTATCGTGACCTGAAGGTATTCCTGTATCCTATGAAGGACGAACACGGAGTAGTCATCAATTCAGAAAACCTCAAAGTACATCCTAGAATGAAAGAATTGTATAAATTCTTCAAGTTCAACGGAAAGGTAGTCGATATAACCGACTTTGATGAGCATGATTTGGAAATTTTCTCCCGTGAGGTTCTGAAAATGATTAGCAAAGGAAAACCGGGCTGGGAAAGCATGCTGCCAAAAGGTATTGCAGAAATGATTAAAAGAGATAATCTTTTTGGTTACGACCCTAAAAAACTGATGGAAGAAAGCACAAATTAGTTTAAAAGAGGTGCTAAGTTTAGATATTTTATAAAAAAAGCAGTATTTGTCAGATACTGCTTTTTTATTTACCCTATTTTAATATCTGATTGGCGTGCGCTTTGGTTTTTACGTCGGTAATCACTTCTTCGATAATCCCCTTCTCATCAATTACAAATGTTGTCCTGTGGATTCCGTCATAGGTTCTTCCCATAAACTTTTTAGGTCCCCAGACGCCAAAAGCTTCAATAATACTCTTATCTTCATCTGCCATTAACGGGAAAGGAAACTTGAATTTATCCCTGAATCTTCCCTGTGCTTTTTGAGAATCTGCGCTAACTCCCAAAAGCTCGTAATTATTCGCTTTAAAGCGTTCAAAATTATCACGCAAGTTGCAAGCTTCGGCGGTACAACCCGGCGTATTCGCTTTAGGATAAAAGAAAACTACTAACTTTTTTCCTTTATAATCTGCTAACTGGTGAAATTTTCCGTCTTGGTCAAAGCCTGAAAAATCAGGCGCTTTGTCTCCTGCTTTTAATGTTGTCATGTTTTTGGTATTGGGTTTCAGAAAATTGTAAAAAGGAAAAACTAAATATTTATCCTACTTTTACATTTATAAAAATAGCTAAAAATGACCAAAAAAGAGCGCGCTACATTTGTTATTAATACGTTAAAAGAGTTATACACTACCGTTCCTGTTCCGTTAGACCATAAAGACGCTTATACTTTGCTAATTGCTGTTTTGTTATCGGCACAATGCACAGACGTTCGTGTCAATCAGATTACGCCCTTGCTCTTTGCCAGGGCTGACAATCCATATGATATGGTAAAAATGTCTGTTGAAGAAATTCAGGACATCATCCGTCCGTGTGGCCTTTCGCCTATGAAATCCAAAGGAATCTACGGCTTGTCACAAATACTTATTGAAAAATACAATGGCGAAGTCCCTCAAAGTTTTGAAGCATTGGAAGCGCTTCCGGCAGTAGGGCACAAAACAGCCAGCGTTGTTATGTCACAGGCTTTTGGAGTTCCTGCTTTCCCGGTAGACACGCATATCCACCGATTGATGTATCGCTGGGGACTTTCAAACGGAAAAAATGTGCTACAGACGGAAAAAGATGCTAAAGCTATTTTCCCCAGAGAATTATGGAATGACCTCCACCTTCAGATAATCTGGTATGGAAGGGAATATTCTCCTGCAAGGGGCTGGAATTTAGGAAAGGATATTATTACCCGCACTATCGGCAGTAAAAAAGTACTGGCTGAACTGGCCGGGAAATAAAAAAAATATCCCGATAATAAATTACCGGGATATTTTATCAGTTAGCAATCGACTCAAATTTAAGCCCTTTTACTTTGATATAGCTCAAGGCTTTAGAGTAATTCAATAGAAATGATATTGTCTCTTTTTTAGGTTGCATTGGTTTTGTTGCTAATGATTTTTTAGAGTAGATTTTTGCCATATAATAATTTTACTAGGTTATTTCTACTACAACGCAACAATGCAGGGAATATTGTTAGTTTGTCAAGATAATTTGATGCTTGTCAATAACTTTTCTTAAGTTCATGAGAGCATAACGCATTCTACCCAAAGCGGTATTGATGCTAACTCCCGTCAATTCAGAGATTTCTTTAAAACTAAGGTCCTGATAAATTCGCATTAACAGCACTTCTTTCTGGTCATCCGGAAGTTCTTCTATCAATTTTTTCAGGTCTTTTTCTACCTGAGCCGTAATCATTCTGCTTTCGATATTCGGGCATGAGTCTGAAATAACAGAGAATATAGAAAACTCTTCTGTTTCTCTTGACATAGGCATTTTTTTGCCTCTCCTGAAATGGTCCACAATAAGGTTATGGGCAATTCTCATTACCCAGGGAAGAAATTTCCCTTCTTCATTATACGAACCTGATTTCAAGGTTTTAATGACTTTAATAAAGGTGTCCTGAAAAATATCATCAGTAATATCTCTGTCAGAAACCTTGGAGTAGATAAATCCATAGATTTTTGACTGGTGTCTGTCGATAAGTGAAGCAAGAGCGACTTCGTCACCCGCCACATATCTTTTTACCAACAAAGCGTCTGGGGTTTGAACATTTGCCATAGTATTACCTTTTAGTTTTTGGTTGTGTAATGAAAAATAGATATTCTAAAAAGTAATTTTTTGTATAGGCAAGTGTTAAATTAAGATTAATAATGAACCAAATGTAGCATTATTTTTTTTATAGTACAAAACAAAATATCGAATTTTAACATAAAACCTTATGATAAAATAATTTTCAACAATGTTTCTCCGTCAAAAAATGGCATATTTCAATAGATTTACGAGTCCGTTAACATTGCCATCCCTGACTATATCTCAATCTTATAGTATCGGATTGCATCACTAAAATTAATTATCTTTGTACTTCTCAAAATTAGCTATGATAACTGATATAACAAAGATTGAACCAAAATCAAATATTATCATCAAAGGTGCTCAAATTCACAATCTTAAGAATCTTGATGTAGTAATTCCCAGAAATAAATTTGTAGTCATTACAGGGCTTTCCGGCTCCGGAAAATCAAGTCTGGCTTTTGATACACTTTATGCTGAAGGACAAAGAAGGTATGTTGAAAGTCTTTCTTCTTATGCCAGGCAGTTTCTTGGACGATTAGACAAGCCAAAAGTAGAATATATCAAAGGAATTGCTCCGGCAATAGCTATCGAGCAAAAAGTGAATACGACCAATGCCCGCTCAACGGTTGGTACTTCTACAGAAATATACGATTACCTGAAATTGCTTTTTGCCAGAATCGGGAAAACTTTCTCTCCTATATCCGGGCAGGAAGTCAGAAAAGACAGTGTTACAGATGTTATTAATGACGTAAAATCATTTGATTTGGATAGTCGGTGGTTGCTCCTCGCCCCTATTCATCTGGAAGACGGACGTGCACTTGAAGACAAACTGAAAGTATTGCTGCAACAGGGGTTTGCCCGTATACTGGTGGGTAATGAAATGGTAAGACTTGATGAAATAGACGGCCATTCGTTAGACAATAAAGATATATTATTGATTATTGACAGGATTGTTGTCAAGGAAGAAGAAGAATTTTTCAACCGACTTGCCGATGCTATCCAGACCGCTTTTTATGAAGGCAAAGGTGTTTGTTATCTGCAGGAATTAAATACGGATAAGCGTTTTACGTACAGTAATAATTTTGAACTGGACGGAATACAGTTTTTTGAACCTAACGTTCACCTTTTCAGCTTTAATAATCCTTATGGAGCCTGCCCTACCTGTCAGGGATATGGGAATGTGATAGGAATTGATGAAGATTTGGTTATCCCGAACACAGCACTTTCTATTTTCGAAAATGCTATTTATCCGTGGCGCGGCGAGAGCATGAGCTGGTACAGAGATGAACTGGTCAAAAACGGTTATAAATTTGATTTCCCCATCCACAAGCCCTATTATGAACTTACTGAAGAACAAAAAGCTTTGGTATGGAAAGGCAATAAGGAATTTGTCGGATTGAACGATTTCTTTAAAGAACTGGAAGTAAAAAATTATAAAATACAAAATCGTGTGATGCTTTCCCGCTACAGGGGTAAGACCAAATGCCCGGATTGCAGAGGAAAACGTCTGCGTGAAGAAGCCAATTATGTAAAAGTTGGCGGCAAAACGATTTCTGATTTGGTTGATTTGCCAATCAAAAGATTGGTTACTTTTTTCAAAGAACTGGAATTTTCGGAATACGATTTCAAAGTTGCCAAACGTTTATTACTGGAAATCAATAACCGTCTGGCTTTCCTATCGGAGGTGGGGCTTGATTATCTTACCCTAAACCGAAATTCTGCCACATTATCCGGAGGTGAATCCCAGCGAATTAATCTGGCTACATCCTTAGGAAGCAGCCTAGTAGGCTCGATGTATATTTTGGATGAGCCAAGTATCGGGCTTCATCCTAAAGATACGGAACGATTGATAAAAGTGTTGCTTTCGCTTCGCGATTTAGGAAATACGGTTATCGTGGTGGAGCACGATGAAGATATTATGAAAGCGGCCGATATGATTATCGACATAGGCCCGGAAGCAGGAACATTTGGAGGAGAACTGGTGGCACAGGGAACTTTTGAGGAAATACTAAAATCATCATCGCTTACAGCCCAATACCTGAACGGACAGGAAGAAATAAAAACGCCGAGAATACGCAGAAAACATAAAAACTTTATTGATATTATTGGGGCACGTGAAAACAACCTTAAAAATATTGATGTTCGTTTTCCTTTGGAAGTGCTTACAGTAATCACCGGAGTTTCCGGAAGTGGAAAAAGTACCCTTGTCAAAAAAATACTTTTTCCGGCCATGCAGAAAGCGCTGGAAGGTGTTGGTGAAAAAGCCGGGCAATTTAGCGAAATGACCGGAAGTTATCAGCTTATCAAACATATCGAATATGTCGACCAGAATCCTATTGGCCGTAGTTCACGTTCCAATCCGGTGACCTATATCAAGGCGTATGACGATATTCGTGACCTGTTTGCCAAGCAAAAACTATCGCAAATCAGAAATTATCAGCCAAAGCATTTCTCATTCAACGTTGATGGCGGTCGTTGTGAAACCTGCAAAGGTGAAGGTACTATCAATGTAGAAATGGTTTTTATGGCCGATGTCCAATTGGTATGCGATACCTGCAACGGAAAGCGTTTCAAAAAAGAAATTCTGGAAGTTACCTACGAAGGAAAAAACATAGACGATATTCTGACGCTGACAATTGATGATGCTGTAGCTTTCTTTTCCGAACACAAGCAGTCAAAAATCACCCAGAAACTGCAACCCTTACAGGATGTTGGTTTGGGTTACGTACAACTTGGGCAGTCCTCATCGACACTTTCGGGTGGTGAGGCACAGCGAATCAAACTGGCTTCTTTCCTTGTAAAAGGAGCAACAAAAGATAAAGCTCTGTTTGTTTTTGACGAGCCAACTACCGGATTGCATTTTCACGATATTAAAAAACTGTTGGCTTCATTTGATGCCTTAATCGACAAAGGACATTCCATCATTGTTATTGAGCATAATCTTGACCTTATCAAGTGTGCTGATTATATTATCGATATTGGTCCTGAAGGCGGTGAAAACGGAGGGCAGCTAGTTGCTTCGGGAACACCGGAAGAAATTGTACAAAATAAAAATTCTATTACCGGAAAATATCTCAAAGAAAAACTATAGTACTGTTTAACACTAATTTATCATTCCGGGAAGCATGACATTTTAACTTTGGCATGGAACTTGAATATAGTAAATCGTAAAAGTTAGTTGGTTAGACAAACTGATAAAATATTTAAGAGTTTAATAATTTGGTTGATTATTAAAATTGGTTGGTTAGGTTTGTTATAAATCCCGTTATACTGCAAAGTAGGCGGGATTTATTATTTTATACGGTTACAGATAAAATATAATCAAAACTGTAGGAACCGCTATAAGTATCCAAAGTATAATTCCTTGCAGTATAGGCTTGAATCCGACCGAAGCCAATACCGTTTTCGACAAACCTGCTCCAATTAAAAACAGCGTAACGGTCATCCCGATTTTTGACAGGCTTACAAGGCTACCTCCTATTTTATGGAAAAAAGGAACATAGGTATTAAGGATGATGGCCACCACAAACAAGCCTATGAAATAAGGGATTTTTATTTTTGATTCTTTCGACTTAAAAATAACCGAACTAATAAAAGCAATCGGAATTATCCACAATGCCCGTGTGAGCTTTACTGTAGTAGCCATCTGCAAGGCTTCATTTCCATATTTGCTTGCAGCTCCTACAACAGAACTGGTATCTTGTATGGCTATGGCACACCACAATCCAAATTGAGACTGGGAAAGATGCAGCATATGGCCTATAACCGGGAACAACAGGAGTGCTATTGAGTTTAATATGAAAATTGCTCCTAATGCTACGCTTATTTGTTTTTCTTTTGCGTTGATAACCGGTGAAACAGCAGCAATGGCACTTCCTCCGCAAATGGCTGTTCCAACAGAAATCAGGAAGGATATTTCTTTATTAATCTTTAGGATTTTCCCGACTATATATCCGGCTGTAAGAACACCAAAAATAGAAAATACCGTAAATAAAAAACCACTTTTTCCTGCCTGAAGTGCCGTATGTACATTCATTCCAAATCCTAAACCTACTACAGAAATTTGCAGCAAATAATGCGTTATTTTATGATTGAATTGCAAATACGGATGTCCAATTGTCCGGGCAGTCAAAATTCCTAAAAATAAGGCAAAAGGTGGCGAAATATAAGTTGATGAGCAAAGCAGGATTAGCAATATAAAAAGTAGCTGCCTAACCGTAATATTCTTTCCGAAAAAGTTCCGCTTCTGCTCTAAGAGATGATTATTTTTTTCCATTGTATGATTAAATTACAATGCAAAATTGACAAGTCTGGAAGCAAGAGAGAAATTACTATTTTGAATGTGTTATAACTTTAAGTTATGTAAGGACAGGTGTTTGAAAAAAACCTCATTTAAAAAATGCGTATCGCCCTGTTGTATAACACAATAGAAATAGCGTTCAATTTCCAACTCTTTGATATCGACAATTTTTAATTCTCCGCTTTTCAATTCTTTGAATATAGAAGTTACAGACAGGAAAGCATACGAATTGGAATTCAACAGATAAGACTTGATACTTTCTGTACTTTCAAATTCCATATCAATATTGAGGGCCGAAAACGGCAGGCCTGCTTTTTTTAATGCCGCAATAATAACTTCACGGGTTCCAGAACCACTTTCCCTCATTACTAAAGGCAATTGCTGTAAATCTTTTAAAGCAAATGTTGCCTTTTTTGAAGATGGGTTTGCTGCGCTTGTACACAAAACTATTTCATCTTTAACCAGAGGAGTATATTTTATGTCTTTGCGTTTGGTTTGTCCTTCCACAATACCCAAATTGACCTTATTTTCCAACAACAGGTTCTCTACCTGCTCTGTATTATTCACAAAAAGGGTTATTTTCAAATCAGGGAACTTCCGCTTGAAAGAAGCCAGATATTTTGGTAAAAAGTATTGTGCTACAGTTGTACTGGCTCCTATTTTAAGCACTCCCCTAATGTCTTTCGTCAGTGCCGCAAGGTCAAATTCTATGTTTCTGTGTATGGTTAGAATTTCTTCGGCATAGCCCAAAAGTATTTCTCCGGCCGGAGTTAGTTTTATTCTTGTACCATTTCTTTCAAAAAGCTTGCTCTGATAGAAAGATTCAATCTCATGGATATGCTTGCTGACGGCGGGCTGGGTAATAAAAAGCTCTTCTGCAGCTTTTGTAAAATTAAGCCGCTTCGCCACTATGTAAAAAACTTTTAGCCTAAAGTCCAACATCCTGTCAAAAATTAAAAAACTGCTACTTCTTAAGTGAGTTTTTGATTATAGGAACCATTTTCTCTAAAACCTGATTGATATCGGCAGAAATCTTAAAAAGATAATTCAGATACACATAAACTATTGTAATCAATATTGATTTCAAGATGATATTTACAAAAGGATTGAAAGGAAAATCCCAAAAATAAAATGTGATAAACACAAGAGCTATGATTCCAAATGATTTTAAGGTATTGGCTGTAAACGGATATAAATCCATTTTTCTAACCACAAACAGCAGTTTTATCGTATTATAGACAAATATGGAAATAAAGGTAGCCAAAGCAGAACCTGTTATGCCATACATTGGAATAAAAAGCATATTTAACCCAATCATCATTACAACCAGCAGCAATCCGAAAATCAAAACCATGCGGTAGTATTTTGTATTCAGGATAATGGCATTGTTGTTTCCTAAAATGACATCATAAAACTTACCGAGCCCGATTAGAAAAACACTCCAAAGTCCCGCCTCATAATTTCCGGGTATTACTAGATACAGTTGCTTGATATTTAGAAAAATACCCAACATTACCAATCCACCAAAAACCTGCAGACTGATGGCGCTTTTTTTATAGAGGTCGTTCAGTTCTTCCATCTTTTCTTCGCTCATTAAGCGGGCTGTTATCGGGTAGATAATCTGTAGCATGGCCCGACTCGGAACCGCAATAACCGTAGCAATATAAATCGCGACAGAATAGACTGCATTTTTGCTGATTTCTTCATAAGCCGGAATCATTACCTTATCAAAATCCAGTAATAATACGGCTACACTTCCTGACAAGATGATAAAAAACGAATAGCCAAAAATATCCCTGGTATTTTCAGGAAGCCTGACATGCAATTTAGGCATTTTGACATACATCGCATATACCATCATGGCAAGCATCTGTAATCCGTAAGCTCCTGCTATGCAATAAATAAAAGTATCTTTATCAATCCATCCCATATAAATAGAACACAGCAGAATTGTAGTCACAATCCGAACCAGGACTTCGCTGATAAAATTCCCGAAAACAGATTTCATATGCACTTTAACCCAGGCATAGAAAATCTCAAAATAGCCCATAAAAAGTCCTACAACCGGTATCAGCCATAAATAAGGCTCAACCGTAGGATTGTCTTTAATTATCCATGACGCAATCTGCTCATATCCAAAAACAGTAATGATAGTAATGGGTATTATCAGCAGAAAAGGCATCAACAGCATAAAACTCAGAAACCGTTCACGTTTGTCTTCGTCCTTATACTTTGCATAAAACCGTATCAGTGTACTATGAACGCCAAACGCCATAAGCGGCATCATGATATTCGCAGCAGAAAGCAAAAACGAAACAATACCGTAATGTGTTTTTCCTAAAAAACTGGTATAGAGGAAAAGTGCATTAACAGCGCCAATACCAAAACCAAAATAGGTTACGGCAATGTTTTTGGCAGACTGGTTTAATACAATTCCCATGGGCGATTTGGATTTATGTTTTTTGATTTATGATTTTAGATTTGTGATTCATGAACTCTGATTTTAGATTTATGATTTGTGATTTTTGATTTGTGATTTCTTTACCTAAACTATCTATCCTGTACCGACTATCCACTATCCACTATCAACTATCCACTAATAACTATCCACTATCAACTATTCTCTATCATCTTAATTCTAAATTCACTTTCGTATAATTTTCGACAGCTTTTCAGTAAGGCTTTTTCGACTGTACTGTTGTAAACCGACGGCATATGTTTTAAGGTTATCTTCTTTATAAGCGGCATAATAAGCCAAAATACGTTCTTTCAGGGCATCAAATTCATCATAATGGAAAAAGGCACCTGTATTTGTTTCTTTTATGATAGAAGCGAAATCTGAACCTTCAGGACCTATTGCCAGGATGGGACGTTCTGAGGCCATGTATTCAAATAATTTTCCCGGTATGATACTTTTTGTGTCCTCAGAATTGATTTCGACCAAAAGCAGCACCTGTGATTTTTTCTGGTGTTCAACTGCTGTCTTGTGCGAAACATAACCCAGATTGTTTACATAAGAGTTCAGCCTGAATTCTGCAAGGGCATCCAGCACTTCCTGACTTACGGCTCCTATCAGTTTCAATTCAAAATCTTTTTTGAAATCAGGGTTTTCTTTAATGATTTCTTTAAGGCATTTCCATAATATTCTCGGATTCCTTTCAGATAAAAAGGAACCAATATGCGCTATGCTGAATTTTTCGTCCAAAGGCTGCCGGGCTACTTTTTCTACATCAAAACCATTTGTAATGATTTCTATCGGTTTTGTAGTCAGCACCTCAAACTCTTTTTTGGTCGTTTGGCTGGTTACTAAAATCTGATCGGCTTCATTCAATACAATAGATTCCAGTTCTTTATGTTTTTTTGCAGCCGATGCGGATAATTTCAGTTTATTATGATAGCCTATGGTTGTCCACGGGTCTCTGAAATCTGCTATCCAGTATGCTTTTGTTCTTTCTTTTAAAGCCAATCCAATAAGATGGAGACTGTGTGGAGGGCCGGAAGTTATTATTGTATCGATTTCGTTTTCACGAATGTATTTCTCCAGAAACAATACCGACGGTTTTACCCAAAACACCCTGGCATCCGGAATAAAAACATTGCCCCGAATCCAAAGAAAAAGTTTTTCCAGAAGGGATTGCTTTTTTTTATTTGGAATAATTCCCGAACTGATTTTTTTGGTCTTTTTCCTGGAAAAAATGGAGGCAAACCCATATGGCTCGAAAATTTTCTTCTTCAATATAATGGCCTTATCGGAAACTTCAGAAACCAATTCCTCATCCAGAATCGGATAGGTTGGGTTTTCGGGAATATAAACAATTGGCTGAATACCAAAATCAGGGAGGTACTTTACAAACTTTAACCAGCGCTGCACTCCGGGTCCTCCTGCCGGTGGCCAATAATAAGTTATGATGAGTACCTTTTTCAAAATTATAAATTTGTGATTTTAGATGGCGGTTTTTAGATTTTAGATTGCAGATTTAAGATTTAAGATTTTGGATTTGCGCTTATACATTACACTAAAAACCTGTTACCTGCCGCCAGAAAACTGCTACCTGCTATCTGAAGTCTTATTTCTCTAATGAGTTTTCTTTTTTGTTTCTTCTATTTTCCCAATAAATCCCGCCTATTAATAACAATATCATTACAATTGAGCTGATTAAAGCAATCGTGCTACCTGTCTTGACAACCTGCGGTTCAAATTTAAATTCAATTGTATGTTTTCCTGCCGGGATTTCCATTGCTCTTAATGTGTAATCTACCCTGAAATGGTCGGCTGGTTTTCCGTCAATAGTTGCCTTCCATCCTTTTGGATAATAGATTTCTGAAAAGACTGCCAATCCTTTTTGCGAATTATTGGAAGTATATTTCAGATGGTTTGGCTTATAGCTATTTAAAACAATAGTTGCTGTACTGTCTTTCTGGTAGGTTTTTGAAATAGCATTTTTAAATTCTTTCTGGTTAAAGACGGCCTGATTCTTTGTGTCTAATTTGTCCAATGCCTTCATTTCTTCATCTGGCGTATTGACAAATTTGACTTCACTTACAAACCATGCATTTCCGTTGGCATCGGGGTTTATGATTGGGTACTCCTGCCCTTTTTCATCTACCTGGATGACGTATTTGGTGTTCAGCATATTGAGTACGTTCAGATTGTTTTTCGCAATCTGGTAATCAAATAACTGCTCAATCCTTCTTGGACGTACAGCGCTGTAACCTGACAGCGATTTGTGGAAGTAGGAAGTTCTTGCCTGTAATCTTCCTTCGATTTCATAAACACGGTATTGCGTCGTGTCTCTTAAAATCTGCTGGTCTGAAACCGTTGGCTGGAAAGGTTCGTTTACTTCTCTTGCACTTACAAAGCCTGTACTGTCAACATAATTCTTGTCGATGAAGAACAAATCTCCAATCATGAACAGTCCTACCAATACAACAGCAAAAGTATGTGAAAGCTTATTTTTGATATGCAGCCATAAAAGTCCTGCTGTCACTAAAATAAGGAATCCGGAACGCAACAGGTCTGCATTATACATGTTTTTTCTATCCTCACGTAACGCTTCGATAAATTCTAGACCAAAAGAGTGGCTTCCTTGTGCCTGGCTAAACATCTGCTGCATTTGGGCATCATAAGGTCCTGTAAAATCAAACATTCCTTTGGCAAAGAAAAGCAGTACAATTATTCCCAAACTTACGCCTCCTGCCAGTTTTAATGATTTCCATTGTTCTTCTTTGTCTGATTTGAAAAAACTTTGAAGTCCCATTATTGCCAGTACCGGAATGCATAACTCAAGAACAACCTGAATAGAAGACACCGCCCTGAATTTGTCATACATTGGCACATAGTTAATGAAAAAGTCAGTCATTAACGGGAAGTTCTTACCCCATGAAAGCAATAATGAAAAGATGGCTCCTCCTAAAAATGCATATTTGATTTTTCGCTTGTCATTGAATAAGGCCAATATGCATAAAAAGAAAACAACAGCTCCAATATAGGCCGGAGCGGCTACGATTGGCTGGTCGCCCCAGTATGTTTTAGCATAGGCTTCAGTAAAACCTTGTGCCTCTTCTGGATTTGCACCCTGAGCGGAAATAAATTCATATACTTTAGATTTGTTTCCCAAATGTTCTGAGTTGGAACCTCCAAACAATCTTGGAGCAAACAGGTTCAGACTTTCCGCAATTCCGTAGCTGTATTCTGTGATATAGTCATATGACATTGAAGAGGTAGTCGTATTTTTAGAACCATCCGGATTATAGGTCAGTTCACTTTTTCCACGCATACTAAAATCAGTATATTCAGAAGTAGCCATCAGGCTGGTTGCATTGGCTCCAACAGCCAAAATTCCGGCTACAGCAAATACTCCAACTGCATACAAAATGCCTTTATAATCTTTCTGTTTGATGTATTTATAAAGAAAATAGATGCCAATAATCAGCAGTAAAAACAACAGATAGTAAGTCATCTGAAAGTGATTGGCATTAATTTCTAATGCCCCGGCAATCATAGTCAGCAAGCCTCCCAGGACATATTTCCGTCTGAATACGAGAATCACACCGGCAACCACCGATGGCATATAGGCTATAGCATGGGCTTTGGCATTATGCCCAACACCCAGAATAATAATCAGATAAGTTGAAAAACCGAAAGCCAAAGCTCCGAAGAAGGCTTTCAGCGGGTCAATCCTCAAGGCGAGCAATAATCCGTAAAATCCGAGAAAATACAAGAAAAGGTAGTCAGCCGGTCGAGGCAGAAAACGCAATACATCATCTAAATCACCTACAAAATCATTAGGATATTTGGCCCCCAACTGATAGGTTGGCATTCCTCCAAAGGCAGAATTTGTCCAGAATGGCTCTTCTTTTTCCTTTGCACGGAAATCGTTCTGCTCTTTTGCCATACCTGTATATTGCGCAATATCAGACTGATAAATCTGCTTGCCCTGCATAACAGGATAAAAATAAATTAGGGAAACCAAAACAAAGCCTAAAATGGCCAGTAAGTGAGGATAATACTTGCTGATTATTTTCATAAGGTGTTAATTGAAAACAAAATAAATAAAGGCGTGAAGATACGCTTTACCGCAAATATATTCAAAGAAAGTTAGTCTATTTCTTCGTAATCGATGTATTCGCCTACTTTTTTAGTCTCACGAGGTCGGTCAGATCTTCTGTTGGCATTTGTATTGATATTGACAAAATCATCCTGGCTATTTTGTCTCTGATAGTTTTGCTGTTGCTGCTGAAAACTCTGTTCCGCTTTTTGCACTACGGTTCTCACCATGATCGGGAAAAATATCCTTGCAAGCAGTCTGACAGCATAATAAATGCAGACCAGGATAAACAACGTTCTCAAGACTCCGTTAAATGAAGCAAATTGCATAATCTAAATTTTTTAAAGCGTAAAATTAGCAAATAGAACGCTTAAATTTAAAATATCCTTCTTAAATAAATAATAAATTATACTACTTTTGGGTTATACTAACCATTGCTAATGAAAACTCAGAGACTATGTCAAAATCAAGATTTGCTTCATTACTGTTGTTCGCCTTCTGTTCTTCAGCCAGCTACGCACAATTTACAGACGTTATCAATTCCAACCGTCCAGGCGAATCCATGTCGGGATTTTCTGTTGGTAAGACCGTCTTTCAAACTGAAGCCGGAATTTATGCCTTAGCCGAAGACCATGATATTCTGAATACTAAAGCCAAAGGATTTGGACTGGATTTGGCATTGCGCTACGGAGCTTTTTTAGAACAGTTGGAATTCATTATGAACCTGCAATATCAGACTGACCAATACGAAACGGCATTGGGTTCTGAAAACAGAAATGCTATCAAAAAACTGACACTTGGAGCCAAATACCTGATTTATGACCCATTCAAAAATTATGAAGAGAAAGTAAACATTTACAGCTGGAAAGCCAACCACCGATTCAAATGGAGACAATTTATTCCTGCCGTGGGTGTTTATGCCGGAGCCAATATCAATTTCTCGAATAATCCATATACTTTTCCAACCGACCCAAAAATCAGCCCAAAGCTGATGGTTATTACACAAAACCACTTTGGAAGCCGCTATGTATATGTGATGAACATTATTGCTGACAGAATCACGACCGACTATCCTAGCTATGGCATTATTGCAACACTAACCAGAGGCTTTAATGAAAAATGGTCCGGGTTTATCGAATTGCAAGGCTATCAGAGTGATTTTTATTCTGACGCTATTGGTCGTATAGGTGCCGCTTACCTTCTTCAACCCAACCTTCAGGTTGATGCCTCCATCAGCAAAAATATAAAAGACACTCCTTCTATTTTTTATGGAGGTGTTGGTGTTTCCTGGAGATTTGACGGTTTTTACAAGGACATTATGATTCAGGGACCGGACAAGAGTGACAAAAAAGACAAAAAGAAAGACAAGAAAAAAGAAGACGAGAAAAAACGAATCGACGAAGTCGGTGGAGAAAAAGAATAGCCTGTAATGATAACAATTAAAGAAGCTAATACCAAAGCCCTGCTTTTGGACTATGTAAAATTTCCATTTTCCCTATACAAAGGCAACAAATACTGGGTTCCGCCTATCATAAACGATGAGCTCGAAACTTTTGACAAAGATAAAAACCCGGCTTTTGCAAGTGCCGAGGCCAAGTTTTATCTTGCTTATAGAAACAATACAATCGTTGGCAGAATTGCAGCCATTATCAACTGGAATGAAGTAAACGACCAGGATAAGAAAAAAGTGCGTTTCGGCTGGTTTGACGTAGTTGACGATATCGAAGTGACCAAAGCATTAATGGAAAAAGTTTATGAATTTGGACGCGAACACCAACTCGAATATGTTGAAGGCCCTGTAGGTTTTTCCAATCTGGATAAGGTAGGCGTACTGACCGAAGGTTTTGACCAAATCAGCACAATGATTACCTGGTATAACCTGCCTTATTATAAAGAACATTTTGAAAAGTTAGGAATGAAAGTTGAAAAAGAATATGTTGAGAGCAAATTCTCTTTCACTAACATCAACCCTGAAACTTTTATAAAAGCAAACGAACTAATCAAGCAGCGATACCAGCTTAAACCGTTAAACTTTACCAAAACCAAAGACATCATGCCCTATGTTGACAAGATGTTTGACCTGTTTAACAAGTCTTATGCAAACCTGTCTTCATTTGTGGCAATAACCGATATTCAGAAAGAATATTTCAAAAAAAAATACATCAGTTTTATCAATCCTGAACTGATTAAATTTATTGTTGACAAAGACGATAATATAATTGCCTTTAGCATTGTAATGCCTTCTTTTTCTGAAGCACTACAAAAAGCCAAAGGAAAGATTTTCCCTTTTGGTATTTTTCATCTGCTTAAAGCCCGGAAGCACAGCAAAGACATGATTTTTTACCTGATAGGGATTGATCCGGAATACCAGAACAAAGGTGTAACGGCTATTGTTTTTAACGAATATTACAAAACCTTTAAAGAAAAGAATGTACAGACGTGTTACAGAACTCCTGAATTAGTTGACAATGTTGCCATTCATAATATCTGGAAACATTTTGATCCGATTATTCACAAAAGAAGATGTACTTATGTACAAAACCTATAGCGTAAAATAATTACAAATAAAAAAGTTCCGAAATCAATCGGAACTTTTTTATTTTCTGTGGATTTACTACTTACATGCTACTTTTTTCAACACCATTTTTTCATCAAACTTTATCGATTTTCTGTCTTTGAAAAGTTGTTTGTTTCCTTTTTCGGTTATATCACCATATCCTTGCAGCAGGTTGTCACCTTTGCGTATCAAAACAATTTCCCGGATTGAAGTCATGCCTTCAGATTGGAATGTATAGTCAGCATATAAGGTATCACCTTTAAACATTCCTGAAAACATACCGGTATTACTGTCTTTTTCAAACCAGGCATATTTCAAATCACCTGCTACATTATTGCCATTAGTTGTTGCCATTGACAAATGTATGGTGTCTTTTCCGTTCGTATATTCGTAACATTCTTTAGCTGGCGCTGTCATTTCAGGCTGCTCCATTTCCGGTTCCGTGACTACTTTTGTATCTTCTTTCTTATTGCAGGCTGTCAGACTGATGACCAACCCCATAACTAAAAATCTGATTTTCATGTGCATTGTTTTTTTGATTAGTAGTATTAAAGATACAGTTTTTAGATGGGAATTGGAAATTAAGTTTCTAAGGTTCTAAGGTGCTAAGATGTGAAAATCTGAAATCTCAATAAAAAAGCCATTCTTTTCAGAATGGCTTTTTAAATTATCTTTCGTCGCTTACATCGACCGTAGTCCTGGCTGCGATTTCTTTATATGTACCGTTAACCAGTTTTTCGCGTATGGCTTCAAATGCAGCTAATGTTTCCTCTATATCTTCCATAGTATGGGAAGCCGTAGGAATCATTCTCAACAGGATGATACCTTTTGGAATTACAGGATATACAACAATTGACAAGAAAATACCATAGTTTTCTCTCAAATCGTTTACCATTACCATTGCTTCCGGAATGCTTCCTTCCAAATACACCGGAGTGATACAAGTGTTGGTATCGCCAATATTAAATCCTCTGTTTTTCAAGCCGTTTTGAAGGGCATTCACATTTTCCCAAAGCTTGTCTTTAATTTCAGATGAATTACGAAGCAATTCCAAACGCTTTAAGGAACCAATAGTCTGAATCATTGGCAGTGCTTTGGCAAACATCTGCGAACGCAGGTTATATTTCAAATAGTCAATAATATCTTTATCTGCCGCAACAAATGCCCCAATATTTGCCATTGATTTTGCGAATGTAGAGAAATACACATCAATTCCGTCCTGACAACCCTGCTCTTCTCCTGCTCCAGCTCCTGTTTTTCCAAGCGTACCAAAACCATGTGCATCATCAACCAAAAGACGGAAATTGTATTTTTCTTTCATTGCTACAATTTCTTTCAGTTTTCCTTGCTGTCCTCTCATTCCAAAAACACCTTCCGTAATGAAAAGAATGCCTCCTCCTGTTTCCATAGCCATTTTTGTAGCACGTTGCAGGTTTTTCTCCATGCTTTCCAAATCATTGTGCTTATAAGTAAAACGCTTACCCATGTGAAGGCGAACACCGTCAATAATACAGGCATGTGAATCTACGTCATACACAATGATATCGTTTTTGGTTACCAATGCGTCAATAATAGACACCATTCCCTGGTAGCCAAAATTTAAAAGATATGCGGCTTCTTTCATTACGAAAGCTGCCAATTCATTTTCTAACTGCTCGTGATATTTGGTGTGACCACTCATCATACGCGCTCCCATCGGATAGGCTGCTCCAAATTGCGCCGCCGCTTCAGTATCTACCTTGCGTACTTCAGGATGGTTTGCCAACCCTAAATAATCGTTAAGACTCCAGTTCAAAATATCCTTCCCATGAAATTTCATTCTCGGTCCCAAATCACCTTCCAACTTAGGAAATACATAATATCCTTCTGCCTGTGAAGCCCATTTTCCAAGAGGACCTTTATTTTGCTGTATTCTTTCGAATAAATCTTTTACCATAATATGATATAGTTAATTTTCTTTTATGAATTGCATCTTTTTAACCTGCGTGCAAAAATAATTATTTATAAGTTATTATGCTTCTGAATAGGCATTTATTTTAAGTAGAAACAGATACTTTTTTGCAATGGCACAGCACCAAAAAGCGAAACCGCTCCTGTGCAGGGGAGCGGTTAAAGGGTTGGGAAAAAATTTGTAGTGTATAGTGGATAAATTTAGAAATTCATTCTGCTAAGCTGGCCAGATGAGGAACTTTTTGCAATTGCTCCATCTCTACCTCTAAGGTTCGGATTTCTTCCTTCCAGACCTGTATTTTTTTGTTTGCTTCTTCAATCTCTTCTTTCCTGTCATCTGTCATCCTTAAAAACTGGAAAGATTTGGCTCCTAAAAGCTCTTGTTTTGCTGCCTCCAGATTTTGTGTTGCCATATCCAGTTCGATTTCTATTTGCGTCATCCTTTTGGCCGCAGCTCCGTTTTCATCTGACGTTAATAAACTTTCCTGTCCGGACAAGGCAATCCCTATTGCCTCATCATTATCGGCTGAACGCTCTCTCCAGAATAACTCTCTGGATAACTGCAATTCATTATAACTTCGCTGTTCGTCTTTAGAAATGCTACTTGTAATATAAAAACTATAAAACAAGATCCCAAATCCAAGAATCAGTCCCAATGCTACAAAAAGCAGCAGTCGGTCCTTTAAAAAAGAAGCTGTTTCGTCATTCATAGATTTGCGGAACCCTTCTTTCCTTTTCTCCCGGTTTGCCCGAAACAGCTCTTTTAATTCCGACATGTTTCTGACCCTGGAGCCACGACTTATACCAAAGAACCAAATCAGCGTATCTCTGCCAATTCCTTTTGATTTCAAATCATTCAAATCAAAAGGACCCAGATTTTGTTCCCCACTATTTATGTAATACTTTTTCATAAAAACAGTGAATTCAAAATAGATAGACCTGAGACAAACAATTAATATCAAATGTAATTCTACAAAAACCGATTTCCTTACGGATTTCCGTAAAAGCATTCTTTTTTCAGAAAAAATAATATTAAAATCTCGTAATACTCATAAATCGTGTTGGTTATCATTCTATCAACTATCATTTTTTCGTTTTTGACGTATATTAAATTTTAATTCCATCTTCTTAAAAACAAATATGTCAGAAAAACAAAAACCGCCCGAAGGCGGTTTAGTCCGGATTGCATCACTATTATGGCTAGATCCGCGTGTCCCAACTGTTAATCAAAATATACTTAACTCCAAATTTATATGTATTGAGAATTATTTCCTTACGGCTATCCGTAAAACAATGCTTTTCTTAAAAAAATATTCACATTACGAGAATTTAGAACCCGTAATTGTTTGTAAAAACTTTCATTTACAGATTTAATTCCAGTAAAAACATGATGATACCCACAGCAAGGGCAAAAAGGAAGAGCAACAAAAATTTATCGATATGCTTGAGGAAAAAGGATTCTTTTTCCATTTTAGAAATATAATATTTTTCAACACCCTGGCTACTTGTGAGTTCATGACCGGGAATACTTTCAAACAGAGGACGCAGTTCCCTGACGTTTCTAGCAGGAGTCCAGCCTTCAAGCCCTATAAACCACACCATTGTTTCAGGGGATATCCTATGTTCTCTCAAATCTTCCAGACTAAAAGGGCCCAGATTTTCGTCTCCCCTGTTCAAATAATACTTTTTCATGGTTTACATTTTATTCACTCTATGTCGCTTTTGTTACATATTGCCAAAAATAGGCTCCGAAAAAACAATCACCTTACGGATTCCCGTAAAACTTGTTATTTTTTGTATTCCTGTTACAAATTAGCAAATAAAAAAAACCGAAGCAATGCCTCGGGTCATAATTTTTATTAAAATAGTAATTATTTTTTTCTTATTTTAACACATGATGTGCCAATACTTTCTGCACTTCATAGACATTAACCGATTTATTAAACTGTTTTTTAATACTTGGATTGGCTTCGCTGGACACCCATATTTTTAATTCGGCATCCAATTCAAAAGTTCCTGCTGTTTCTATGCTAAAGCGGCTGATGGCTTTATAGGCAATAGACTTGTATTCGGTCTTACTCCCGGTAAGTCCCTGCACGTCAATCAGGATTAATCTTTTATTAGTAAATATAAATGTATCACGAAGCAGCTTAAAGCCCAATTCTATTGACTCACCTTCTGTGAGAAGCTGCCCGTATTTTTTTTGAAGTTCGTCCTGGCTTACCGCACCTGCGTTGCCTAATAATGCCGAAAATAATCCCATTTTTGTTATTTTTAAATTAAGTTGTTCGATGTTTTAGGGCGCTACCGTCAGAAGAGCATTTTCTATTTTTTTATCGGTTCCGAATGCATCATGGTAGGCTTTGGAAACTTTTTGTGGAGTATCCGATATTGTAATCTGCACCTTTTCTTCTTTTAATCCTTTCGGGTCTGTGTCATATATGATGCCTCTTGATTTTTTGCGAAGCTTTTTTTCAGTATCTATTACAATTGTACCTATATAATAAACTTTTCCTGTTTCGGGTACCGAAAAATTTGCATAGCCTATTGGCAGATTGACAGAACCATAGGGTGTGTATATGTATTTGATAAAATGATTTCCTTTAGGAAGCTTCATCATAACGAGTCCGTCGGCTGCAAGTTTGTAAAACAATACACCTTTTGTATTTTCGTCAAAATAGATTTTGGAATTTTTGGTTACTTCTTTATCCCCATTCATAATTCTGATTTCTCCAATAATGACAGTTTCTGATTGAGATAGCGTGTCTTGGGTAGACAATTTTCCAGTCTTACATGAGACAAAGAACACAATGACAAAACTGAGCAAAATATAGTTTTTCATAGCCAATTGTTTTTGCTAAGGTACGAGTATTTGTCAAAATATTTTCTTGTTTCGAAAACCTTAAATTTATTTTGTATTAAAGCAATATTTAACACTAAGGAGCAGACTTTTCATTATAATTCTTTAATTAACTTGTCCATTTGATGCTGTGCATTTGGGGCTTTTGATTTTTTAGCTATCAGGTGAAGAATCTTTTTAAGAAAGATTTTTTCCTCTTCTGTCCTCTTTGAATTTTGTTTCCTTTGAGCTATAATTTTATTTCCTTCAACAGCTTCTATATATGTTAATAGCATGTTTTTATCAATATATTGTTGTTTTTCTCTCGTAAGTTTGATTGCTTTATAAAGAACTGAGAGAGAATCCGTCTCTTCTTTTGACAATTTGAAGACGTCAGGAGATAAGGAGTGATTTCCAACTGGCACAACAGAATATCTGTTATGCAGCAAATAACTTTCTTTCAGGTTAATAATTACGTCCATATCAAAATAACCATCTTTCACAAACTCTACTGATAGTAATGAAATTGAAGCCTTCTCCTTACAAGACGAAAATGACAAACCAAATAATACAACCACTATAACTTTAAAAAAATGAGAACTACTCATAATCGTAACATTTCTTTTTTAATCTTTGGATCATTAGATTTTTCTTTTACAATCCCTATTAAAGCCTTGCGCAGCTCGTAAATTCCTTCACCATTATGAATGCTGACAAGTTTGTTATTTTCTATTGCCTGAATAAGGATGGTTTCTCCATCCGGAGGTGTTAATACTTCTTCCTCAGAAATAATGATTTTATCATAGAGCATTACAAGCGAGTCTACTTCGCTATCTGTTAGAGAAATTAAAGTATTTTCACTTGCTTCATTACGTAAAACCCATCTTTCTTCATCAACAAAAGCGCTTAGATTTTTATATAACAAATATTTTTCTTTTACATTAAATACAATTTTTTTCTGAAACCAAAATGAGGGTGAAATCTGCATTTCGATTATTGTAATATCCTTTTTAATTCCTTTTGGAGAACAACAAGTAAAAATTGTAACGATAAATAAAACAAAACATTTTTTCATGGGAAGGATAATGGTTTTACAAATCTAAAGAATGAAATCAGAAACTATTATAATCCTTTAATCAAATCGTCCATTTCACGCTGTACATTAGGATCTTTTGATTTTTTAGCAATGGTTTTCAAAACCGCTTCAAAAAAAGCAATTTCATCCGCATGTCTGTCATTTAGCTGATCTATATTTAAGACCTTTCCATTATCTGAATGCGCTTCAATAGAAGAATACATGCCTTCGGCAGACTTATTCCGTTCCTGCGGTGTCCTGTCTATCGCATAAAAGAGGTCCATAATTTTACTTAGCGACGTTTTATCAAGAGATACTATTTGATTATGGGGTATGGTTTTGTCAGCATCAGCCGAAGCAGCCAATACCACATTCAGATTCTGATACCCAATCTGACTTTTTTGGATATCAATGATAATCTGTGTAGGATACTGTGAATGGCCCAGGTTAATTATAATAGTAGAAAAATCTTCCTTCCGTTCATTTTTCACACAAGAACTTAAGAAGACAAGAGTCATTAAAAAGAATAGTTTTTTCATAACAAAATGTTTTTACTCTAAAGTATAGGATTTTAATCAACAATTAAAAATATTTAATCAGTAATCGTAGCTTTTTGCCATTTTTAGGCTTTGTTAAAAGGTAAACATCTTAGGTCTGCAATATTTTCACAATTTCTTTAAAACCTCTTTTTTTAGCATGCTGTAAAGGACTTATACCATCATTATCAGGAATATCCAGTCTGGACCCTGCATCTTTTAAAATCTGAACAATTTCCTGATATTTTTTACTCCCGTCTCCTAACACTATGGCTTCCATCAAAGCCGTCCAACCTAAACGGTTAACATGGTCTATGGGAAAATTTTTAGTATTTGCTAATAATCTGACCGTTTCCACATGACCCCGTTCGCAAGCAGGGATAAGTGCGGTTCCGTTATATCTATTAAAAACATCAAAACGGGCACCATTATCCAAATAGAGTTTCACTAATTCTGTCTGTCCGCTGGCACCAGCATATAAAAAAGCACTGTCAAGATTATCAGACTGCTGATTGACATCGGCACCGTGTTGAACCAATAGCTTAGCCATTTCGGTATGTCCGTTTCGTGTAGCTATTAACAGCAAAGAGTTTTTATGGTTGTCAGCCGTATTCACATTGGCTCCATTTTCAAGTGCCTTTGCCATGCCCTGTACATCATTTTTTTGTACTAATTCTAAAATATTCTGATTCATTACGTGTGTTTTTTGAGTTAAAGAAGGACAAGAAACAGCTAACGCTATCAATGTCATTAAAAATACAGCTTTCATAGTAGTATTATATTTTAATTTTCCCGTAAATCCAGATTATTATTTTCTTTAAAACCATACTACAAAGATAAAGTAACCCATTTTGCTAATAATATAAGTAGAAACATTTCTATCATTTCATATAAAATTCATCGCTTTTTTTAAATAAAAAAACCTGCCATACAGCAGGTTTCTATAACAGATTCTAAAGCACAGGCACATTGCACCCAAAATCTTAATTTATAATTAGTAATTCCTAATTCATTAAATCCTTCTCTGCTCCTCCGTCTGCTCTCTTGTTTTTTCCTTTAATTTCTGGTTTCCAAAATTATATCGGAATCCCAGCCTGAAGTTTTGTGAATCGGCATAATAGCGTGACTTATTATACTGGTTGCCATAGTCAGTTCTCAAACCTAATGTCTCGCCCCGATATACATCGGAAAAAATGCCATACACTTCTCCGTTTCCTTTCAATACTTTCTTGCGTAATGCCAGAGTCAGGTTGCTTGTAGGTGTGAAAACAAACGTACCCTGCACCGAAGAGGAGTTGTAATCGAAATTAATCTCCCCGTTAAAATCTTTTTTCTTATTTAAAGCAAAACGATTGTTGACATTAAAGTTATAGGTAGGTCGTCCGTTGCTATATAATTTCCCGTCTACTCCCTGAAAACGGTCTTCCACATAACTAAGGGCTCCCTGTATACCGGCATCCCACCAGTCAAAAAATGTCAGGTTGGTATTGAATTCCAATCCAAATGCATAATTTTTATCGATGTTGGTAAATTGGTAAACAACCGTATTTGTCTCATAATCCTGGTAGACAATTTCCATCGATGGGTCTTTTTCCAATCGGTAATACAGGTCAAAATTATATTTTCCTTTTAGCGTATATAAGAAATTCAGGTTGTGCACAATGGTTGGCAATAACTTCGGGTCTCCCATTCCATAAGAATAATTATTGTTATAGATTCGAAACGGATTAAGCTGACTGTAACGCGGCCTGCTGATACGTTTGCCATAAGAAAAGCCTATTTCATGATTCTCGTTGGGCTTGTACATCGTATAAAAGGTAGGAAACAGTTTGAAATAGTTTTGGTCGTTGACTTCGGAAGTTGTAACCGAATTACCTTCTAATGAAGTATATTCACCACGCAATCCAGCCTTTAAATTCCATTTACCAAATTCCTTACTATAGCTCATATATCCTGCAAAGATAGATTCGTCATACAGGAACTTACTGGTGCGCCCGGGATTAGGTACCAATATTCCATCAACATCGTCTCTGTAATCGAGATTACTGTCAGCAGAAACGTTCCCGTATTTTAATCCGGCTTCAAACGTACCATTTGTTTCATTGCTGTAATCGGCCTGCATCGAAAAGAGCTTGATGGCTTGTCGGCTGTTATTTATAAAACGATTGTCGCGATAAGGTGTACCGTCCGGCAATGAAAAGGCAGTCATAATGTCCTGATAGTCCTTGGAAAGATAGTTTGTAAAGTCTGTATTGAATACCAGTTTGGCCTTGTCAGACAACAGGCGCTCGTATAGAAAATTATAAGCCGCATTACGAGCCGGGTTTTTTCTGTTATTTGTTGTCACATATAATGAATCGAGTAGCCCGTCACTACCGTAAATAGACGTTGGCGCACTATACCTGCCTCGCTGCTCCGGAGCCTGAAAACCTGTGGTTCCTATTGAAAACGTATTGAGTGAATCCAGTTCATAGCTTGCCTGTAATCGGTAAGAATGCTGTTCCAACGATTTGCTCTTGCGACGCAAAAAACTATCCCATTCTGAAGCCGTTCCTCCATTTTCATCATAATAACGTGTTTTGTCACGGCTTTCGTTTACATATTCTCCCATTCCAAAAGTATAGCGTCCCATTAAAGAAAGCTTTTTGCCTTTATAAAAATGCCCTGTCGATGTTACTGCTTTTGGATATATGGACTGCACATAGGCCGTATTGACAGAGCCTTTGTAGCCTAATGCTACTACTTTTTTAAGCTTGATATTGATTACAGCAGCTCCCTGAGCATCATATTTAGCCGGTGGATTAGTAATCACTTCAATCGATTTTACGTCATCTCCGCTGGTATTTTCCAGATATTGTTTCAGTTCATCGCCCGACATGTATATTTTTTTGTCGTTGATGGTTACCAGAATACTCTGACTGCCGCGTACGGAAATGCTGCCACTCCCGGTGGCGGTCACACCCGGTGTTTTGGAAAGGATTTCCCATGCATTGTTAGAAGATAAGGAAGAGTTTTCTACATTAAATTCCATACGGTCTACCAGTCTTTTTACAATTGGGCGTTTTGAAACTATTTCAACACCTTCTAGCATTTCTGCTGCTTGTGACAATACAAGAGGCTCCAACTGTAAATCGCCTGTTATATTTATATTTCTGTAGGCGCTTGACATTCCAATCGCGCTTGCTTTCAGTATATATTGTCCGTCATCAACTGACCCTATTGTAAAACGTCCTTCCTCATCGGCAAGTACGTTTCTATAAGCGGTAGAATCTTGTGCTTTTAATAAAGCCACATCCGTGAAAGGCACAGCCTTGCCTCCGGTTTCTGTTACGGAACCGGAGAGGCTGTGCTGTGCGCTGCTCCACAAAGGTAGCAGCAGCAAAAAAATAACTAACTGTTTCATGATTTGATTGATGATTGAATCGATTGGATCCAGATGATTAATTGATTGATGATGATTGAAACCCGATGATTGATGATGCAAATCTCAGCAAACGCTTTCTGGAAATGGGTTAACGAAGGGTTAACGAAGGGTTAAACACAAAACGGCACTATGCATTGTATTTAACAAAAGAGTCCCTTGCTATTCTGTAGCCCACGACCAGCCTGCAAACTTAACATCAAGTCCTGTTTGTTTTGGTTAAAGAAGGGTTAACGGTTTGTTTTTTAGTACTCCGAAACCAAGAAACACCTAGCTTTGTCCCAACAAACCAGCATTTGTCATGAAACGAAAAATAATGTTATTAATAGCTTCCTGTATTTTTACCGTAGCCGCATTGGCAACGATACAGGGCTATTTTATATACAATACTTATAAACTGACCGAAAAGGAAGTCAGCGCCAAAATCAAGAAACAGCTTGTGGATATGGAAGATACTGACGAATGGTATGACCTTAATAATGCCTGGATGCGGCTTACAGGCCAGTTTATCAAAGATTATGCGTACAAAAGAGTAAAAAAAGATGAGTTTGTCGCTTTTATGACTAAAAAATCAGACTCTCTAAGCAGCCTCATGTCTGATTATATGGCCAAAAAGAAAAAGCCCGGCGACTATGACATAGGTTATTCCGTTTATATCAACTCGGCTACGATTCTTGAAAATAAAAAAATGGAAAACTTATATAAAGGTAAGCTGTTTGTAAGTGGAAACCGTATTCGAAACAAGGATGAGATATCTGCTTCTACAGGCCGATGGGAAAGCGATTTGGAATTGAATGTTGAAGACAGCCTCCTGGATCCGATTAAAAAAGATCTTAAATTTCTTATCAAAAGCGAAACCTATTATAGTGTCGCCAATTGGCAAATGACAGTAATCAGCCAAATGGCCGGGCTGTTGATTTTTTCTGTACTGCTGATGGCATTTGTGGTTTATCTCTATTATTTATCACTTAAAAATTTGATTAGTCAGAAACGTATTGCAGATATCAAGACCGATTTTGTAAACAATATTACCCACGAATTCCAAACCCCACTGGCTACGATGGATATTGCCATCAAAACCTTACAACGCAAAGAGAAGGACATGACTGAAGAGCATTACAGGCATACTTTGTCACTACTTGAAAGACAGAATGAAAGACTACAGAAACTATTCCGTCAGGTTACTGATGCTTCATTGCTGCCTTCAACACGCTCAGAAAACGTTAAGGAAATCAGCTGCAGTGAAATTCGTGATATTATAGATGATTTTAAGCTTTCGCATCCGGACACTGTTATTAACTGTCATCAGGAACAGAAAAGCCTTCACGCTAAGATTGACCCGTTCCATCTGAACACTATTATTGTAAACCTGCTGGAAAATGCGGTAAAATATGGTGCGACAAAAATTGACATTGAAATGAAATCTCAAAAAAACAGCTTTGTTATGAGCATTCAGGATAATGGACAAGGTATTGCTACAAAGGAACAGTTCGCAATTTTTGATAAGTTTTACAGAATTGAAAAAGGAAACATACACGAAACAAAAGGACTCGGACTTGGACTGTTTTATGTCAAGCAGCTCATCGAATCCTATAAAGGCACAATCAAAGTAGAAAGCGAAGAAGACAAAGGAGCCCTATTTTTAATCACACTACCATTATGAAAAAGCACATCTTATTAGCAGAAGACGATTTCGACTATGCTTCCATTTTGAAGCAGTATCTGGAATTTTCCGGATTTGACGTCACCTGGGCCAAAGACGGCAAAGAGGCACTAAAACTGTTTCCGGCAACCCAACCTGATATTTGTGTCTTTGATGTAATGATGCCGCAAATGGACGGCTTTACACTGGCTGAAAAGGTAGTCGACACCTATCCGGAAACGCCTTTTATTTTCCTGACAGCTAAATCCATGAAGGAAGACAAGATAAAAGGGTTAAGGCTTGGAGCCGATGATTATATCGTCAAGCCTTTTGAAGTAGAAGAATTGATATTGCGAATTACGAATATATTGAAGCGCGTGCAAAAAACGGCGCCACAGCACACAGCAGATAAAAAATTCAAAATTGGACAATATCTTTTTGATAACGAGAACTATCTATTGACACATGAAAACGTTACACACCGAATAACGGAAAAGGAGGCACACCTGATCCAGTTTTTATATGCCAGCAAAAACAAGCTTGTAAAAAGAGAAGATATCCTGAAAGAAATCTGGGGCAACGACGATTTCTTTTCCGGCAGGAGCATGGATGTCTTTATCAGCCGATTACGCAAGTATTTCAGCGAAGATCCTGCCATATCTATTCCAAGCGTGAGAGGCTTGGGTTTTGAGTTTAACATTAAAGAATAACATTATGAGACTAATTATCACCATCGCATTTATGGCTTGTAGCTATTTGGCAAACGCACAGAAGACTCCTCCGACACCGCCAACGCCACCAACACCACCGACTCCGGCAACGTCGGTTAAGGTTTCGGCAAACACTACTTCAGTAGTAACAATTAATGGAAAAACGTATGTTTCCAGCAGTTCATCTACTCCTGTAAAAGCAGAAGCCAAAAGCAGCAGTAAAAAAAGTAAAAGCAGCAGCTCTAGTTCAAGTTCCAGCTCTACTTCTGTTTCTGTCAATAATTCCGATTTTACGTATTCCATAAGGGCAAGCTTTGATGACTATAAGACTGAAAAGATTCGAAAAATTTTGATGGATAATCTTGAAAAAGACCATTTCAGCAGCAAGGGTGACACTTATACATGGAAAAAACTTGAAGATGGCGAAGCGGCTTATAGTTATGTTTTGTCAGAAGGAAGGTTGAAAGGTACAGTTAATAAGGAACTAAATTCCAATAATGCAGTAGACAAGTTTATTATTTTGGGAGAAAAGATTTCGGAAGCTTTGTCTAATGATTAGAGATAAAAAAACGGCTGAATGTTAAACATTCAGCCGTTTCCAAACTAACAATGAATCAAATCAGCTAACAGCGTTTGAAGCTTTGTCGTTTACTCCGGTAGCAGCATTTATAGCTTTTCCGGCAATATTTTTACTTTCCTGAATCACAGAATCAGCTTCGGCTACTGCCGAATCTTTAATCTTGCCTAAGGTATCTTTTACTTTTCCGGCCATATCGCCTGCCTTATCCAGCATCGAGCCGAAATTAATATATCCTTTTTTGTTGCAAATTATTCCTACTACTGCTAAGGCTGCGACTCCCGCCGCAATTCCTAAAATTAGTTTCTTGTTTGTCATAGCGCTGTTTTTATATAATAATTTGGTTCGTAAACTAACTGGTAATATTTTTTACCTAGATGAAAAGTGGAAAGCCATATTCTTCATCTTGACCTTCTAACTCTTGGTCTTCCTCCTCTTCGTCGAAGATTTCCATCCTGTTCCATACCGTTTTGACAATGGTCACCAAAGAGAGACCTACGATTCCGATCAATAAAAGGCTTTTTGTTTTCATTTTCAGTGCGTATTATTTTGGGTTATTAATTATTAATTCGTCATGAAGATACGACAAAATAAGCAATCCGAATGTTGATTTAATATAACTTTAATACAAAAACCTCGGATCTTGTAACAAAAAGGAAGAAACGTGTAATGAGATTTTTTAAGGATTTATGATTTTGGATTTATGATTTTAGATTTTGGATAATAGATGATAGAGAATAGATGAATAGACTAATAACTTAACAACTATCCATCATCAACTAAAGACTATCCTTTACCAACTATCCACTATCCACTATCAATTATCAACTATAAACTAAAAAAAGCTTGCGTTTCTAATAAATAAGAGTACATTTGCACCGAGAGACCTGGAAACAGGGTTACGCTCTCACCGCTAAAGTCGATCGCTCCAGGTCGGCTTTTGCATTTTTATATAGGTATGGTTTTAGATAATAGATGATAGAGAATAGATGAATAGACTAATAACTATCCACTTTCAATTATCAACTATCCACTAATCAATTCCTTCCCACCATTTATTTTTGCTATCCAGCAAATTTAAATCCAATACTTCCCCAATCATAGGATGCACAATAGGTTGCCCTGTCTTTTCAGCAGCAGCTACTGCCCTTATAATAGGTTCGTCCCAATCGTGAAGCGCAAGCGGGAATTTAGCCCAATGCACCGGAAACAATACCTTAGCATTTAGGTCTAATGCGGCCTGTACCGTTTGTTCCGGCATCATATGAATATACTTCCAATTCTTGTTGTATTGTCCGCATTCCAATATCGCAAGGTCAAAAGGCCCAAATGCATCGCCTGTTTGTCTGAAAAAAGTATCATAGCCGGAATCACCTCCAACGTATATTCTTTTCTGTGGCATATCCAGCACAAATGCCAGCCAGATTGCCTGATTTCTCTTAAAACCTCTGCCTGAGAAGTGGCGTGCCGGAACCGTATGAATCTTAAAACCTGAGCCCAAATCCAGTGACTCGTGCCAATTAAGCTCGTCAATCATTTTCATATTAAAATTCCAACGTTCGAAATGTTCACCTGTCCCTAATCCTGTAATGATCCGTTTTACCTTTGGTCTTAATTGGAGCATTGTATCATAATCCAGATGGTCCCAATGATCATGTGATATAAGCAGGAAGTCAATCTCTGGCATATCGGCCGCACTATACACATTGGAACCTTTAAATGCATTTACAGTAAAAGACAATGGCGAAGCATGGTTACTAAACACCGGGTCAACCAAAAAAGTCTTGCCGCTTAGCTGCATAAAATAAGACGAATGTCCAAACCAGACCAATACATCTTTTTCCGGATCCAGATTTTTCAGGTCGGTCTTTTGTGAAGGAATAACACCTGATGGAATATTTCGCTTGCTTTTCCCGAAGAAAAAGTCTTTCAAAACTGTAAAAAGATTCGCCCCATCAGTAAGATCTGGCGTATTGGAAATATTTTGGAATTGCCCTTTTCCATAATTTGAAAGTTTTTTGATACGTTCCATCCGGTTGCCTGACGGTCGTCTTCCAAATTTGGTATGGTTAAAAAAAAGAAAGACAGAAATTGCCAGCAGTATACACAGAGTAAAAATAAAAGTCATCTGATTTTGAGATTTAACTATGCCAAAGCTATCGATAAATTGGATTCAAAAAATAAAAGCTATGCTAAATATAATATAACAAAAACAAAAAAACTGTTGGATTTATCATAACTGTCATTTCATTTTTAAATCGTATATTAGTAAGACAATTTTATAAAATCAGCCACCATGAACGATAATTTCAAGAACATCATCGAATCACTGATTAAAAACGGTTTCATAGAATCTGAACAGCATATACGGGAACTGGGAAACAAACTCGATTTTAAGATTACACAATATTCTCTCAATACGCCTCTCAGCTTTAAGTTCCATAACAGTGATGAGTTTGTCACCTTTCTTAACTTCTCCAATCCGGAAGAGCTCGATGAAGAAAAGATTGGACTTATCAATGCTGCCATACTGGAGCAGGGTTTGGATCCGGACGACTTTTTTTATGTAAACTTTTTTAAGAAGGAAATCAACGAATTATAGTTTATAGTGAATAGTTGGTAGTAGATAGTTTAGTAGTTAGTCATAAATCAAAAATCTTAAATCAAAAATATGCCATCTATCGATTTCAGATATAAGATTTTAGATTTGGGATTGAAGTCCACTTCATGATG